>JAQVIX010000009.1 GCA_028695495.1 Candidatus Cloacimonadota bacterium | reverse complement strand
CTTGAGTAAGGATATGCGAGATTTTCTTTTGCACTTCTTCGCTTTCGTCGTCCAAAAGGCGGGAAAGAAAGGCGAGCACATATTGCGGGTTTTTGGCGGCGATATTTTCCATGCCGTGCATAGACATGGCGCGCTTATTTTCGTTATCGCTTTCTGCCCAAAGCGGCATTTCGTCTCGCATGGCTTCCGGAAAGCGCTTCCAAAGCTCAAAACAGATCGTTTCGCTCTCCCAGGGGACGCTTTCAAAGGTTTTGCCCAAGGTGTGGATGATCCGGATGGGGTCGTCCTGATATTTGTAGTAAAAGTAAAAGAGACCGGTGGCGCGCAAACCGTAGAGGAAATCCTCCAAAAGGTCGCCACAAATCTGGTCTAAATTGCCTTCGCCGCTATAAGTAGCCAGCCGCTTACCTAGCTCTTCGCGCACAAAGTAATTGGCGGTATTGCCGATATCGGTAATTTGCTTGATCGCCAGAGCCTCTTTTTCCCTATCCAGATTGCGAAATATTTTCTCTACTTGCGCATCCAAGATCTTGTAGTCGTCAATGTTCAGACGTCCAACTTCTTTGATCATGTCATGTTCTCCACGCATGGCACAAAAGCCATGCTTATCATAAGTTTGGGTTTGTGAACCCGATATTCTTGTTGCAAAACGCCATATTATATTAAATATCTATCCGGTTTCAAATTGCCTGGGGGCATTTGGGATTGATGAACGCTAATGCTGTTGCTATTATGCAGGAGTGGTGTTTTCTGTCAAGAACTTTTTGCTTCGCAGGCGTAAGGAAGCAGGTTTCAGGTGGCAGGCGCTGCGCTAATCGAAATCAGCGAAGGCAAAAAAAAGAAGAGCAGACTATGGACTTTAAGATTTTAACACGGAGAGACTTAGAGACCAAGGGATACCGGAATGGACTAAGAATATAACAACAAAGTAACTTATCCGCGAGCGTCAGCGCCTAACACCTAAAACCTATCACCTTGTTAGGAGCGTAGCGCCAGCGTAGTCTTGAAGTGCAGCTTCGCCACTTCTCCAAGCTTGTTCATACCCTGTTCCGTTACAAAGGTTTGCGCAGCTTTCTTTACATTCGCTCCGGCACCTAAGGGGAAATTGAAGCCAAAGCTCTTTTCCATATTCTTTTTGGCGATGAGGAATTGGTAGCGCGCCAGGATGGAGGCGGCGGCAACGGCGGGGTCGCGCTCAGCGGCGGTACGCTCGATGATATTGAGTCTCGGATATTTAGCAATCAGGCGTGCTCTGGCTTTTTGGGCTTTGGAAAATTGGTCTATGATTACGCCTTCCAGGGGCTGGCTTTTGGCGATCAGTTCGCTAATCACCTTGCTATGCGCCCAGGCTAAAAGGTCGTTAAGATTGAGGTTTTGCCGCTTGAAATCGCTGATCAGTTCGTTATAGCGGCGGGGGCTGATGATAAGCGCCTGGCATTGTCCGGGAAAGCTGCGGTAAATGCTTTCGGCGATGGTCTTTAGTTTGGTATCGTTTAAGCGTTTGCTATCCACAGTGCCCAGTTGTCTTAGCTCTGGCACCTGCTCCTGTTTCAGGTAAAAAGCGCTTAGTACCAGAGGACCAAAGTAATCCCCTTTGCCGCATTCATCGCTGCCAATCCAATAGTGCCAGTGGTGCAGGGCGGGGCTTGCCGGTTCGCTATGGATATTTCCTACCAAACGCCCGATTTCCTGCTTTAGGGCGCTATCTTTGCTGCCGCCTACGAGGGTGCTCAGTCCCTTTTTGCCGTAATAGATATTCAGGTTTGCGCTATCTATATCGCGGCTTAGCTTGAGTTGAATGCCGTAGGCGATTTCTTTGTGCCAGAGGATTTCGATACCGCGTTGTGCCAAAAGCGGATAGAGGTGGGAAAGATAGTTTTCTATTTCGGGATGCATCTGCCTTAGGGATTGGGGGTTTCCTGATTTGCGGCAATTACTTCGCCCACGGTAAAGAGCGAACCGCCGGCTATGATTACGTCATCTTTGGCGGCTTGGGCGATGGCGGAGTGGTAAGCGGCGGCAACGCTGGCGCAGGGGATGGCTTGGATGTCGTATTTTGCCAGCGCTTCCTGCTGTTCTTGAACGCTTGCGGCGCGATCGCTATTATTTTGCGCTACATATACTTTGGCGGCTTTAGCGCTCAGTAAATGCAGCATTTCGCTATAGTCTTTATCTCCCAATATGGAGAGCACAAAGATCAGCTTCTTTTCGCCAAATACCTGGCTTAAGCTCTTAAGCAAAGCTCTTACGCCATGCACGTTATGCGCTCCGTCAACTATGCAGAGCGGTTCGCTGCGGATAATCTGCATGCGTCCTGCCCAATTGATCTGCCCCAAAGCCTGGCGGATGGCGGCTTCGCTAAAGGGGATTTCATGCTTCTGGCAATAAAGGATGAAGGCGGTAAGTGCGGCGCCTAAATTGAATGCCTGATGCTCGCCCATCAGATTGCCCTGTAGCGCTTTAAAGCATACATCACCAAAGTGATAGTCAAAAGTGATACCGGCGATGCTATCTGTTGCGGGGGTTACCTGCCAGTCTCTGCCGCATAGATAATTGGGTGCGGCCAGTGCGGCGCTTATGCTTTGGATTACCTGTAGCGCTTCGGCTTCCATCTGCCCCAATACCATGGGGATACCCTGCTTTATGATACCGGCTTTTTCGCGGGCTATTTCGGCGAGGCTGCCGCCTAAGGTCTTTACATGGTCAAGCCCGATATTGGTAATAATCCCAATATCCGGAGTGTAAAGATTGGTGGCGTCCAGCCTGCCGCCCAAGCCTACTTCAAAGATGGCGATATCCGGTTGCTTGCGCACAAATAGCGCAAATGCCAAAGCGGTGCTGATTTCAAAAAAGGAGGCTTCCCACTTCTCAAAGAGGCTTTCGTATTCCTTGAAGAGATTGATGAGGGTATCTAAGGCTAATTCCTTGCCATTTAAGCGGAAGCGCTCGGTATAATTCACCAAATGCGGCGAGGTATTTAGCCCCACGCTTTTGCCGTGCGCCAGCGCGAGGGCTTCGAGAGTAGCGCAAACGCTGCCTTTGCCGTTGGTGCCCGCCACATGAAAGCCATTGAGCCGCTTTTCGGGAGAGCCTATGTCTTGTAGCAGCCCTTCCATGCGCTCAAGACCGAGCTTTACATTGCCGGAATAGCGTTGATAGATGTGGTTCAGAAAGTCCTGATATTGCATAATTCCTGCCTAAATATGGCAAAAGAAAAAGCGGATATAAAGATATCCGCTAAAAGGAATATGGTATAAGGGCATCAATTTGTAAGACCAAACTTTTCGGGGAAGAGCATGGCGCGCAGTGCGGTGGTATTGCCTTTGCGCTTGTTAAAGGCTTCGGGGTCGTTCTTCCAGATTTCCACGTATTTGGTCATCATCTCCAGCTTGCGGGCGCCGTTTGAACCCGTTTCTTCATTGATATAATCCATATCGTCGATCATATAATTCTGCAGCTGGGTGGGATCCATATTCTCATAGAAAGCTTTGGGAATAAAGTGTTTGGGATATTGTGCCAGATTCGGGCAATAGACGATAACGCCGTAGTTGTGCTTTATTTCATCGCCAATCTTATCCGCCACATACTTGCCAAATACGATGTATTCGGTCTTTTGGCGGGAAGCTTCCGGGCAGTGGTTATGCGAACCTAAATAGGTATTTTTGGGACCGCGGGCTTTGGGAGTTTTGCGCAAAAGCTCCAAATCTCCGGCAAAATCCGCTTCGGTATCGCGCACATAGTCCGAGGCAGCCACCCAGATTTCTTTCATATTATTGGTGCAATCTTCTATATTTTGCTCTTTATCCAGGTTATAGAAGTTCGGTAGTGCCAGGACAAAGATCAAGGCGGCAAATAGTATTATGCTGATAATCGCATAAACTGAGATTCCATTTTGGTTACGCAGCATTTCAAGCTCCTAAATGATTTCTAAAGTAAAGATGTTTTATCGGCTATTTTCGTCAAGCCTTTTTTCTTGCGGGCAGTATTTTCCCGATATATTTATAGGTTTCGGGGATGTCTTTAAAGAGCTCGCGGTAATCCTTTTCCGGCTCTATCTGCCTATCGGAGATGCGTTTGGATACATTCGTTTCGCCCCAATTGTATGCCGCCAGTACCAGGCTCCAATTTCCACTGTATTTATCATGCAAATAGTGCAGATAGCGGGCGCTAAGCTGGAGATTGTATAGCGGAAGGTAGAGCATGCCCTTTTTGTGGGAAGCGTGGATGTAGCGGGCGGTTTCTTCCTGGATTTGCCCCAGCCCGATCGCCTGTTTGGAAGATACGGCAAAGCTGCGGAAGGCGCTTTCGGCGCGCACCAGCCTATAGAAGATGCCGGGATCGAGGTCGTAATAAACCGCCACCCCCAGGGTGAAAAGCCTTACAGAGATGGGGTTGTAAGTAAGAACTACCAGCAAGACCAGGCAGAGGGCAATAAGGCGCAGGATATTTCGTTTCTTACGCGCTTTTCTTGCCATCTGCCCCGTCCATATTGCTTCGTATTGTCTTAGGCTAAGGTCTTTCTAAAATCCGATAAACGCAGCACGTGGCTGGCTTCTTCGTGAATGATGCGGCGCAAAGCCTGTCTGCTCTTGGGCAATTCCACATTGTCCATAATGGCATGGAAATATAAAAGGGTATCCTTTTCAAAGGCAATGGCATGGTCCACTATTTCTTTGAGGTCTTTGGCGGCGGTGGCTTTGGCGATGGCGCTATCTTTGCTATCGAAGATGCGGCCATCGATGATGCTTTTGAGGTACTGGGCGATAAGCTCCCAATCTTGGGTAAGCCCCAGCTCTTGCTGGTCGATTTCATCGCGCAGTGCCAAAAAGGTCTTTTCGTGGTCCAGCTCCTGATCCCTTAGGAACTCGATAAACTTCTTAGCCTCAGGGTCTAAACCCTTGCGCTTGCTGGCTTCGTTGTAAAAGGCATAGCCGTTTTGCTCGATTTGAACGGCAAATTCCACGATTTCGTTTACAGAATAAATTGCCATGGTTAGCTCCTTTCTTCGTTTTATCCAATATGAAAAAGCAGCCTAAAACAGTCAATCAAAATCTTGTTTGAGGCTCTCGACTGACTCTTTTCAGGCTGCTTAATCTTGGGTTATTTTAATAGTTTAGCGATATGTGTGCCCTGATAATAGGCGGCGTCTAATTCGTTTTGAGAAGGCATGCGCTTGCCATTGGGACCAGTAATGGTGCTGGCACCATAGGGAGAGCCGCCAGAAATCTCATCCATCGTGGATTGACCGGCAAAACTATAGGGCAAACCCGCTACCAGCATGCCGTGATGTAGTAGCACGCTGTAAAAAGAGAAGATGGTAGTTTCTTGCCCACCGTGCTGAGTGGCGGTAGAGGTAAATACACTGCCAATCTTGCCGATGAGCGCGCCTTTTGCCCAAAGTCCGCCTGTGCCATCCAAAAAGGCTTTCATCTGCGATGCCATCATGCCGAAACGGGTAGGCGTGCCAAAGATGATGGCGTCATATTCGGGAAGCTCCTCTATTGTGGCAATGGGGATATCCGCAAATGCCTTCTGCGCTTCATATATCCCGATGCTTTTCTGAAGCTCTTCCGGCAAGGTTTCCGGCACACGCTTCAGCGCAACTTCTATGTTATCTATAGTTTTGGCACCCTCAGCAACGGCTTTTGCCAATTGATAAGTGTGCCCATAGGCTGAGTAAAATAAGACCAGTACTTTCATGGTTTCTCCTTCTTTTTTAGTATCTATTGTCTAAGATAATGAGAAAGGGATAATTCGCAAGTTGTTTTGGGGGATTGGGCGCAGGCTTGCAAGCTCGCAAATGAATAATGAATGATGAATAATGAAGGCATTGTTTGCTTCGCAAGCTCGCAAACCTAATTTGGTAATAGAGAACAGCTTATAGTTTATAGGGTTGTATTATGCATATACCGGATATTAACGGTGAATTAATCACTTCACTCATATTCTTTTGTTAAGCGAAGCGACTAACCATGCGTAAGCATCAAATTAGCATGCGCTTGCGCATACCGCCATCATTCATCATTCATCATTCATCATTCATTTAGAATGCGCCAACTCCCTCACGCTTTCGACAAACTCCTCAATGTGTTCTTCCAGGGTATTGAACGAACACATCAGCCTTACGATATGCTTAGCTTCGTCCCAGGTGTAAAAGAGGTATTTCTCTTGCAGGATGGGGATCCAGGCGGCGGGCATCTTTACAAAGAGGGAATTAACTTCCACCTTATTTACCAGCTTGATTTGGGGAAATTCGGCGAGCTTTTCTGCTAAAAGACCTGCCATGGCGTTTGCATGCCGGGCGCATTCCAGCCAGAGATCGCGGGTAAGGTAAGCCTCATATTGCGCAGAGATAAAGCGCATCTTGGAAAAGAGCTGCGTAATCTGCTTGCGGTAAAAGCGGATATCCTGCGAAAGCTCTGGCACAAAGCTAATGATGGCTTCACCGAAAAGCAAGCCGTTTTTGGTGCCCCCAAAGCTGATGATATCGGCACCGGCATCTTTGGTAAGCTCTTTAAGACTGCAATTTAGCGCCGCGGCGGCATTTGCCAGGCGCGCCCCATCGATATGCAGTAGCAGCCCATGCTCGTGCGCAAAGTCTGCCAAAGCGCGGATTTCCTCCAGAGTATAAAGCGTGCCGTATTCGGTGCTTTGGGAGATGGAGATTACTTTATATTGAGAGTGGTGTTGGTCTCTATCCAAAAGAAAGAGCGGTGCAATCAGCTTTGGCGTAAGCTTGCCATCCGGCGTTTTGATGGGCATTAAACGCGCGCCGATGCACTTTTGCAAGGCTCCACATTCGTCCACATTGATGTGCGCAGTATCGGCGCAGATTACGGCATGAAAGCTACTCAATACGGATTGCAGTGCCAGGATATTCGCACCCGTGCCGGTCATTACAAAAGTGGCAGCAGCATCTCCGCCAAAAAGCGCTTCCAATTGCGCAAGCACCGCAGCGGTAAGCGGATCATCTCCATAAGCGGGACAAAAGCCCACGTTTACCTTTTGTAATGCAGAGATTACGGTATAGTGAATCCCGCTGTGGTTATCACTACCAAAACTAATGGGAAACATATCTCACTCCAATAAATAAATAATCTGGATGCATTTTTTATGGCGGGGCGTATTATGTCAAGCAAAACGCTTTGCTGCGCTTCGCAAGGTGTTAGGTGATAGGGGTTAGGTGTTAGGCGCTGCGCTAAGGGTGGAATTACTTGGTTTTTATTTTTCTTTCTCTAAGTCTCATAGTCTCTTAGTCTTAATGTCCTCTTCAGTCACCGGTAGCCGATATGTTCATTCCGAGGCTGTCCCGAAATACGCAAACAACACAACATCAAGAAATGTCCACACCTGAAATGTAGGGGTTCAAGGCATTGAACCCGCCGAAATTTACACGCAACAAGTAACCATTACGAACGCAGTATCAATTAATTACAATGTAAGCGTTGTGCACGCTTTGTCAAAAGCGGGCGCAACGCATTGCGCCCCTACACTCTCATTTCGTTAGATATCGTGCTTGATTTTGGCATTTCTGGACAGCCTCAAGTGAATAGAGCTTTAGGACAAAGAGACTTAGAGACCAAGAGAGGGAGGGTAACAAATCAACTAAGGAATTAAAGAACAAAACAACACTGCATCTTTGCCCTTTGCGCAGCCCTATCACCTAACACCTATAAGCTAAAAAAGGACTTATGCCCTCGAACATAAGTCCTTGATAATTCTACATTTTACACTTTACATTCTACATTAGAAGTTTGTTCCCAGCGCTCTATCTGTAAGATAAGCACTCCAGGGGTCGCTGGCGGAAAGCTCTTGTGTTACATCTTTGATGGTAAATACAAACTCATATTGGGCGGAAAGACCATCCACGGTAAAGGGGATCATGAGCTTGAACTCTTTGTTTTTGTAGCGGATTGCTTCCGAAAAGTCGATGGGGAAGAGGGGGCGCTTTGTAAAGCCATACACGGGGGATTGGTAGATGTGTGTGGCGGAGCTTAGCTTTTCGTCGATGGTTCCTCTTTTGGCTACGAGGGTAGGCTCTTGTTCGTTGCCTTTATCTGCAAATTTGGTTTTGTTTGAAAGTACTTTGTGCGACATGTTGTCGATATCGTAATAAACTACATCGTCCCAATCGATTACGATGGGTTTTTCGCTCTTATTATTGAGTACAAGCTCCCAACCGGCTTCGGTGGCGCTCCAGATGCTGCGGAAGAGGTCATCTTCATAGGCATAGCGGGTAACGCCGCCTAAGCTAGTATCGGCTACGGGGGCGCGATAGCGTTGATTGATATCGCTGGCTTTGCGCACCATGCTCAGTTCGATGTCATATTTTACAATGTTCTTTTCGCTGCCGGTGCCCAGGATGGAGCAGCCAAACGCACTTAGCAGTATTAGCAGCGCCAGTAGTATCGGTAAGTATCTTTTCATTTTCTCTCCTTATGGGATTCATTTTATTTTATAGGATAGTGTTATTTCTCATTTTAGCAAAAGTGCCTCTTTTTTAGAACATAGCTTGTGCTAATTCCTCTACTTTCAGCCCCTGGATAAAACTGGGCAAATCTATATTATCCAGCACCTTGCGCACTGCCTTCAGGTCGTGGGGGACGCCCTGAAACGCGCACTCCAATTCAACAAGCTCGCGATGTGCAAAGAAATCGCCAAAGATTTTGAGCTGGCGGATAAAGCCCTTATCCACATCCAGATAAAGCTCGATAGTGCCGGCAGCGCTGCGAAACTGATGGGAAAGATTGTAGTTTGGGCTTTTGCCAAAGTTCCAGTCCCAGGTATCGTATTTGCTTTCCACCAGATTTTGCACCTCGGTTTTATCCTCGGCGCTAAGGAAATAATCCCGGCAATTGGGATAAAGGCTATGGATTTTGCTGCGCACGAGTCCGATAAAATCTTGCAGCTGTATGGGTTGCAAGAGATGTTCGCTTACGTTCGTTACCCGTGCCCGCACAGATTTTACTGCCTTATCGGCAAACTTGATGGGGTTTACCTTTAGCGCTTCCTGCAGGTGGTTTACATTGCTGGAAAAGAGGATGGTACCGTGTTGCAGGGTTTTACCATTTTGCACCAATTTGGCATTGCCAGAAAACTTCATGCCATGGATGGTAAGATCATTGCGCCCCTGCAAGACGGCGGGCACTCCGAGATCATTCAAAACTTCCAGCACCGGAAGCGTATATTTGGCAAAACCGGCGGCATCGTCCGCGCCATTCATCAGAAAACTGAAGTTCAGATTTCCGCTATCGTGAAACACCGTTCCCCCGCCGGTAAGACGCCGTACCACGGGGATTTTGTGCTCCTGCACCCAGGGGTAATTGATTTCGCCCAAAGTATTTTGAAAGCGCCCCACAATGATGCAGGGGTCGTTTATATACAGCAGGAATACATCCTCTTCAAAGTGCCGGAGGATATACTCCTCTAGGGCGATATTAAAAGGCGCAAAATGCAAGGGACTAAAGATATTCAGCATCTTTTCTGGCAAAACTCCCCTTCAAATTATTTGCGTTTCAAACGCTGGATGCGATAAAATAAGAGGCAAAGAAAGGCACCAACGGCAAAGATCTCTTTTGTGGAAATTACCGGCAGATAGCGCAGTTTTTCGCCAGTGATAAGATACAAGCCCACAGGCTCGGTTTTGAGATTGCCACCTCCGCCAAAACCCTCTTCTTGCTTGGGCTTAGGCTCTTCTATTGGTTCTTCGCCTTCCGGTGTGGCTTTTGCTTTTTTCTTGGACACCTTTTGGGAATTGCCGCCACCCACGCCAAAGGCAAACGAAACCCGGGCAACGGGAACAATATGCGCATCGCCCACGCGGGATGCCTTGCCAAAGGCAAGTTCTGCTCCGGCATTGGCGCGCAGCACACTCTTGATCTGATCATAAATCTTGCTGAGATCCATGCTTGCTCCTTCGCTCTGCAAGGCTCTAAGGCTTTATGGCAAAGCATTTTGGATAGTTTTATCCATTGTAAAAGAAAAGAGGATTTTGTCAAGATTATTATGCTTGAAGCTCGTAAACTCGCAAATGAATGATGAATATGGCGGCAGCTAACAACGATAATAGTTCGTGAAGTCTATGCCGGTCATGAATCCTTTAGCAGGTGTTAGGTGATAGGTTTTAGGTGTTAGGCGCTGCGCACGCACTGGAATTGTAGGGGCAGACCAATGTGTCTGCCCAATGGCTACACGGATTTGACGGATATATACGGATTTTTTATCGTGGAAACGGCATCTTGCCGTTTGATTGTAAAAGCGACATCTTGTCGCTATAAACTCCACGGTGCACAAGCGACATTGACTTCACGAACTGCAATGCCTTAAACTATATTTTGTCCACGAATTAGCACAAATTAGCACGAATTACACCTCAGAATTGTAGGGGCAGACCAGTGTGTCTGCCCAATGGCTACACGGATTGAGCGGATTTTGACGGATACCACGGATTATTTTATCGTGGAAACGGCATCTTGCCGTTTGATTGTAAAAGCGACATCTTGTCGCTATAAACTCCACGGTGCACAAGCGACATTGACTTCAAGTAGCGGAACATTTCAGGTGTGAATATTCCTTGTTGTGCTATTCATTTTGCCATTATCAGATAAGTTCGGAATTTGGTACCCTCAAGAAATGCTAAAACATACAAGCGAGCAGAGAGGCTGTCCCGAAATACGCAAACAACACAACAACAAGAAATGTACCCCTCAGAAATGTAGGGGTTCAATGCCTTGAACCCGCCGAAATTTATACCCAACAGCTAATCATTACGGACTCAATATCAATTTATTACGGTGTGCGCTTCGCGCACGCTTTATTAAAAGCGGGCGCAAAACCTTGCGCCCCTACATTCTCGTTTCGTTGGATATCGTGCTTGGTTTTGGCATTTCGGGACAGCCTCTCCGCTCGGCAGGCATGTTGAAAATATCGGATAGGTATGGCATTTCGGGGCATTCTGCCAAAATGAACACCGCAACAAATAATGTCCCGATATTCCTTGTTATGTTGTTCATTTTTGTATCAGGACACCCCAACCGCCGCTCACCCGTCTCTTTCCCTCGCAATGCCCTCACCTCTACCCAGAATTTGCCGGTCGAGGCGAGGGCATTGCGAGGGAGGTTAACGGGGTGCGCGCTCGCAAATGTAGAAAGTAGAGTGTAAAATGTAGAATTAAGCTGCGCTCGTGGCGGGGTTATCGATTTTGGGTTGTGGATTACCTGTATGTGAAAACAAAGCACCGCTAATTTGCGCGAATACGCTACAAATAAAAGTCTTAAACCTAATGTCGATGGAACTTAAAAATGGTACAAAATGGAACTTGAAACTGGAACAAAAAACACCAAGCATAGACTTCACGAACTTTATCATTGTTATCTGCCGCCACTTGAAATCAATGTCGCTTGTGAAAGGCGTTGATCGGGTAAAAGGCGGGTAAGCGGCATTAACTCCAAGGGCTTGCACTGATATTGATTGACCAAATTAGGAATCATTATGGATTGTGTGTCAATTTATTACGGTGTGCGCTTTTCACCCCTGCCCAGCCATTGGGCAGGCACATTGGTCTGCCCCTACAATTCCATTTCGTTAGACATCGTGCTTGGTTTTGGCATTTCGGGACAGCCTCGGTAATTTAGGTAGCAATCATGTTATCAATATGTTATGTCGTCTTTATCCTCCGCTTCCGCTCTTCGCTCAAAGCCCCTGATAAGATAGCTTTAAAATATCACAAATATTTTCAAAAAAAGCTTGACAATTTTTCAATATCTATTTATGTTGAAAACAAAATAGATAAGGAGGTAACAATGCGCAAATACGCGTTATTGTTTCTGTTGGTCTTTTTGCTTCTGTCCGCTTGCGACGACAAGCTATTAAAGCCAACAGAATTCGTTCCCAAATATCCAAACAAGGCACCCATATTTGAGCGTAGCCACTTAATGGATGCCAATGGAAAGTTTTTTACTGGCTACAGCAATTTCAACATCCGTAGAGACCGTGTAAATCTAAGCTGGGAAAAGTGCACTGATAGCGATTTTGAGTGTTACCGGCTCTATAGAAACAATTCTTTTATTCGTGAATTCAGGGATGCCAATCAACTTAGCTTCACTGATACCCTCCTAACGTCCAACACCTTCTATCGTTATTCAATAGCCAGCAAAATTAGAAGCGGCATGAGCAAATCAGATACTCTTACTATAAAAACTCCTTCTCTTGCTTCGCCAACGCTCCTTGCCCGGATTAACCAGCAAAATAAGGTAGTGTTTTATTGGAAAGATAATAGCGAAATCCTAGGAAAGTTCATTCTCAAGCGCGATAATGAAGAAATACACAATGTAGAAGGCATATTCCCGCCCAATCCGAATAATTACTACAACTATATTGATAGCAATGTAAATCCTTATAGTTACTATGGTTACAGCCTTTATAAAAAGGGAATATATGATTCAACCAGTGTTACAAACCGAGGCATGACAGTATCTTACAATTTGAATGCTCCCACTTTGCTTAGCCTTACACAGATTGCAGGAAGCACAAATGTGCGTGTAAGTTGGCGTGATAATAGCTCTGGCGAAACTGCCTTCAGAATCTATCGCAAAAAACTTGAGGATATGAATTATAGTTTGATCTACAGTACAAGCATATTTGATCAGGAAGAATTTATTGATCAATCCAGCGCTCTGCGGGTAGGCTCCACATATCTGTACTATGTAACTGCGATTGATAGCGATGCTCCTCAGACATCAGAAAGCAATAACTCAGCAACAATGCAAATTACCATTAGCGATAATAGCACGGTTACCTGGAGAATCGCGCTTAAAGATTCTTACGGAGACGGCTGGGGGGACAGCTTTCTCTCTTTGAGGATTAACGGTGCATTGAAAGATTACATTTATATGAATAATGGTGCTGGACCAGAGTACTATGATTTCGACGTCAAAAATGGGGATTTTTTGCAAATATACTATTATGATTACGATTATTGGTCTGATGAAAACTACTATGCACTCATAGATCACAATAATAATAGATTGGCAGAATCCGGCGGAACCTGGTATGACCCAGGTCAAACAATCCCAGGCAACATCTCCTGGACAGTAAACCTAAACGGTAAGCAATTGGCAGGAAAAAGCAACCAAAGGAGTTCCCAATGAAACGATATACTATAGCCCTTATCTTGCTCTTGATTATTGGTGCATTATTTGCCCAAGACATCAATTCCTTCAGAAATCTTGGCAGCGCCGGCGCTTTGGATGGCGAATTGGAATACGCTTTTAATCCAGCGGATTTGAATTATCTAAGCGGAGTTCACCTTTTTAGCGGACTCAGCAATCTTTATGCAAAGGATAAACTATTTGATAATAGCGGCGAAAACTACCTGCTTTTGGGTGTTTCCACAGACCGCGCTTTTATCCGCAATCTAAAAGCGGCACTGCTCTTTAAGTATGTGGATAGCGAAACACCTATGCCGATTAGCTATTATAACGGAACCGCTTTTGGCAACCTTGAATACCGTGTAGATCAATACTATGATTCAAACAACAACGGCTTGTATGATCGCCACAATTCCTTATACCAAAAATATCGCAATGTGGAAACGGAAAATGGCTCTGATCTCTTTCTGGTGCTTTCCAAAGCCTTTTCGCCCAGCTTCCTGATGGGTTATAAACTGGGGCTGATTCAAACGCAGGAAAGCGGGTCTGCCGCTACATATTCCGGTTCTAATATAACGGAAGGAGATGCTTCTGGTGAAAGCATCGCGATCATCGAAAACCAGCCGGAAATGGACCCTTCCGTACCGCCATACAAGCGGGAAACCAAAGAGAATGCGCAATATTCCAATGAGTTTACCCAAAGAAAGATTCAAAACCAAATTGTGCTAAACAAAACTGGTGACAAGTGGAATCTTGCTGCGTATTACACTCTGAACTTGCTGCAAGATGAAAGGCTGATAAATGACAAACTAAATCTTAGCCGAAAAGATGATTCTGTACCCCAATATGATGATACGGAAGAGTATTTCAATCAGAACAAATCCAATGGCATAGATAATAAGCTCTATGCCCGTGTAAAACGTGAGTTTATCCAGAATGTTGATTTTCAAAAAACAGGATTTCTGGCATTGGGTATTGGTGTAAAACACAGCTTACTAAAGATCGATGCCAAAGAAAAAACCTTTGAAAAGGTTATTGATTATAATACCGCCGTTGAACGAATTCAAGAAACAAATACAGATGAATACAATTACACGGCAGATTCTAATGGCTTGGGATTTAATGCCGATATCAAGCTGAATTATCCTCTCAATAATAGCACCATCATAGGCTTGGGCGCTTTCTTTGAAGCGGATAAATCAACTCAAAAAGGCGATTATTCCACAACTATCGATTACAAGGAATATTACTATCATACTGAGGACGATTGGAATTCCGCAGTATTGGGAACCTTTAAGGAACTCGGCGACATCCAAATCGAACAAAGCAGCAGCAAATTCACCGTGCCGGTGGGGCTGGAATATTGGTTTACAAACAATATGAAATGGGCGCTGCGCTGCGGCTCTCGCTTTACCCGCACAATGAGTATCGAAAAAACTATTTATGCTCCCACCCTTATAGAACCTGCAAGAATGGAACAAATCGATACTGATGGTTCTCATTACGTGTCTTATACGACAAGCGAAAGTGTGATGGAAAACACCAGTCGCAGAGACATAGTAAATGAAACCGAGCTGAGCTATGGGCTTTGTTTTAAGGCAAATAAAAACCTGAAAATTGAACTGATTAATATGTTTGAAAATACTTCTTCAGACATCTGGAATGCCAATTTTATCAAGAATCTAAAGCTGTCTTTTTCACTGGTATTCTAAATAGAATATTCTGCTTAAAAAAAGCAGGATAGCATTGCTGCACAAAAGCGGAAACGCCTTCTGTAAGAGAGCAGTTTTACCTGCGAATTGCTGACGCCGGGGTTTTAGCACCCAGGCGTCAGCATTATCTTAGCTAAAGGGAGCTTGTACAATAGAAAAGCATCTTTACCCTGAAACGAATCTATAGCTACGCATAAAAAGCGCAGATAGTTTCAACGCAAAAAACATCCGGCAGATAAAAAAAGCTTGACTCCCCGCTCCCCTTGAAATATCTTGATATATATAAAAATAAACACAAAAAGGATCTCTTAATGGTTGGTATTGCAATTACCTATACCACTTTAGGCATAGATGCTGTGCAGGTGACGGTAGAGTGTGACCGTACGGGCAGCATGCAAGACGCGATCAACATCGTAGGCATGGCTTCCAGCGCCGTTAAAGAGAGTAAAGACCGGGTCTTTGCGGCTGTGCGCAATAGTGGCTATATGCCGCCATCGGGGCGTTATACCTTCAATTTGGCGCCGGCGGATATGAAAAAGGATTCTTCTGCGCTGGATTTGCCTTTGGCGGTTTCGCTACTGATCAATAACGACGAGATGTATATGCCGCCGCTAAAGAAAATTGCCATGATTGGCGAGCTTTCGCTGGATGGCAACGTGCGGGCGGTGGATGGCGTTCTCCCCATTAGCATTGCGGCAAAGCGGGATGGCATCGAGGTTCTGATCGTTCCCTGGGAAAATGCCGAAGAAGCGGCGATTATCGAGGAAATCGAGGTGATACCGGTGACCTCGCTGAATGAAACCGTGGGCTATCTGATGGGGCAAAGGGAGATTCCGGTTGCTAAGGTTGATCGGGATAAGATCTTTCAGGTATTAAACGACTTCCCTTTGGATATGCACGATGTAAAGGGGCAATATCAGGTAAAGCGTGCTCTGGAAGTGGCTGCTGCGGGGGGACATAACCTCCTGATGATAGGCCCTCCCGGCAGCGGAAAAACCATGCTGGCGCGGCGCGTGCCCACCATCCTACCGGAGCTAACGCTGGACGAAGCTTTGGAAGCCACCAAAATCCACTCGGTAGCAGGCTTTTCCAAGGATTTTCGTAATGGCATCCTTACCACCCGCGCCTTTCGCAGTCCGCACCATACCATCAGCGATGTAGCGCTTATCGGCGGCGGCGCTTTTCCCAAGCCCGGCGAGGTAAGCCTTTCGCATCGTGGCGTGCTCTTTTTGGACGAATTGCCGGAGTTTAAGCGCGGCGTATTGGAGGTATTACGCCAGCCCTTGGAAGATGGGGTGGTTACCATCTCGCGTGCCAGTAGCAGCCTTACCTTTCCGGCGGAGTTTATGCTGATCGCCTCGATGAATCCTTGCCCCTGCGGTTATCATGGCTCCAATATCCCAAATCATGAATGCAAATGCGAACCTGGCACCATCAATCGCTACCGCGGCAGAATATCGGGTCCGCTTTTGGATAGAATCGATATCCACGTGGAAGTGCCGATGGTGCAATATAAAGACCTCTCTGCCTTGCCCACTGGGGATACCAGCGCCACCATCCGGGCACGGGTGAATAAGGCGCGGGAGCTGCAACACCTCCGTTTTGAAGGGCAGGGGATATTTAATAATAGCCAGATGAATAGCAAAATGCTGCGTAAATACTGCGTTCTGGACGATGATAGCCATGCCCTTTTGCAGCAGGCGATCGACAAAATGGGTTATTCGGCGCGGGTATTTGACCGCATCCTGAAAGTGGCGCGCACCATTGCGGATTTGGAAAATATGGAAAGTATCCAAAGCGATCATATTTCCGAAGCCATTCAATACCGCAGTTTAGACCGTAAATATTGGAATTAATTACATAAAAATGGAGAATCTAATGAAACGAAGCTTTATTATTATCAGCATCCTGGCGCTAATGCTCTTTGCCGCAGCCTGTAGCAAGAACAAAGTAGCCGAGACGCCCAAACCGGAAGCTCCCCAGCCCGGCGCTTCCGAAAAACCGCAAACCCCGCATGTATGTAAAAATAGCTTTGGTTTCCGCCTCTGGGAATATGAAAATGCCCCCGAGCAAAACCTGCTGTATTCACCCTTTAGCATCAATACCGCCATGGGCATGGTATATACCGGCGCCCGCGGCAATACCGCCGACGAGATGGCAAAAGTAATGGGCTACAAAGCCAACCCCAAAGAGCAGCACGAGAGCTTTGCCAAATCCATCGAAAGCATTCAGGATATCGGCAGCCGCAAGGTGGCAGAGCTTTTTACCGCCAATGGACTCTTTAGCGCAGATTCAAATAAGGCGCAGATGAACCAAGATTATCTGAATATATTGCAGAAGTCTTTTGATAGCGAAATCACTTATCTGGATTTTGGTAAAGCCCGCGAGAGCGCCGAATATATCAATCAATGGGTGGAAAAGAACACCAAAGAGCGCATTCGCGATATCGTAAGCGAACGCCAGATTGCCAGCAGCGGAGATGGCTTGGTATTGGTAAATAGCATCTATTTCAAATCCCCCTGGCGCTATCAATTTAACCGCAAAGAAACGCGCGAAGATAAGTTTTATACCAGCTCTTCCCGCAAGGATTTCATTACCCTGCCTCTGATGCACATTGTGGAAAACTACCTTTATGGGGAAGCGGAAGCGGCGCAGGTATTGGAAATGCCCTTTGAGGAAAGCGAACTTAGCATGGTAATAGTATTGCCCAAAGAAATTGATAAGCTGGAGTTTGACGACAAAAACTGGCATCAGTGGATGGATTCACTGGGGAAGCCCCGCAAAGTGGAGGTATTCTTGCCGCGCTTCCGCCTGGAAAGCACGCTGGATAAACTACCCGAAACCTTCCGCAAGATGGGTATGGTAGATGCCTTCGATGCCGGCAAGGCAGACCTGAGCGGTATCATGCGCCTGGGCAAAGAGAATCTCTATATCTCCGATATCGTGCATAAGGCATTTTTGGAGGTATTGGAAGAAGGCACCGAAGCTGCTGCCGCCACTCAGGTGGGCATTGCCAAGATGTCCTATACGCCGGAGCAGCAGCCCATCCCCGTATTCCGCGTGGATAAACCCTTTTTCCTGGCAATCCTAAATAAACAAAGCGATGAAATCCTCTTTGTAGCCAAGGTGATAAAGCCCGAAGCCGCAAAAGAGTAAAGAAAAACAACTAATTTAGCAAGGAAATACCTGAGGGCAGGCGGGAGCAAGTTCTCAGGTATTTTTGTCTTTTTATGGAGAGAAAGATGAAACAGAGTGTAAAGAAAGTGCTGATGGTGGCGCTAAATAGCAGTTGGAGCCAATCCAACCTGGCGCTTTACTATATGCGCGAAATCCTTAAGGATTATCCTTACTCCAGCCAAATACTGGAGCCTACGGTAAATGAGCCGCTCTTGCAGGTGGCGCAGCAGATTTATAGTGTGCAGGCGGAAGTGCTTCTCTTTTCTGCCTATATCTGGAATAAGAGATTTCTCAGGCGTTTATTGGATGTGTTAAAGCAACTTATGCCGCAGGCTAGCTTCGTAATCGGCGGACCCGAAGCGGCGTCTTTTGAGGAAGATGCGCATACTTTTATCATCAAAGGAGCGGGTGAAGGAGCCTTCCGGGCGCTGGCAGAAAGCGGTTTTAGGGCTTTGCCCCAGAATCCCCCGCAGATTCCGCTCAAGGATGTCCCCTTCCCCTATCATGCTGAAGACATAGAGGTTTTGGCAGACCATTTGGTTTATTACGAGTGCTATCGGGGCTGCCCTTATGGCTGTGTGTATTGCCTTTCTGCCAGTGACCGGCGTAATGAGCCGCGTTTTGATATGAGCTTAAAGTCCGAGCGGGAAAAGCTGAAGGCGGAGCTTGACCTTTTAGTAGCGCTCAAGCCCCGCACTTTGAAGTTTATCGATCGCAGCTTCAATATCTCCAAAGATTTGGCGCATTATATCTGGCGCTATGCCATTGCGGATAAAAGCACTACGGATTTTCATTTTGAAATCTATCCGGAGCTATTGGATGATGCGGATTTTGCCGTTTTGAAAGAGGCGCCGGCGGGCAAGATTCGCTTTGAGGTGGGGGTGCAGAGCGTGAATCCGGAAGTAACCAAAGCTTCGGGCAGGGATTCGGATTGGCAGGTGGTAAAGACCAATCTCCTGCGCCTAAGAGATGAAACCAAGATCCGCGTGCATGCCGATCTTTTAGCCGGGCTGCCCACAGAGGATTTGGCGTCGGTACTTCACTCGCTGGATGAGCTTTGTGCCTGCGAACCGGCGGCGGTGCAGCTGGGGATGCTAAAAGTTTTGCCAGATACCCCCATGCAGGATATTGCCCGAGAGCGCGGCTATCTCTGGATGGAAGATGCACCATATCAGGTTTTAAGTTCAGATGCCTTAAGCTTTGCCGAGCTTTCCCTAATTGATGATTATGCGCATCTCATAAGCCTCTATTGGAATAAGGAAGAATACACCGGGCTGTGGCATGAACTCCTGCAAAAGCACCGCTTTAGCCAACTTCTCATTGCCCTCAAACGCCTGCATACAGAGCTGGGCTATCCGTTGCATAGTATTTCAAAGCTGAGAAGGCTGCAAGTGATGGAACGCCTGGCGGCGTTGTGCTCGCAAGCTTGCAAATGAATGTTTTTGGATTTCTGCCGCTTATCCGCCCTTCACACTACAAACGCCTTACAAAGCAGCAAGGAGTTCAAAAGACTTTTCCAGATTATGCATTCCATGCGTAGCTATGATCAACCTGCGCTTGCGAGCAATGCCACTCTTGAGGCTGTCCTGAAATGCCAAAACCAGGCACGATATCAAGCAAAACGAGAATGTAGGGGCGCAAGGCTTTGCGTCCGCTTTTTAACAAAGCGTGCGCGCAGCGCACACCGTAATAAATTGATACTGAGTCCGTAATGATTAGCTGTTGCGTGTAAATTTCGGCGGGTTCAAGGCATTGAGCCCCTACATTTCAGGTGTGGACATTTCTTGTTTTGTGGGTTTTATTGTGTTTCGGGACATCCTCAAGAAAGGTAGGATGCCATCATTTCGGGAAATAATCGCATCCAATATATTCGATGGCTACCCACCAAGCTTGTAAGAGAGCTAAATAAAAAAATAAATACCTTCGGTACCCACGCAGTACCAAACAACTAAGACCGATCACCTAAGATCTAAAAACCATTTTGTCCACTATAGTAGTTTTGGATACCCAGGTTTGGATTTTCTAAATAAATATCCGGCGGAGGTATCTGCGTGAGGCGTGGCGTGCCTAAGCCACGGGGCGAAGCTGGCTCCACGCTTTGAGGGGAAATGTAGAATATAGATGTAACATGTATATTTAGCAGGGTTTTTGCTTTGCATGTGGCGAGGATTAAGTGACGAAGAGGATAAGAGACTTTATGACTATATGACTAAGAGACTGGGAGACCGAGAGACCGAGAGACGAGGAGCAGCTGGTAGCTTCCAATTCCCTATGCTTTTATCCATATCTGGCAAGCTCGAAAGAGGCGCAGCGCCTAATACCTGCGACCTGCGACCTGCCATCTCGCAAAGCGCGCATAAATTAAGTTGACTAATTTTGCCGCTTCATAAGCTTGGTATTTATGAAAAAATAAATAATATTGCAATAAGTAAGGATTCAGGAGGATCACCATGCTGCAAGGTTCAATCGTTGCTCTGGTAACGCCATTTAAAAATGGCAGTATAGATTGGAATGCGTTGGAGGCATTACTAAACTTTCATTTGGAAAACAAAACCGATGGCATCCTGCTTTTGGGCACCACGGCGGAGACAGCCGGGCTGGCATCGGATGAAAAGGATAGGCTCTTACGCTTTGCCTTGAAAAAGATCGATGGCAAAGTGCCGGTAATGATTGGCACGGGCACAAATAACCTTTCGCAAACCCTGGTAAATACCCAGAAAGCAAAGGATTTGGGAGCCGCCAGCGTCCTCATTATCACTCCTTATTATATAAAACCCACCCAAAAGGGACTATACGAATACTATCAGGCGATTTGCCGCAAAGTGGATATCCCCATCGTGATTTACAATGTTCCCGGACGCACCGGAGGGAATATCCTGCCTGCCACAGTGGTAAAGCTGGCGCAGGAGTTTCCGCAGATCAGAGGCATCAAAGAAGCCAGTGGCAGCCTGGTGCAAGCCACGCAGATAATCCGCGATGCGCCGGAAGGTTTTAGCCTCCTCAGCGGGGAAGATGCCCTGAATCTGCCGCTAATGGCAATCGGGGGCAAGGGCTGCATCTCCGTTACCGCCAATGTAGTGCCGCGGCTAATGCACGATCATATCGCCACCTGCCTGGCGGGGGATTATGCCAATGCGGCTAAGCAACACCGGTATCTGGCGAAGCTAAACGACCTGATGTTTATCGAAACCAATCCCATCCCTGCCAAGGAAGCTTTGGCGCTGATGGGACTTATTTCCCCTGAATTCCGCCTGCCTATCTGCCCTTTGCTGGAGCAAAACCGCGATACTCTGAAAGAGGGGCTAAAGGAATATGGGCTTATCTGAGAACAAGAAAAAGGATATAAACATGAAGAAAGCAAAGTCTATCCACGGTTTTGAACTGATTCAAAGCCAGGAAATCAAAGAGATCAAGACCACTGCCCACCGCTATCTGCATAAGAAGAGCGGCGCTGAATTGCTGCATTTAGAGTGTGATGACAATAACAAAGTCTTCAATATCGCCTTTAAGACCATCCCCGAAGATGATAGCGGCTGCCCGCACATCCTGGAGCATTCGGTATTAAACGGCTCCAGAAATTACCCTGCCAAAGGCACCTTTATGGAGCTAATCAAAGGCAGCTTAAATACCTTCATCAACGCCATGACCTCTTCGGATTGGACCAGCTATCCCATTGCCTCTACAAATGATAAGGATTTTATCAACCTGATGCGTGTGTATCTGGATGCGGTATTCTTTCCGTTGATCTACGATGACCCCCGCATCCTGGCGCAGGAAGGCTGGCACCACGAGCTATTTAATGCCGAAGACGAGCTTAAATACCGCGGCGTGGTGTATAACGAGATGAAGGGCGCTTTCTCTTCGGTGGATGCCATCATTTCCCGCCTCTCCAACCAAACGCAATTTCCAGATACCCCTTATGGCTTTGAAAGCGGTGGAGACCCAGTAGCCATTCCACAGCTTACGAATGAAGCCTTTTTGGCGTTTCATACCAAGTATTACGACCCTTCCAACGGCAAAATCTTTCTCTATGGGGATATGGATATCGAGGCAACGCTCAAGATCATTGATGAGGAATATCTTAGCCAGTTCAAGGATCCGGGCATTCGGCACCAGTTTCCCCTACAGCCTGCCTTCAAAAAGCCCAAGAAGCTGGAATATGAGTATCCTTTGGGGGCAGAATCCGATCCCGAAGGGCAATATTACCTGAGCCTGAACTTCACTTACGGGCAGATTACCGATCCCTATCTGGTGCCCAAACTGGGGCTTTTGGCAGACCTGCTAATGCGCTCTCCCGCCTCGCCGCTCAAGACCGCCATCCGCAATTCCGGGCTATGTCAGGATTCGCAGATAATGGTGAATGACGACATTCTGCAGCCCACCATCAGCTTCATCTGCAAGCAAATCAGGAAAGAGGATTTGCCAAAGCTGAGCAAGCTGATCAAGAGCGAGCTAAAGCGCATCGTAAAAGAGGGTTTGGATAAGAAGCTGGTGGAAGCCGTTATCAACGCCCGCGAGTTTTTCCTGCGCGAGGCTCAGTTGCAGCGCTTCCCCAAGGGGCTTTTTTATATCCTCTCTTCCTTTGGCTTGTGGAATCATGGCGGCGACCCCACCCAGGTGCTCGCCTTTGAAGGCTATCTCAAAGAGCTAAAGAAAGGCATCAAAAAGCCGCTCTTTGAAGAGCTTATCCAAGCCTGCTTTATCGATAATCCGCATGCTTCGGAGATTCACTTCATCCCCGTGCCCGGTTTGATAGCGCGTCAGGATGAAGCGGTAAAAGCAGAGCTGGCAGAGCATAAGGCAGCGCTTTCCAAAAAGGAAATCACCAAGCTAATCCAGCTAAATACCGAGCTAAAAGCCTGGCAGGAAGAGCCGGATAGCGAATTAGACCTGCTCAAGATTCCCTTGCTAAAGCTGAGCGATGTGGATGTCAAGGCGCCGGAAAATCCCACCGAAGTGGAAGCCTTCAAAGAGTTTAAGCTGCTAAAACACCCCATCAATACCAATGGCATCGTGTACTTCAAGCAGTATTTCAATCTGGAACACGCCAAGAAGGAAAACTTCCCCTGGATCATGCTCTATACCCAGCTTTTGGGCATGGTAAATACCCAAAACTACAGCTATGGCGAGCTATACAACGAGATTCAAACCCATACCGGCGGCATTACCCTGAACCTGAATGTGGTGAATAGCTTCCAAACGCCGGATGAGGTGATCCCCCTGCTTACCCTGCATGGCAAGGCGCTTACCACCAAGATGGATAAGCTGCTGGAGCTAAGTGCGGAGTTCACTATGAATGCGCTATTTGACGACCCCGCCCGCCTCAAGACCCTTATCCGCGAGCTAAAGACAAATAAAGAGGCGCAGATAATTCAGGGCGCCGTGCAAGTAGCCATCCGCCGCATGTTTGCCCCCTTCTCGGAATTGCACGAGCTGGAAGACGATATCCACCTTTTGGGCTATTACCACTTCCTCTCTGAATTGGAAGAGCGTCTGGAGAGCGAGATGGAAAACATCATGGAAGAGCTAAAGTGGATTCAGGGGCGCTTTATCAACCTGAATAAATCCATCATCAGTATTACCGCAAATGAAAGCCAGATTCCGGAATTGGTTTCTGCGTTGCCCATCCTGCTTAATAAGATGCCAAATGAGGAATACGAGCCGGTAAGCCGCGGCTTTGAAACCCAATACAAGAATGAAGGCATCGCCGCACCCATCAAGGTGCAATATGTGGTAAAAGGCGGCAACTTCTTCCGTAAAGGCTTCCCCTATTCCGGCAAGCTGCGCGTTTTGGGCATTATCCTATCCACCGAATACCTCTACAAAGAGCTGCGTGTAAAAGGCGGAGCATACGGCGGCGGAGCCAGCTTTACGCCAGACGGCTATCAATACTTCTATTCCTACCGCGATCCGAACCTGAAAGAAAGCCTGGATGTATATAACGGCGTGGCGGATTACATTCGCAAGTTCGATTGCAGCCGTCGCGAGATGGAGAAATACATCCTGGGCGATATCTCCGCTCAAGACTACCCGCAAACCCCCGAAGCCAAGGGTTCCCAAGGCGATATGGATTATATCCGTGGCTTTACGCAGGCAGACCGCCAGCAAATCCGCGATGAAGTATTGGCTACCACGCCGGAAGACCTCCGCGTTTATGCCGATATGGTACAAAACCTGATGTCCCATAACCACTATGCCGTATTTGGCGGCGAAGATGCCATACTGGCAAATAAGGAACTCTTTGACGTAATTACCAAAGTGATTCGTAAGTGAGACAAAGAGATAAGAAACGGGATTTGAGATATAAAGGCAGGCTGCGCAATATCAGCCTGCCGGATATCAATATTCTGGATGAAAATCCCGAAACTTATGGCAGCAAAAGCGCCCGCACCTCCAGCAAGCTGGACGATAGCTACAAAAGCGATGCGATATTGGAAAAAGGGCGTATCCTGCGCATTATGAGCAATTACCAGTGCCTGGTGGAGCTGGCAGAGGAGGATATAACTGCCTCTATCAGCGGACGCCTGAAACAATTTCTCTATAGCAGCCACAATATCCTTAGCGTGGGGGATTATGTATGGGTAGATAGCTCCATAAAGCCGGATTACCGCATTGAAAAGCTGGAACCCCGCAACAACCTCCTTACCCGCTTCGGCGCCGGCAGCTTCCAGAAAGAGATTATGATTGCCGCCAATATCGACAACCTGGTAATTACCACTTCCTGGCTGATGCCGCGCTTCAAAGCCGGCTTGGTTGACCGCTATCTCATATTAGCTGCCAAACACAGCATTAGACCCATCCTCGTAGTAAATAAGATTGATCTCTGCGAAGACCGTGCGGAGCTGGAAGAGGAGATTGCCTATTTCCGCCAAATTGGCTGCAAAGTGGTGCTAAGCAGCATCATTAGCGGCGAAGGCATAGCAGAGCTAAAAGAGCTATTGCAAGATAGAGATTCCGTATTTTCCGGGCATTCCGGAGCGGGTAAAAGCTCGCTAATCAACGTCCTGGAACCGGGGCTGGACCTGGAAACCGCCGAGGTAAGCGATTACAACGAAAAGGGCAAGCATACCACCACCTATTCGCTTTTGATTCGCTGGAGCTTTGGCGGGCACCTCTTGGATACCCCCGGCATCAAAACCATTACCCTGCACCAAAATGACCGCGATATCATCCCCCGGCTCTTCCCCGGTTTTGAGCGCTACCACCCCTTTTGCAAGTTTCGCGATTGCACTCATTCCCACGAGACGGATTGCGCCGTAATCCGCGCCCTAAATGCCGGCGAGATCGATCCCAGCCGCTATGAATCCTACCTCGCCATTCTTGAGGAACCATGACCAATTTTGCCATCTTTATCAACCCCCTCTTTGCGGATAAGAAGAGCATCTTCAAGCTCTTGGAAAGCTTGCAGGAAGAAGACCGCGCCCTGCATCAGGATAAATCCGAAATCTCCTTCTTTGGTGATCTCGGACAAGCGGAAATCCTGCAAAAACCGGTGCGCATCGTGGATTTTGATTCCTCATCCAGCGTTCCCCGCATCGACTGCATCCTGGTTTTTGGCGGCGATGGCACCATCCTGAAAGCAAAGGAACTTGCGCTAAAAGCCAGCGCTCCCATCCTGGGCATCAATCTCGGCTATCTGGGCTTTTTATCCGAAAGCACCTTGCCGGAAATCCGCGGCTCCATCCGCGATCTCATTGCCGGTAAATACCAGATTCTCAGCCGCATGCTCATCACTTGCAGCGTTATCCGCAATGGACAGGAGATACTGAAAGACGAGGCGCTAAACGACGCCGTAATCTACAAAGGGGAAAACCCCGGACTCATCAGCGTAAGGATATATGCCAATGGCGCTTATGTATTTGATGCGCGTTGCGATGGCTTTGTAGCCAGCAGCCCCACGGGTTCCACCGCCTATTCCCTTGCTGCGGGCGGTCCCATCCTTGCCCCACACATGCAGGCAATGGTGCTTACCCCGCTCAATCCGCATCTTTTGGGCATTCGCCCCATGGTATTTGCCGCTACAGATAAACTCAAGCTAAAGGTGCACGGGCTTTCGCAAAGCGCTTGGTTGCAGATAGATGGCGCCAATAGCCTGGCATTGGAAGAAGATGACCAGATAGTGGTAGCCGCCAGCCGCCGCAGCGTGAAGTTTATCAAGCTTACAAAACGCACCTTCTACCGCATCCTGCGAAACAAAATGCACCTGGGCAAATAATGCTAAGCGAAATATACATAAAGAATTACATTTTGGTGCCCGAATTACGGCTACCTTTGGGTAAAGGGCTTACGGCGATTACCGGCGAAACCGGTGCGGGCAAATCCATCCTGGCGGGCAGCATCTCCCTCATCTTTGGCGAAAGCGCTGCCGGCATTGAGCCTTATACCCAGGATGCGCCCATCTACCTCGAAGCCACATTCATCCCACCGGAAGATATTGAATTGCAAACACTTTTGACGGAATATGGGCACATAGCGGAAGAGGAGCTGATCTTGGCGCGCGAAATCTCCCCCAGCGGCAAATCCGCTTACTTTTTGGATGGCAGAAAGATAGGCGCTGCCGCCATGAAAGCCTTGAAGCCGCCCTTGATCGACTTTCACCACCAGCGCGACCAGCAGAAAATCCTCAGCCCCGCCTATCAATTGGAACTATTGGATAGCTTTGCCGGCAGCACCGAGCTTTGCCAGGATTTTGGGCATAACTATCGGGAATACAAGCGCCAAAGCCAGGAGCTTAGCCGCCTTATCCAAAAGCAAAAGGAAGCCGAACAAAAGCTGGAGCTTTACCGCTATCAATATGCGGAACTCGAAAGCGCCCAACTCAAAGAGGACGAAGACCGGCAATTGGAGCGCGAGTATCAGCTTCAAAGCCATAGCCGCGAGATTAGCGAGATTGTAGCAGCCGCCCTTGCTGCACTCTTTGATAGCGAAGCGAGTGTGTTTGATATCCTTAGCAATTATCAGGCACAGCTTTCCCGCTATGAATCGTTAAACCCCCTTTTGGCAGAAAGTTCCACTGCCTTGGGTGAAGCAAAAGAAGCCCTGCGCACGGTGCAGTTTTACCTTTCCGGCTTGCAGGATAGCCTTTCCTTCGATCCCGCGCTTTTGGAGAGCATTAGCCAGCGTTTAGACCAAATCAACGAACTCCTGCACAAGCACAAAGCGCAGAACTTAAACGAGCTTTTTGGCATCTTTCAAACCCGCGAGCGGGAGATTGCCGCGGCAGATGATCTCGATGAGCAAATCCACACCCTGCAAAAGGAACTGGAAGAACGCCTTAATACCCTTAATAATAAGGCAGATAGCTTAAGCGAAGTGCGCAACAACGCAGCCCGCCAGCTTAGCGCCGAATTGCAGAAAAGCATCCGCTTTATGGCATTAAAAGAGGCGAGCATTCAAATAGTAGTTGACAGAAAAAGCATATCCCAAAAAGTATTGCATAATAAAATAGACTCGTATTCAGATACCGGTCAAGATAGCGTAGAGATACTATTTGCAGCAAATTGCGGCAGCGAAGCAAAACCTCTGGCATTGGTAGCCAGCGGGGGAGAGCTAAGCCGCATCTTGCTGGGTATCAAGCAGGTCTTGGCCCAGAAAATGACGCCCCGTCTGCTCATTTTGGACGAAATAGACAGCGGAGTGGGTGGGAAAACGGCGGAATTGATGGCAGATGCCATCTCCGTTATCGCCCGGCGGCACCCTGTGCTATGCATTACGCATCTGGCACAGATCGCTGCCAAAGCAGATACGCATATAGCCGTGGAAAAGCTTTCCGGCACCCGCAGCGAGGTATCGCTCAATGTATTGGATGCCGGTGGTCGCACCCACGAGCTGGCGCGCATGCTTTCCGGAAATATTACCCAGCATGCCCTAAAGCATGCCGAAGAACTACAAAACAAACATAAAAAGAAAGAGGATTGTTATGGCACGATCAAGTAAACGCGCAGTAAGAGGAATATCCATCCTCATCGTATTTCTGGCTCTGGCAGCCACGATAATGCAGATGCAAAAGAAAGAAAGCAAAAGCAGAGGATTCAGCTACAAAGAGAGTCAGAACGAATATCGTGACCTGAAATACATCAATAAAGCGTCGATCTCGCTAAATACCACAGATTCCGACCAGGCACTAAAAGCCATCGATGAAATCATCACCGCCAATGCCAAACGCACTATTCGCCGCGAAGTTTCCGGCGGAAATGGCGCCTTCCTTTTCACCGTTAAACAAAGCGATTTATCCCAACTCAACCAGAAATTGGGCGAATTGGGCAGCATCGGCGCATACGTGGAGCAAGTGGATACCTCGCTGGTAAATCTGGATTATGAGGGCGAACACAAACGCCTGCTCTCGTATGAACAGGAACAAACCACCCTTAGCGGAGTCCGCTTCCCTTCCGAGCAGCAAAACCGCCGCAAAGAAGCGCTGCATACCCTCATCCAGCAATCCCGCATCAACCTGGAAAAGCTGAAAGAGAGTGAAAACGTATTGCTTTACATAGCTCTTAGCTCGGTAAGAGTGCATACCAATATATTCTCGCTCGTCAAAATCTGGCTGATTACTTATGTAAAATGGCTGGGCATCCTTACCCTTGCCGCCATCATCGTTTATTTTGGCACCCGCCTTCTGATGTATATCCTCTCCTTATTGGGAATCAGGGGCGTAAGCCTTAAAAACATGGGTCCTTACGACTATAGCGGTTCTTATTATAGCAAATACGACGGCTATTCTTCCTCTTATGGTCGCAATCGCCGCAAAACCAAACGCATTTACAAGGACAAAAGCGATTCTTCCCCCAAGGAAGAATAAAGGAGCAAACCATGCAACTATATGCCTGGCACATCTGGATGATACTCGGTATCGTCTTCGTAATAATAGAGATATTCGACCCCGCTTTCTTCTTTATTTCGCTGGGTATTGGTGCTATCATTACCGCCCTCTTGGCATTTTTGCCATTTATTGGGCGCCTTATCCCCTTGCAAATCTTTCTTTTTGCCTTATTTAGCTTTATCGCCTTTCTTTTAATGCGCCCCCTCGGCAAAAAGATACTTGCCAATCCCGGCGGCGAAACCAATGTTTATGCGCTCAAAGGCAAAACTGCCAGCGTTACCCAAAGCATTGAAAAGGAAGGCAAAGGCTATGTAAAAGTAGGCGGCGAAGAATGGGTAGCCGTTAGCCAAAATGGCGAAGCTATCGAGCAAGATACCAAGGTAGAAGTATTGGATATCGATGGCAATAAACTAATCGTAAAACCCTTTCCATAGATGAATTACAATAGAAGTAGGTATTTATTACAATGAATCGCAGATTATTCTACATTAGCTTTCTGATCCTGATCCTCCTGATAGGCGGATGCGAAAAGCAACGAAACAAAGTATTATACATCGGAACCCATGCTGATTATCCCCCTTTTGAATATTTGGATGAAGAGACTTTCCGCGGTATCGATATCGAAATCGGGAAAAAGATTGCCGATAAAATGGGTATGGAATACAAGATTCGCGATACCGAATTTGATAAACTCCTTACCCTGGTGCAAAACGGCGAAGTGGACCTGGCAATCTCTGCCATTACCATTACATCCGAAAGATCGCGGGTAATAGATTTTTCCCAGCCCTATTATGTAACAAATCAGGAAGTTCTTACCCGCTATGATAACCCCGCCGTAATCAGGAATCCCCAGGATTTGGCGGAATTCCGCATCGGCGCCCAAAACGGCACCACCGGCATGCTCTATATCAAAGAACACCTTATAGATAAACAGCTTATGAATCCCGAAAATCTCATTACCTATTCTACCAATAATGAAGCGGTTGCCGCCATCTTGGCCCGCAATCTGGATTACCTTATTTTGGACGCCAGCGCTGCCGAAGCCTTCACCAAATTGAACTCTGTGAAAAAAGCCTATACCGTTGAAACCCATGAGAGCTATGGCATCGCTATGCCCAAAGAATCCAACCTGAACCACAAGATCAAAGCCGCCTTGCAAGATTTGATCGACAAAGGGGAAGTGCTCAAAATCATTCAGGATTATACTTATTAGGGCGTTGCTGCGAGAGGTGTCAGGTTTTCAGGTATCGGGTGTCAGGCGCTGCGCTCGCTTCGGAGTATCTTGGCTCTGTTTATTTTTCGTTGTAGAGGGCTAATTCTGGGTTTCCTTTTCCCATAAAACAGGGTGCTCATCTTTGCCTCCCCCTTTGCCTCTCTCACAGCGACGCCCCCTTAATAATTTCCTTGCCATAAATCCCCCCTTTTGAAACTCTGGTTTTAAGGACTTATTGCCTGCTCTGGCAAGGTCTTACATAAAACAATGCGTTTATGAATCAGGAGAATAGACCCATGTATTTACTAAAAGTGACAGATAGCTTTGCCGCGGCGCACCGGCTTTGCGGCTACGAAGGGGCGTGTTCAAACCTGCACGGGCATAACTGGAAAGTGCGGGTGGGCATTGCCTGCAACGAATTGGATGAGATCGGCATGGCGCTGGATTACGGCATTATCAAATCCATTTTGGGCGAGATTTTAGCCATGTTTGACCATGCCTATCTGAACGATTTGCCACTACTCAAAGGACAAAACCCCACTTCCGAGAACCTGGCGCGCATCATCTTTGAAGAGATGGCAGAAGGCTTAAAGCCATATCCTGCTCGGATTTGCGAGGTTGAGATTTACGAAAGCGAAAAAAGTAGCGTGGTATATACAAATGCTTAGAATCGTGGAATCCTTTTATGTAAAAAGCGCGGTGGAGCCGGCAGATTATCCCGCCAGCGCATACCCCGAATTTGCCTTTGCCGGTCGCAGTAATGTGGGCAAATCCTCTCTTATCAATCTCTTAACGGATCATCACGGCTTGGCAAAAACCTCCGGCACTCCCGGAAAAACGCGACTCTTGAACTTCTTTCTCATCCGCTACAAGATCGATGAAAGCGACACGATGGGCTTTTTACAGTTTACAGATTTGCCCGGCTATGGCTTTGCCGAAGTGAGCCAAAAAGAGCAGGAAAACTGGCGCATTATGGTGAATAAATACTTTGAGCAGCGGCAGCAACTGCGCGCCATGCTGGTATTGGTGGATAGCCGGCATCCGGCGGATAAGAAGGACATTCAGATGCTGGAAATACTGCGGCTGCGGGAGATAGACCATTGTGTAATTGCCACTAAAACGGATAAACTGCCCAAAACCAAGGTGAAAAAGACCATGCAGGAGCTGGCGAAAGCGCTGAATTTGGGGAATACCCCGCTCTTTCCCACCTCCAGCCTGAATAAAACCGGTATGGAACAGATTTATCAGTTCCTGCAAGAGCGCGTGAACTAAATAACTCCTTTGATGCGAGATAAATACGATATTATCGTAGTGGGGGCAGGGCATGCCGGCATCGAAGCGGCTTTGGCGGCAGCGCGGCGAGGGCTGAATACCGCCCTTTTTACCATTAAACTGGAGGCTATCGGGCGCCTGAGCTGCAATCCATCCATTGGCGGTCCGGCAAAAGGGCATTTGGCGAGGGAAATTGATGCGATGGGCGGCGAGATTGCGCGGGTGGCAGACCTCTCCGGCATCCATTTCCGCATGCTGAACCGCAGTAAAGGTCCCGCCGTGTGGGCACCTCGCGCGCAAAACGACCGCAGCCTCTATTCCCAGCTGATGATTGAAGCGGTGGAAACTACCCCCAATCTACATTTAATCGAAGCGGATATCGTGGCGCTGATAATCGATAATGGTGCGGTAAAGGGCGTAATAAGTCACATTGGCAGAGAGTATTATGCGCCCAAGGTGATCCTCGCTAATGGCACCTTCCTAAAGGGCACCATCCATATCGGCAAGATTAGCTATAGTGGAGGGCGCAGCGGAGAGCCGGCTTCCGAGGGGCTTTCGGATCAGCTTAAAGAACTGGACTTTAAGGTGTTGCGCTTCAAAACCGGAACGCCGCCGCGGGTGGACCTCGCTAGTTTGGATTATAGCGTTCTCGAAGCGCAGCCGGGTGATGCAAACCCCAGCGGTTTCTCCTATTACCGGGGTATTCCGCTCAAGAATCTGGTGAATTGCTATATCACGCGTACCACACTGGAAACTCACCGGATTATCCAGGAACACCTCCAGGAATCGGCACTGTATTCCGGTATTATTCAAGGGATTGGGCCGCGCTATTGCCCTTCGGTGGAAGATAAAATAGTGAAGTTTCCCCAGCGCGAAAGCCATCAGGTATTTATCGAGCCGGAGGGCGTGGGTAGCGGCGAAGGCTATGTAAATGGTATCTCCACCAGTTTGCCGGCAGCGGTGCAAGAGCAAGTGGTGCATAGCGTTCCGGGGCTGGAAAAGGCGCGCATCATGCGCTATGCTTACGCCATTGAATACGACTATATTGATCCCAGTGAACTAAAAGCCAGTCTGGAAAGCAAGAAGATCGCGGGCTTGTATCTGGCGGGGCAAATCAACGGCACTTCCGGCTATGAAGAAGCTGCCGCACAAGGGCTTATCGCCAGCCTGAATGCCTCGCTCGCTTTGGAAGGCAAAGAACCCCTAAGTCTCCTGCGCAGTGAAGCTTATATCGGAGTATTGATAGACGACCTTGTAACCAAAGGCACCAATGAACCTTACCGGATGTTTACCTCGCGCGCCGAATACCGTTTGCTATTAAGGCAAGACAATGCCGATGAACGCCTGATGCCTTTGGGGCGGCAATTAGGGTTGGTGGAAGATACCCGTTGGCAGGCATTTAGGAATATGCAGGAGATTAAAAAGCGCGAGATTGTGCGGCTGGAAACTACCAAAAGCCAGGTGCATCCGGACTTGAAAGAACCCGCCAAACTGGCGCTCCTCTTGAAGCGTCCGGAACTGAAGCTGCAAGACTTGCTAAAGTATGGCTACAGTATTCCGGATGATTTTACGCCGGAGATTCAGGAGCGGGTGGAACTGGAAATCAAGTATTCCGGCTATTTGCAGCGTTTGGATGAGGAACTGTTGCGCTATAAAAAGGCGGAGCATCAGCGCATCCCCGAAGATACCGACTATCATCAAATAAGCACTTTAGCCTACGAAGCGCGGGAAAAGCTCATCCGCATCCGTCCGCAAACCATTGCCCAGGCTATGCGCATTCCGGGGGTGAATTACACCGATCTCTCGGCGCTTTTGGTCTGGCTCAAGAAACACTATAAATAGGTATTAGATTATGAAATACTATGCCATCATTCCCGCTCGTTATGCGTCGCAGCGCTTTCCGGGCAAGGCTTTAGCGCTATTAAAGGGCAAACCCATCATCCAGCATGTATATGAGAGGGTGGCGGAGAGTGCGCTCTTTGACCGGGTAATAATAGCCACAGACGATGCGCGCATTCAGACCATCAGCCAAAGCTTTGGCGCAGAAGCAGTAATGACCGACCCAGCGCTCCCCAGCGGGACAGACCGCGTGGCGGCGGTGGCGCGTGATTTGCCTGAGGATAGCGTTATCGCAAACATACAGGGCGATGAACCGCTGATTACCAAAGAACCGCTGGCGCGCTTACTTAAAGAGTTTGAGGATGATCGGGTACAGATGGCTAGCCTGATGACGTCGCTGGAAAGTGCGGAGGATATGGCAAATCCCAATATCGTAAAGCTCGTAATAGACCGCTTTTCCAATGCCTTATACTTCTCCCGGCAAGCGATACCCTATGATCGGGACAATGCAGGTGGCTTCACAGCATACAGGCACATCGGTGTTTACGCATTTCGTTATCATACTCTGATGGATTTCGTGGCGCTTCCCGTAGCTAAACTGGAGCGAATAGAGAAATTGGAGCAATTGCGCGCTTTGGAAAATGGCATCCCCATTCGTATGGTGCTGTCCAGTTATCAGGGCACCGGCATCGATACTCCGCAGGATTTGAAGCGGGTAGAGAGTATAATGGCAAAGGAGTTATCATGAAGAAGCTATATATCTTAAGCCTTTTTCTCGTAGTGGCGCTGGCGCTTAGTGCCCTGCCGCTCAGGATATTGCATACAAACGACAGCCACGCAGCCTATCAGGCGGGCTGGGATGGCAAAGGCGGCTATCTGGCGCTGGAATACCACCTCGAAGCAGCGCGCGTGGAAGGCATCCCCACGCTATATTTAGATGCCGGAGATATGCAGATTGGCAGCATCTTTTCCTCTTTGGAATACAAAGGCTTACGCGGCGGTGCCATATTGGAAGTATTTGAACGTCTGAGCTTGGATGCCGCAACCTTGGGTAATCATGAGTTCGATATCAGCTATGCGCACGCCAAAACTTTGGTGGAGCGTGCCGGTTTCCCCTTCCTGAGCGCTAACCTCCTGGAAAAGGACGGCAGTAGCTTTGGCAGAGCGCCTTATATGCTCTTCAAGAAAGGCGGGCTAAAGGTAGGCGTAATCGGGCTTACCATCGAGAGCCTGCCGCTAAGGGTAAAATCCGAAAACGTGCAGGATTTGAATATCCTTCCCTATACCGAAGCTTTGAACCGCATATTGCCAGAGCTAAAGGGCAAATGCGATCTTATTATCCTGCTTACGCATAACGGTTTGGATGAAGACATCGAACTAGCAAAAGTGCTGGATGATAGCATCCCCCTCATCATCGGCGGGCACTCGCATATTGCTACCCACGAGCCGCAGGTGGTAAATGGCAAATACATCCTTTCCACGGGCAGCCATCTGCAAAACTTAGGCATTATCGATCTGGATATTGAGGGCGGGAAGATCAAGGAATTAAACAGCCGTTTAGTACCTCTAACCGCTCCTCCCACAGACTATCCCAGCAAGCTGCAAGGCTTTATGCAAGAGACCATTGGCGAGATGGAGCGTGCCCTTGCCAAGCCAGCGGGAATACTGCCCTTTGCCTTTGAGGTGAATAAATATCAGGAGACGGCGGGTTCGCGTTGGGTAGCGGAAGCGCTGCTGAAAGAGTATCCCCAGCAGGATTTGGCGTTTATCAATAACGGCGGCTTGCGCAAGAACTTACCCGCGGGAGAGTTAAGCCTGCGCACGCTGCACGAATATATCCCCTTTGGCAATACCGTAGCGTTTTTCCAGTGCAAGGGCAGCGATCTCTATAAGGCGCTTGAGCTTAACCGCCAGCTTGCCATCGAAAAGCCCTACGACATCATGAGTTCTTCACTGGGCAATTGGATGGGCACGGGAGATTTACAGATTGCCGGTAAAAAGATAGATAAAGATAGGCTTTACAAGGTAGTTACCCACGACTATATCCTTAGCCAATGGGAGAAATATCTGGATTTTGAGCCGCAAGCAGGCTACGATAGCGGTGAACTCTTTTTGGATGCCATCATCCGGCAAGTGCAGCGGGAGTTTCCGATAGAGCGCTAAGCTTTATCCTTTTCCTGCTTCTTATTCAAACGCTTGTGCAAGCGGAAGCAGCGGCGCTCCAATTCCTCTATTTTGCGATTGTTAGGCTCCCAGCCTTCGCATTCTAATTTCAAAAGCTTATCGCAGAGTGCCGCTGCCTGCTCAAAATCCCTTTCCTTTTCCAGTATCTTGGCATATTCCAACATTGCAGGCTCTTCTCTTAGCTCTGTGCCCCACTCAAAGCACTCTCTTGCCTTTGCCAGTTCGCCCGCCCGCTTGTAAAGCATACCCAGTTCATAGATCGCCACAGGGTCGTGATAGCCCTGCTCTATATAGCCTTTGAGAATGTCCTTGGCTGCTTCAGAGTGCTTTTGGCTGATATAAAGCCTTGCTAAAGCGAGGTAATCGATACGATAATCATACTGATCCGGCGGATAGGTGCAAACCTCGCAGATGAGGCTAAAGAGCGCCATGGTGTGCAAAATGTCCAGCTCGTTATGCTTAAAGATGCGCGCAATAGCGTGGGTTTCGCCCTTGGTAAGATACTCCAGATAGCTATCTGGAATATAGCGTCCCTCAATATCGCTATCTGCATCCCGCATTTGCCCCAAAATATAGTATTCAAGGCTTTCTAAAGCGCAGGATGCCAGCCTTTGCTTCCATAAACGCCGCGCGATGTGCAAGAGATCAAGGTGCTCCAAAGCGCGGATATCTTGCCACATTTGAAGATAGATATAGCGGCTTTCCAGCAAGGGGATGTCGAAGCTTTTGCCATTGAAACTAAGGATAAGGCTATGACTATCCAGCAGTTCCTTGAGCCGCTCCAGCGAGTGCTCTTCAGAATCCGGATACGGCAAAAAGATTTGTTCGATTACAAAGCTCTCAGCCTCAAAATAGCCCACGCCGATCATGATGGCATAATGCTTGTGCCCCAATCCGCTGGTTTCCAGATCTACTACCAGGATATCTTCTTTGTTGCGGATTTTGGTGCTATCCAGCTTTGCCCAGTTTAGCAGGAGTTCGGGGATACTATCGGGGTAGAGTTTTAGTTCGAGATTGCTGTATTCGGGGGAGTAAGTCTTTTGATAGCGGTGTTTTACCACAAAACAGGGGTCGCAAGCGTGCGCGGTATATTCGCCCTTTATCCTGCGGCAAAGCTCAAGCCTGAGTAGCTCTTTATATTCCTGAGTATCGATGGACATATTTTTTGGGAAAAAGGGGCGAAGTGTATCTCCGCCCCGGATTATATTCGATAGGTTTGTTTAGACGATGTGCCCCTTGCCCACGCCGCGTACTTTGCAGCCCAAGCCTTTGTATTTGTTGATGGTTTCATCGCTCAGGAAGTTTGAGCAATCCACGATCATGGGGCGTTTTTTGCTCTTATCTACCACAAATTGCGGTTCCAGCTTCTTATATTGATCGTGCCCCACGGCAAAGATTACCACGTCTGCATCTTCCAGGGTGCCGGCGATATCCTTCTCTACTATTACCTCTTCCAGCTCGTCCCAATGCTCCACGTAGGGGTCATGAGCGCGCACGATGGCGAGGTCTTTACGCAAAAACTCCACCAGGGTTTTGGAGGGGCTATGGCGGGTATCACCCACGTTTTCCAGGTAAGATACACCCAATACGGCGATGCGCAGGTTCTTTAGCTCCTGCACCTCGCGTTTGATAATCTCTATAGTGTGTAAGGGCATGGTGTCGTTGATATTAACGCTCCTAATTGCCACCGAAAGCTGACCGGGTACATCAAAGAGCGCACCCATTGCCCAATTTGCCAAAACGGGGTCTTTGGTAAGGCAATAGCCACCCACGCCCAAAGAAGGACGCAAGAGGTTATCGTGAGTGCCTTTACGCTTGCGGATGGCATCGCGCACTTTGAAGATATCCACGCCAATCTGCTCGGCAAAACTCGCCCATTCGAGGGTAAGCGCTATATTGGTAGCGCGATAGCTATTTTCCATGGTCTTTGCCAATTCGCTGGCATTGGTACTATCCAGCTGGGTAAGCGGATATTCTTTTACGTTTAGTACATTGCTTAGAAACTCGCGGCAAAGCTCGATACTCTTTTGGTTTACGCCAGAGAACACACGCCAAAAATCGCGAATGGAAGATACGTATTTGGAGCCGGGCATTACCCTTTCATACGAGTGCGCTACCAGCGGGGGGTTGATAGTGATATCTATGCCGCGTTTGGTAAACTCTTCTTCCAAAATGGGTTTAACTACCTTCTCGCAAGTTCCGGGGGGCACGGTAGTTTCTACCAAAACCATACAGTCGGGGCGGATATGTTGCCCCAGCATGCGGATGCCTTCGCGAAAGGCGGTGATATCGCAATAGCCTTTTTCTGCCTCACCAAAAGCGGGTTTGGTGGCATCAAGCTGAATATCCACCACTACAATATCTACCAGGGAGTAAACGCTATCTTCGCTGGTGGCGCGGAAGTTCTTCTTTTCCACCACGGTGCGATGGAAGATTGCCGGCACTTCGGGATCGGAGGAGCTTACCGGCGGCACGCCGCTATTGATTACCGGCACTTTCCAGAAAGAACGTTTGGAGGGGCGTTGATGCCCATGCACATAGTAAACAGGCTCGCCCTTTTCATTTTCGGCATCTGCCACTACGCTCGCCATTACACAGCCCACAAAGCCAAGACCTTGTACTGCTACTATCTTGCGACCCATCGCACGCTGTTCTTCAGTTATCTTCTTTAGAATCTCGCGTTCTTTGACATTTTCTTCATTAGTAGGAAGCGGGTACTCCCGTCCATCGGGAGCAATCGACACTTTTAACATATTCCCAATACTCCTTTATTACATAGCATTTAATACTTTTTGTCATGCTTTCAAAGGTGCTTATGCTGTCAAGAACTTTTCGCTGCAAGATAGGGCTGAAGGGCACAAATTGAGGATATTTTGCTACACAAGGGCGGAGAGGAGAAAACATGATACAGGGAAAACCTTCGTAACTCGTTGATTTCCCGTTGCTTACTCGGCGGATGGACGGGGAAGGGACGGGGAAGCAGCGCAACCACAATAGAAATGATACAAATACAAAGGCTTAGCATCGTTTAGGCGGATACAAAAAAACCCGGCATTGCACCGGGTAATTACTGTGGCTGGGATGGAAGGATTTGAACCCTCACATACGGATCCAGAGTCCGCTGTCCTACCATTAGACGACATCCCAATCAAAATAAGGTGGCTGGGCAGGGAGGATTCGAACCCCCGTATGGCGGGACCAAAACCCGCAGCCTTACCGCTTGGCGACTGCCCAACTCGTATTGTATAAAGTGGCGGAGAGGCAGGGATTCGAACCCTGGGTAAGATTTCTCCTACACACGCTTAGCAGGCGTGCACCTTCAGCCAGCTCGGTCACCTCTCCCCAATACTAAAAAACACTGGTATTAGGTTCACTACTATATAAAGTGGCGGAGGATGAGGGATTCGAACCCCCATGGGCAGAACCCGGCGGTTTTCAAGACCGCTGCCTTACCAATTAGGACTAATCCTCCACTTGGTTTTGTCCTTAAAAATCAGGGGCGTATTTCTGTCAAGCAATTCTTATGAAAACCCCTCATTTCATGAGGCTCATCTTGCGTGTAAGGCTATAGCCATCGCCCTGCAAACGCAAGAGATAGATGCCATTACCCAGGCTCTTGCCTTCGCTATCTACAGCCTGGAACACAAAGTGGTGATTTCCAGCAGCAAGCTGTCCTTTATGAAGCTGCTGCACCTTCTGCCCTTTGAGGTTGTAAACGCTTAGTTCCACCATGCCGGCTTTGGGATTATTCAGGCTGATATTGGTTTCGGGGTTAAAGGGATTGGGGTAGTTTGAAAGCCTTAGCAGCGGGCTTTGCACTTCCTCATCATTTGCCATCACCGGCGAGAGCACGATAATCGCATTCAAAGAGGCATTTACAGGCGTATTATTGAAATAGAAATTGCGTAAACTAAGGTGGCAGGGGGTATTGGCGCTGGTATTGCCGATGGCGAGAAACTGCATGCCCAGCAGCAGGCTTTCATAGCCGGTAATCGCACTTTGGCTATCCAAAGAGATGTGCAATACGCCGGGTGTATCTTCCGTTACTTCAATATTTTGCACATTCTGCGAAAGCGTACCCTCGGTAAGCAAACCGTGGTATTCCACCAGGCTGGGATTGTATCCTAAATCAAACTCGTAATGCCGGATATTCCAGGAAGGTAAAAGATAGCTGGTGCTGAGGTTTACGGTAGCCATTTCACCATAGCCGATATGCAGCGCATTGGAGAGATGCAGGCGGCTATCTGCCATATTTGCCACGGGCGGGGATACCTGCACCATATATTCTTCCAGGTTGTTCAGGTTGTTGCCGTTGTAGTGCATACTAATGGGGATGAAGGCAAAAGTGCCAGCTTCCTTGCTGCGGAAGTTTAGTTTCATCAGGGTGCCGCCGCCAAAGAGTGCCTGATTGCGGTTCCAGGTAATCTGTAATTGTCCGGGTATAGAGCTATTTACCGTGAGATTTCCCCCTTCGGAGATGCAGCCATTTATCTCCACATTCTCAAAATCGAAGGCATTATCTTCGTAAAAGATATCCAGGCCGAAGTTACTGATATTCCAGCTGCTTAGCACGGGATAGCTATTGATAACAAGGCTATAGGGATCGCCGGCAGTAGCCGAACTGCCAGAGAGCATTATTCTGGGGCTATTGATATTGTAGCCCTGCGGGATGCAATTTGTAATGGCTGCCTGACCCATATTGAAGGTATAATTGCCGGGATTCACGGCGTTTAGATAAAAATATCCATCCCCCGAACCGCCCCAGCCAAAATTGAAATGAAAATAGTTTGTGCCCTGATAGCCATCGCAATTGAAGGCGTGTCCGCTCTCTTCATCCGAACCGCTATAATACATGGGCACTCCATTATCCAATTGTCCGCGGATGAGGCTTTCCCAGGAGCTGCTGCTGTAATCCCAGCGTTGGGCATAAGAGGCATTGGGGTATTTGAAGTAGTTTTTTAGTGCCTGTGTAGCGCGATTGCCATTGGCGCCAGAGCCATTGGGGGAAAAGCCCATATCTACAGACACCGCAGCATGATACAGCAGGGTGGCGATGGGGATATTGGAAAAGCCGATGCTATTGGGCATTTCGTCCCAAAGGTACGTGGCGTTTCCGAAGTTTGCGCTCTGATAGCCGTAGCCATAAGCGTAATAGCTATGCGAGCCGGTGCCGTTGATAGGGCTATTCCAGTATTTCATTACCTGCCCCATGGCGGTGGCAACGCAGCCGGCATATACCCGACCGCCGGGACCGCTTGTATCCAGCGGGCAAAGCTCATTGTATGGCCAATCCTGATTCCACTTTGTTTGTAAAAGCGGCACGATGGCGCGGCTTTGGTGATAGTCGTTAAAATCGTTATTTTGCAGCTTTTCCCACTGGATGCGGTTTTCCATTACAGGGCTGCGCAGATTGCGCACATAATCCACATCTTGCGCGTATGCTTTGAGATAAAGCAGAAAAGCGGGCGGGAGATTGTGGATATCTGTATCGCTGTCGGAAGAATATGCCAAAACGGGGCGCAAGTTATCATCTGCCGGCACCAAGACCCAGCCGCCATCCTGAAAACGCACCAGGTAAAGCTGCCCGGTATCGGGCATTTGGCGCAAATCGGTCAATCTATGTAACTTTACATCTTTTACGAGATAAGTGGCGTCTAAGGCTAAATTGCTATCCGCCTGCCAATAGCCTCGCCAGTTTTGCGCAATCTGCTGCGCCTGAAACGGGGAGACGGGTTCTGCCAGCAAAACGCCGCAGATTAAAAGCAAAGCCCACAGGGCGATAAGCCATTTTTGAGAAGATAATTCTCTCATTTTTCCTCCAGGAAACTGCTGTTTAACCTTTTCATTTGCAAGAAATATACCAATTCAGGAGTCAGGTGGCGGGTGACTTCGCTGGCACGGGTTTCTTAGTTCTTTGCTTTGGAAGACGCTGTCCCCAAATACGCAAACAACACAACAACAAGAAATGTCCACACCTGAAATGTAGGGGTTCAAGGCATTGAACCCTCCGAAATTTACACGCAACAGGTAATCATTACGGACTCAGTATCAGTTTATTACGGTGTGTACAGCGCGCATGCTTTGTCAAAAGCGGGCTTTGGCGCCTTGCGCCCCTACACTCCCAATGTGGCAGATATCGTGCTTGATTTTGGCATTTCGGGACAGCCTCAAGCATAAACTATTGAACAACCGCGGTTTATATATCCAAGCCCTTCGCTCCCATTATGGGAAATTGATATCGATCTTCTTCACTTCCGGATATTTGGCGAGGTGTTCGCGTATTTCTTCGGCTACGTTTTCACGCCAATCGTCGAAGGAGAGCATATTCAGGTCGATCAGTACTTCGCCATCGCTAAAGCCCACATATTTCACCATCTTGAGGCTTACGATATCTTCGCCCACTTTGGGGTAGATGATCTTTTTCAGCTCTTCGATGATGGTATCTTTACCAAAATTGGGCACTTCTTTCAGTCCGTGGGCTATTTCATAATTGGAAATCGCCGTTTGCAGGGTATCTGCCGCCAGCACCGAGCAATGCACTTTTACCGGCGGGAGTCCGTCCAGGGCTTCCATGGCGTCTTTCCAGCTTATTTCTTTGGCTTCGTCCAGGGTTTTGCCTTTGGCGAGATCGGTGATAATAGAAGCGGTGGCGATATTGGAAGCGCAGCCGTAGGAAAGGAAGCTTACGTCTTGGATAATCTTGCTATCTTCATCTATTTTGAGGAAAATGGTTACCTGGTCTCCGCAGGAGGGGCTGCCCTCGGTGGCGGTGGCATCGGGATTTTCCATCTTCCCTACATTGTGGGGGTGCATGAAATGGTCTAAAACCTTCTGTGAGTATTGCATTTATTTCTCCTCAGTTATTATGGAGTTGTACAAGGGACTGCGCGAACGCAATTCTTCGGTGATTTCGGCGAGCTTATCCACGGTGAAATCCAAATCCTCTTTCGTGGTATAGCGGGAGAGGGTAAACTTCATGGAACCATGCGCTTGCACATGGTTTTTGCCGATTGCTATCATTACGTAATTTGCCTTAAGCCCCTGCGAGGCGCAAGCGGAGCCGGTAGCCACGGTAATGCCATGCATATCCAGCATCATGGTAATCGCTTCGCCCTCTATATAGTCTATGGAAATATTGATATTATGCGGGGCGCGACCTTCACCCGCAGCGCCATTTAGTTCGATATAGGGTATCTTTTCCAGCAGCTTTTGATACAGATAGTCTGAAAGCTGGCGCAAGTGCTTTACATTGGCGTCAAAATCGCGGAAAGTAAGCTCCACCGCCTTGGCAAAGCCGGCAATGAGCGCGATCGAAAGCCCGCCCGTTTGCAGATTGTCCACCCGCTTGATGCCGTGCACATATTGCCCCAGCTTGGTGCCGCTGCGTACATAGAGCGCACCAATGCCCTGGGGTCCATGAATCTTATGCGCCGAGATTGCCATGGTATCGATTGCGAGTTCGCGCATATCTAGGGGAATCTTGCCATAAGCCTGTCCGGCATCGGCATGGAAATATATCTTATGTCCCGCACTGGCAAGGATTTCCGAAATCTCTTTGATGGGCTGAATGGTGCCCACTACATGGTTTACAATGGTAGTCATAAAGAGCACCGTATCCGGGCGGATAGCGGCTTTTAGCTCTGCCAAGTCTATTCTTGCCTCGCTATCGGCACTGAGATAAGTGACCTCAAAGCCTTGTTTTTCCAAATAGGCGGCATTGGTAAGCAGGTCTGGATAATCCACCACGCTTACGATTACGTGCCCTTTTTTGAGCGATGCCGCCAAGCCTTTGATGGCGATGTTATTTGCCAAAGTGCCGCCGGATGTGAAATGAATCTCCCCGCTTTTGGCACCAAGGGAATTAGCAAGGGTTTCCTGAAATCCCGCCAGCGCTACATTGGCGCTCTCGCCGGTGCTGATAAAAGAGCCGGGAAACCAGAATCTTTTGCTGAAATAAGGTAGCATGGCGTCCAATACTTCCGGCGCCAGGGCAGAGGTTACACAATTATCCAGATAGATATTGCCTGCTTTCATTATTTATTTCCTTCTGTGTATATTTTATGGATCATTTCCAGGTTGTAAGAGCCAAAAAGCTGCTCCAATTGCCTGTTCAATTTGGAAAAGAAGCGCGAGAGATTGCAGTATTTACCCACGCAAAAGCGCTTATCATCCGGCAAGCAACTGGTGCTAAAGCTATAATCTTCTACCGCTTTGAGAATCTGGGCAAAAGTAATCTCTGCTGCCGGACGCGTAAGGCTATAGCCGCCTTTACTGCCGGCGGTGCTTTTTACGATGCCGGCATTTTTGAGCAAGGCTAAAAGATGCTCGATATATTTCTTGGGAAGCTGTTGCCTGTCGCAAATCTTTTGGGCAGAGACCATATCGCCATCTGCCAGCTCCAGCAAGACCCTGAGGGCATATTCGGTACGTGTATTAAGCGCCATTTTTTCTCCATTACTATTTTCTAATTACATACTAATCGGCTGGGGGATTATGGCAAATGCTTTTTTAGGTTGCAGGGGGCAGGTTTCAGGTAGCCTTGGTTCGATGTTATCAGTTATGGGCTGTAAATTGCTATTAGCGGCGGGGCAGAGAGCTAAGTGCAAAGTGCTATAAGTTCAGTGCGGGCGCAAGCGCTGCCACCTGCCACCTGCTACCTGCCACCTTCCCTAACACCTAACACCTAACACCTATCACCTGAAAAAGCTTGACACAAATCTATTATCATGAGAGATGGTGAAAGTATAAAAAAACGTATCAGGAGCGAATATGATAACTGTTTACATCAACGGAAAAGCTACGCAGGTGCTGAAGAACACCAAGGTGTTACATGCCTGCACCAAAGCTGGATACAAGGTGCCTCACCTTTGCTACCATGAAGACCTCCCCGCCTTTGGCAATTGCGGTGTGTGTATGGTAGAGGTAAATGGCAAAGTGGTTCGCGCTTGCTCCACTCCTTGCGAGGACGGGATGCAGATTGTTACCACAGGCAAGAAACTATTGGATCTGAGGCGGGAAGCGCTGGAGATTATTCTTTCCAACCATCCCAATAACTGTCCGGAATGTATCAAAAACGGGCGTTGCGAATTGCAAGCCCTGGCGCAAGAACTCGCCATCCGGCACATGAACCTGAAAAAGATTAGAAGAAAGTATAAAGGGCGTGATGAAAGCTCCCATGCCATTACGCTTGACCCCTCCTATTGCATCAATTGCGGTCGCTGTACCTATGTTTGCAACGAGATTCAAGATGTGCATGCTTTGCAAAGCAGCGAGCGCGGCTTTGAAACCTACGTGGGTCCCACTTTCGACCGTCCCCTGGGCGATAGCGAATGCGTCCGTTGCGGTCAATGCAGCGCCTATTGCCCTGTTGCCGCCATTTATGAAGCAGATGATTCCGATGCGCTATGGGATGCCCTGCACAATCCGGATTTGGTATTGGTAGCTCAGGAGGCTCCCGCAGTACGTGTGGCTTTGGGCGAAGAGTTTGGCTTCAAGGTAGGCACAAACGTAAAGGGTAAGATGTATAGTGCCTTGCGCGAATTGGGCTTCCACTATGTATTTGATACCAATTTTGGCGCCGACCTTACCATTATGGAAGAAGCCAGCGAGTTTGTGGAAATCTTTAGCAAGCATCCCGAACGCTTCCCCCTGATTACCACCTGTTGCCCCGCCTGGGTGGACTTTTTGGAGAAGTTTGATAGCGACCTGATTCCCCATTTCTCCTCTTCCAAAAGCCCGCACCAGATGGTGGGCAGCATTGTAAAAACCTATTGGGCAGATAAGATGGGCATCGACCCGAATAAGATCTTCCTGGTGTCTATAATGCCCTGCACCGCCAAGAAATATGAGATTGAACGCATGGAAGATATGTTTGCCTCCGGGCATAAGGACGTGGATCTCACCATTACCACCCGCGAGCTTGCCCGCATGCTAAAGACCCGCGGCATCGACCTGGCGGAATTGGAAGATGGCGAAGCGGATAGCCCCTTAGGCGAATACAGCGGTGCCGGCACCATCTTTGGCGCTACCGGCGGCGTAATGGAAGCGGCTCTTAGAACTGCCTACTATCTGGCTACCGGCAGCGAATTGCCGGATCCCAAGATCGACTTTGTACGCGGTTCCAAAGGCATCAAGAAAGGCAAGATTGAGGTTTTGGGCAAAGAAGTGCGCATCGGCGTAGCTTCTGGTTTGGGCAATGTAACCAAGCTGATGGACGAAATCCGTCGTGCCCAAGCGGAAGGCAAGGAACCGCCTTACCACTTTGTAGAGGTAATGGCATGCGCCGGCGGTTGCGTGGGCGGTGGCGGACAGCCCTATCGCTCCACAAACCGCGTGCGTAAACAGCGCGCCAAAGGCTTGTACAAGGAAGACGAAGCCGCCGAACGCCGTGAATCGCACAATAACGAATCCATCCAGAAGCTCTACAAAGAGTTCCTGGACGCACCCAATAGCAAAAGAGCGCATAAGCTGCTACATACCAGCTATATCGCCCGCCCCATCAAAGTAAAAAAGTAAGAATATGAAAAAGCCGGATAAAAGCCTGATTTACCCGCTCTTTATCCCGATGCAGGGCTGCCCCGCGCGCTGCCTGTATTGTGATCAGCAAAAGATAAGCGGTGCTGCGCCTTTTGATTTAGAGAAGGCAATAGCGGAAGTAAGGGCTTTTATCCGGCGAAACCCCTCCAAAACAAAGGAAATAGCGCTCTATGGCGGCAGCTTTACCGGTCTCAAGATAACCCGCCAGCAGGAAATCTTAAGCGCACTATCTACCGAGCTTGATGCCAGAAGCAGCCTGCGCATTTCCACCCACCCCTTATACATCGATACCCAAATCCTGAGCTTACTAAAAAGCTACCGCGTAGAAACCATTGAATTGGGCATTCAGGATTTCCACGATACGGTGCTCCAAGCCACAGGCAGAGGATACAATAGTGCCCAAGCCCAAAAAGCCATCAGCCTGGTACAAAAGGCGGGCTTTCGCCTGGGAATCCAGCTAATGCCGGGTTTACCGGGTGCAGATAACGAAAGCTTACAAGAAAACTTCCGCCAGCTTGCCCAGATAAAGCCCCAATACCTCAGGCTTTACCCCACCGTGGTTATCCGCGGCACTCCATTGGCAGAGCTTTACCGGCAGCATTGCTACAAGCCTCTCAGCCTGGAAGCTGCCATCGGGATTTGTGCCTGCTATCATGCGCTTTGCCAAGAGACAGGCACCAGGATTATCAAATACGGTTTACCCTCAAATATTGCTACTGAAGAAGTAATAGCAGGCGCTTATCACCCCGCTTTTGGGGAATTGGTTTTACAGAGAATATTATATGATAGATTACAAACTAACCCCGATTCCTATCAGGAATTGGATGCCAAACAAAAACAACTTTTAACGGCGCATGGCGGCAAATACCTTCAGGCTTTGCCAGCTTGTGCCAGCCCCCTTAGGAAGTGACAAGATGAAGCGCATATTTTGGATTTTTATTCTGTATCTGCTCCTCTTGCCGGCGTGTAAGATACGCGAGTTTAACCTGCCGGTATGGGATGTAGATATTGCCATTCCCCTTATCAACGAAAAGTATTATGTATCTGAGCTCTTGGATACGGTGAATATTGTAACGGATCAAAATGACCTTTTGCACCTTACTACCAATGGGCATCTGCAAACCAGCGAAATCTTTGCGATAAGCCTGCACCCCGATATTGATCAAAGTGTCCCCATGGTTTCGGGTATTATGCTCGATGCCGAAGTGCCGGTAAGCGATGTAAATAACGACGTGCACCTGAGCTATGGCAGCATCAAAAGCGGCAGCCTGAGCTATCAATTTGGCAATATAAATCCTGCCGTGAATATGGCTTACATGGTATTGGCAGATTTTAGGAGTGCCGCTGGCGAGCCTCTAAAGCTAAATTATGAGGATGAAGCGCTGCATACTATCAATTTGGCGGGCTTTCACATAGGCGAATACAATAGCGGCGAAATGCTGGGAAATCTCAGTGTGCAGCTTTATAGCGAAAGCAGCCTGCCAGAGGGAACGCCTGTGGGCGAGATCACTATCCAAATGCAGGATGAATTGCTATTTTCGTTCTTTCAGGGGCAGCTCAATAACTTTGTAATCGGAGCCGATACCGGCGGTTCTGGCATTGACCTAGAATA
>JAQVIX010000008.1:46227-47811 GCA_028695495.1 Candidatus Cloacimonadota bacterium | reverse complement strand
GCAAATTGGCAAACTTATCTACACGATAGGTCACCTTTCCGCCTTTGGAATCTTCCACTGCCTGCGCAATATCCATGGTTACAGTTCCCACTTTGGGGTTTGGCATCAGTCCGCGCGGACCAAGTACACGGCCAAGTTTTCCGATACGTCCCATCAGGTTCGGGGTAGTGATTACCACGTCGAAATCGAACCAGCCACCGCTGATCTTTTCGATCAAATCATCCACACCTACGTAATCGGCGCCAGCTTTTCTGGCTTCATCTGCTTTTTCGCCTTCGGCAAATACGAGCACGCGCATAGTTTTACCGGTTCCATGCGGCAATACCAGCGAGTTTCGGATTTGCTGATCGGCTTTGCGAGGATCCACACCAAGATTGAAGTGAACTTCTACGGTTTCGTCAAACTTCGGAGCCGGCAGGCTCTTCAGCAGTTTGAGCGCTTCTGAGAGTTCGAATCTCTTTTGGCGATCGTACATCGCATAGGCAACTTTGTACCTTTTACTATGTTTCATTGACTCTCCTTTATGAATAAATCTCCTGCAAAGAAGCTCAGCTGTCTATGGTGACACCCATGCTTCTTGCAGTACCGGCGATCATACTCATAGCGGATTCAAGGGAATGGCAATTCATATCCTGTTTCTTTAGCTCTGCTATCGCCTGAAGCTGTGTTTTGTTTATTTTGCCTACTTTAGCTTTGTTTGGCGTAGCGCTGCCCTTTGCCAAGCCGGCTTCTTTTTTGATCAGAACGCTGGCAGGCGGGGTCTTGATCTCAAATGTGAAAGATTTATTTTTCGCCACATAGATAACCACGGGGAAGATCATCCCCGGTTGGTCTTGGGTTCTTTCATTGAATTGGCGACAAAATTCGGGTATATTTACTCCCGCCTGTCCCAATGCGGGACCTACAGGCGGCGCCGGAGTTGCTTTACCGGCGGGAAGCTGTAATTTGATTACGGCTACTGCGTCTTTCGGTTTTGCCATGTTTTATATCCTCTATTTATGTATAAAATATCTATTTTCTAACCAGTTCTACCTGATTTCCACTCAGCTCTACAGGGGTGCGGCGTCCAAATACGGTTACGTCTATTACCAGTTTCGTGCCTTCATCCGTGCTCTTTTGTACCACACCTTCAAAATCTGTAAAAGGTCCGGTTATTACCCGCACCAAATCGCCAGGCATATATGAAAAAGTCTTGAAATCCCGATCGGGATCTGCAATGCCCAAGAGCCGATCCACTTCGTCCTGCGGCAGCGCAATGGGGTCTTTACTGCTTTTATTCATACCCAAAAAGCTGGTTACTCCCGCTATTGAGAGTATATAAGTTTTTAGCTCGGGCGTAAGATCGGCTTCGATAATTACGTAGCTGGTAAAAACTTTGCGTTCGCGCTCTATCTTCTTGCCATCCCGTATGATAAAGGTCTTACGTACGGGCACCAATATGCGCCCCACCTTTTCTTGCAGGTCGGTTCCTTCCAAACCCTTCTCTATCGCAGTTTTTACCTTATTCTCAAAACTGGAATAGGTATGGATTACATACCATTTCATTTCCACGGTTTTGCTCCCTAAAACAGGTATCCTATTGCC
>JAQVIX010000008.1:0-46217 GCA_028695495.1 Candidatus Cloacimonadota bacterium | reverse complement strand
TGCCTTGGTAAAGATAAAATCTACCAAAGACAAAAATACGGCTACGATGGCACTCATTACGATTACTACCAAAGTGCCTTCTTTCAGGTCGTTCTTATTTGGCCAGCTTACGGATTTCATCTCGGAACGCACGTCCCGGAAAAAGCGGCTTATGCTCTCTAATTTCATTGATATCACCAAATACTTACAAAGAAAATGTGGCAGGACAGGCAGGAATCGAACCCGCAACACCCGGTTTTGGAGACCGGTGCTCTACCAATTGAACTACTGTCCTGCAACATATATCTTCAGCGATCCTATCGCTGTTTATGAGTTGTGTGTTTCCGGCAAGTGGGGCAGAACTTCTTCAGCTCCATTCTGTTCGGATGCTTGCGCTTGTTGCGGGTCGTAGTATAATTACGATTTTTGCAATCTTCGCATGCTAGGATGATTATATCTCTCATCTTCTTTACCGCTTATTATTCTATGATCTTTCCTACCACGCCGCTACCAATGGTGTGTCCACCTTCGCGGATAGCAAAGCGCAAGCCTTGTTCCATGGCAATCGGGGTGATCAGCTCGGCGGTGATTTCCACGTTATCACCAGGCATTACCATCAGGGTGCCTTCGGGCAGGGTAAGGCTGCCGGTCACGTCTGTGGTACGGAAATAGAATTGGGGACGGTAGCCAGTCTTGAAAGGTTTCTGACGTCCACCTTCTTCTTTGGTAAGAATATAGGTTTGACCCACGAACTTGGTATGGGGGGTGATGGATTTGGGCTTTGCCAATACCTGACCACGCTCCACGTCTGTCTTTGCCCAGCCGCGTAGTAGCAATCCTACGTTATCTCCAGCCTGAGCTTCGTCCAAAAGCTTGCGGAACATTTCCACGCCGGTGCAAGTAGTTTCGGCAGTTTCGCGAATACCTACGCGCTCTACCTTATCCTGCATCTTGATGATGCCGCGCTCTACACGACCGGTGGCCACAGTGCCGCGACCGGGAATGGAGAATACGTCTTCCACAGGCATCAGGAAAGGCTTATCCACTGCACGATCCGGCAGCGGAATGTAGCTATCCACAGCGTCCATCAGCTCTTGCAATTTCGCTTCGCCTTCAGGATCGCCACTTAAGCCCTTCAGCGCAGAACCGCGAATTACGGGGATTTCGTCGCCGGGGAATTCATATTTTTCCAGAAGCTCACGCACTTCCATTTCCACCAAATCCAAAAGCTCTTCGTCGTCCACGAGATCGCATTTGTTCATAAATACCACGATCGCAGGCACACCTACCTGACGCGCAAGCAGGATGTGTTCGCGGGTTTGCGGCATCGGACCGTCATAAGCACTTACCACCAAAATAGCACCGTCCATCTGAGCAGCACCGGTAATCATGTTTTTGATATAGTCTGCGTGACCGGGGCAATCAACGTGTGCATAGTGACGGTTTTCGGTTTCATATTCCACGTGAGAAGTGGCAATGGTAATACCACGAGCCTTTTCTTCGGGTGCATTATCAATACTATCGAAGGAACGAGCCTTGGCTCCGCCCTTCTTTGCGAGGTAAGCAGTTATCGCCGCAGTGAGCGTGGTCTTACCATGGTCGATGTGACCGATCGTACCAACGTTTACGTGTGGCTTGGTACGTACGAATTTTTCTTTTGCCATTGTTCCTCCTGGAATTATTCATTCCATTCCTTGATTTATTCGCTATAAAATAGGAAAAATAAACGGGATGGCACTCCCGCCTTCTTTCCAAAACTGGAGCTCAAGACCGGATTCGAACCGGTGACCTCATCCTTACCAAGGATGTGCTCTACCTACTGAGCTACTTGAGCCAAAATTACTTAAGCACTAAAAAGGTGTTCTAAAATGGAGCGGGAAACGGGGCTCGAACCCGCGACCCTCAGCTTGGAAGGCTGATGCTCTAGCCAACTGAGCTACTCCCGCGAAAACAAAGTGGTGGAGAGGGGAGGATTCGAACCTCCGAAGTCGTCTGACGACAGATTTACAGTCTGTTCCCTTTGGCCGCTCGGGAACCTCTCCACTAATCTATGGAGCCGATGAAGGGAGTTGAACCCCCAACCTATTGATTACAAATCAATTGCTCTGCCATTGAGCTACATCGGCAAAGGTGTTTTGCCATGTATTTATGGCGCCCATTTTTTGTCAACACTTTTTTGTGGCACACTCTATAAACTTTGCATATATCGGATTCTTTACCCTATTTTTGAGATACGGGAATCTGTCAACCATTATTTTCCTGCCATTTTGTAAGTGATACCGGCGCATAAAGTTCGGATGCCCATTTTGAAGCTTCTGAAAAGCGAAAAACGGAGAATTTCTTCTAATAAACCATTGCGAGCGAAGCGAGCAATACCGCCAGAACCTATCACCTAACACCTATCCCCTATCACCTGGCGAAGCGCAGCGAAGCCATCATAAACCATTGCGAACTTGCAAGCAATACCGCCAGTCACTGCAACCTGCCTTCCTGCTACCTGCTGAGCGAAGCGAAGCCCGCGCAGCCTTCATTTTTCATTATCCATTGCAACGCAACGCGTTGCCAGAGCGCAGCTTCACCTCGTGACTTAGGCACCGTATGTCACGAATATAGGTGTAGGATGCTGATAAAACCGAAATTACAAACGATATCAACCTGCGCTTGCGCAGCCGCCATTGTTCATCATTCATCATTCATTATTCATTTGCGAGCCTGCGAGCACAAGCTTCCAATATCCCTATAGTGGACAAGGTATAGACAAAACCGGAATTATTTTTTTGCCTGATGCCTAACTTCATATTACAGCGTTGCTTGTTGTAAATATAAATGGACATAGAAACATTCTTGTCCCATCAGGGACAGTGGTTTAGATAGCCCAGGGTGTGCTTGCCAAAAACGAGCTTGCGAGTTTTAGGCAAGATCACCCTGGGTAATGGATGCATTATGATGAATCCCTTTTATACCCCCGCCCCTCCCATCCAAAAAGCCGCGGCTTTTTGGATGGGAGGGGCGGGGGGGTTTTATTTATCTTGTTGTCCATTACGCATTTGCTGTCTAAACTGACGATGCTGTCCAGTAATGCGCAAATAACACAACAACAAGAAATGTACACACCCGAAATGTAGGGTTCAAGGCACCCAAACCCGCCGAAATATACCCGCAACAGGTAATCATTACGGACTCAGTATCAATTTATTACGGTGTGCGCTGCGCGCCCGCTTTGTCAAAAGCAGGCTTTGGCGCCTTGCGCCCCTACACTCCCATTTCGTTAGATATCGTGCATGTTTTGGCATTTCAAGACAGCCTCCCGCAATTATTCATTTGCGTAGCGAAGTGCTTCCAACCCATTTTGAGGGCAGGCACACTGGTCTGCCCCAACATTTCAGGGCTAAAGATATCTGGATGTTTTGTTCATTTTGCATTTCAAGAAAGCTTATAAAAGGATACCAAAATGCCGTATTTACCTATATCTCAAATGCAACACTCCGAGCGGAGTTCCGTAGGAACGCTACTTTAGATAGCATCCGTTTATCTCTCAGCAAATTGTAACAAAACCCCCGCCCTATGTCCTCTGGTGGCAGAAAACTCAGGTGAGTTTTCTGCCACCAGAGGACATAGGGCGGGGGGGATAAAGGTATTCATCTAAACGCTTCCATTACCCAGGGTTTATCTTGCCCAATATCGCAAGCTCATTTTAGCAAGAACACCCTGGGCTACCTGAAATGTCGTTCCTCCGGAACTAATAGGTCGGGCATGCAAGCCTCTTGGACTTCTTGCCGCTTGAAAGTGGAACTAGCATCTTGCCGCTTAATTGGATGGCAAACTCCGCTTTGGCACAAGCAGTGAAGCAAAGCGTAAATGCTTCCTGAATAATTAAGGGACTGCGTCCCTTCTGCCAAATCGGAGTTTGGCAGCCCATAGAGCGAAGCATCCGGGTTCATGGAGTTCTTGCCGCTTATCCGCCTTTCAGTTCTGGTAACGCCTTATTTTTAGCGACAAGGACTTCATGAATCCTTCCAAATAACACGATAATGCGCCAGCACCTAATTAACCATTGCGAGCCTGCGAGCAATACTTAAAGAGAGGCTGTCCAGAAACAAGCAAACCACACGACATCAAGAAATGTCCACACCTAAATTGTAGGGGTTCAAGGCACCCAAACCCGCCGAAATTAGCACGCAACCGGTAATCATTACGGACTCAGTATCAATTTATTACGGTGTGCGCTGCGCACCCGCTTTGTCAAAAGCAGGCTTTGGCGCCTTGCGCCCCTACACTCCCATTTCGTTAGATATCGTGCATGTTTTGGCATTTCAAGACAGCCTCCCGCAATTATTCATTTGCGTAGCGAAGTGTTGCCAACCCATTTTGAGGGCAGGCACACTGGTCTGCCCCAACATTTCAGGGCTAAAGATATCTGGATGTTTTGTTCATTTTGCATTTCAAGAAACCTTATAAAAGGATACCGAAATGCTGTATTTACCTATATCTCAAATGCAACACTCCGAGCGGAGTTCCGTAGGAACGCTACTTTAGATAGCATCCGTGTACCTCTCAGCAAATTGTAACAAAACCCCCGCCCTATGTCCTCTGGTGGCATGGGAAATAATGGCATTCAGAACCGCGCTGGATTGCCCGCCATATTTGATGAAGTAATAATAATGAAGGCTAAACATTTGTGATGTATTTATTTGAAATTGTGGAGATGCTGTATTCATTCTTTCTAATGCTGCTTCGGGACTGGAGAAGCATTTTGAGATGTTATCTGCTTTTAACGCAAGCAGATGCAATTGTGGATTCATTGAGTCCATAATTTTAGGTCGTTTGGTTTGATGATAGTGCGTTCAGTGAGCGCACTATCAGGGGTGGTTCCTGGATAATTGACAATTATCTCGGGCTTCGCCCTCGTTCGATACGAGACGTATCGAATCCATCACACGGCAAGATGCCGTGCCCACTCTTCTGTGGCAAGATGCCACTTCCACTCTTCTGCGGCAGGATGCCACAGCCACTTTCTGCCAAATCGAAGGCAAGGCAGCCCAGCCACCTGTCACCTCGTAAGCCTCCCTCGCAATGCCCTCTCCTCTACGCCGAAAATGTGGGTCGAGGCGAGGGCATTATGAGGGCAGCAAACGAGTAAGGCATTACAAAAAAATTGATTTCATCTCCCCTGATCTGGCAAAAAATACTTGACGGCAATCTGCGATATATTATTTTTGCACTATCGATAAAAATATACCCATACACCGTTGATGAAATAATCCGGCAGCGAAGCCTGCTAAAGGCTTTGTGTCCATAAAACCCAAACTAACCACAAGACTTTTCAAGGAACTGAACGATGCGAAACCCTAAATTGAAACTACTCTTTTTACTCGCTATTTTACTAAGCCTGCAGATGCTTTGCGCCAATGCAGTATGGGATTTGGTTTTGGATAGCGTAAGCTCTACAAATATCGAGATGCGGCTGCATGCCTACAACCCCGAACAATCCGCCTGGGATTTTGTATTTCCTTATACAAACTGGTATCATTTTCTGGTTGATGATGTAATGCCCCATATCACTCACATTCCAAACCCTACCGAGTTCATTATTGGACCTTATGAACATTATTATTTCCCAATGACTTACAATAGCTCCAGCCCCATGAATAGCGGCATGCATACCGTGCAAGCGATAGCCTTTCCTTCGGCGCAGCAGGTGCCTACCCCCGTGGGGCAGCCGCGAGTGTTTTATCTGCCTGTAAATCAATATGATGCCGTAGATTGGAGCCTGGTATTACGGGAGGCATCTCAGGATGAACTAAGCATGTATTTGTGCATGGAAAATCCAGATAGCCAAATACTTACTTTTAGCTATGAGCATAATCCCTTTTATAGCTACAAATTGGATGGCGAGTTCTATTTTCCGGAACCTTTAGAAGGCGAATCCGTATATAATCTGGGAGCAAATGAATTCCGCCATAACCCGCTGCTAGTGCATCCTTTGCCTCTTAGCGCCGGAATGCACAGCCTGCAAATCTATATCAATTCCGCGGCGGGAGAGCCTCTATTGCCGGTGGGGGAAGAGCTTAGCTTCAATGTGACGGAGCAAACGGATATCAATTTCGGTTCCGGCGAGACTCTGGCGCGGGTGCCGCTGGATTTTACCTGGCGCAATAACCTATATCAGTGTGTGCTTAGTCCGCAGGATTTTGCCTATCACGGCGGCGAAATCAAGGCGCTCTCGTTTTATAGCAATTTTCTCACATTTCAGGGCCCGCCTGTTTTGGTGCGCATCTTTATGAAACATACAGATGACAACGATTTGGCAGCCGGCTGGATACCGGTATTGGAGGAAGATCTCGTTTTTTATGGCGTTAAAAGCTTTGCCAATGGCTTAGATGAACAGCAGAAATTTTGGTTGCAAAAGCCCTTTGATTACGATGGCGTGTCCAACGTGGCGATTATGGTGGAACGCGTTTGGACTGCAATGCCTTACAATTCAAATGAAAGGTTCAAAGCACAAAGCTGCCCCCAATACAAGGCGAGAATGGCGGTATCGAACAATATCCATTACGACCCTTACAATCTGCCTGCCAGCCACGATGTGCAATTGATTGCCCAAATGCCCAAAATGACGGTGCATTTTGATTCCAATACCATGGATATCGGGGAAAATGTCGAAACTCCCGCTCCGGACGGGATAGCGCTGAAAGCATATCCAAATCCCTTTGTGCATACACTGGAACTGGAAATTGAGTTGGCTAAAAATACAGAGATCAAGCTGGATATTTACAATCTGCGCGGACAAAAGCAAAAGAGCTTTGTAGCCGGTAGCCTCGCCCGCGGCAAACATAGCTTCCGCTGGGATGGACGGGACGCACAGGGGAATAAGGTGCCGGCGGGGATATATCTTTGTCGCGCTCAAATAGCTGGGAAAGTGGAAGTGATAAAGCTCGTTAAAATGTAGAATGTAGAATGTAAAATGTAGAATTATCAAGGAGTTAGCGCTGCGCTATGCCAATGAATAATGAATAATGGCGGTATTGCTCGCAAGCTCGCAATGGCTGATTAGAAGCTGGCGCATTACCGTATAATTTGGGAAAGTCCCTTGAACTCCTTGCCGCTAAATTAGGGCGTTAGCAGCACTAAAGGGCGGATAAGCGCTTTTAAGTCCAAGAGACTGATATAATTCGTGTTAATTTGCGTTAATTCGTGGACATTCGTGGTAGATTCTCGTCTTTCTCGGTGGTTAAAAGCTAAGGGCATAGCGTCATGAACTTCAGAAAGCTGAAAATATATCTTGACATCATATTGGCATTTACTATTTTAGCACTATATGTGAATCGTTTCCAAACACTATTGAGGATACAAGCCGGCAGCAAAGCCCCTTAAGGGCATTCTGCCATTAGAATCAATAACATAAGTAAGAAAATTAAGGAACTGAACCATGCGAAACCATTATTACAAACTGCTCTTTTTACTCGTTATTTTACTAAGCCTACCCAAGCTAAACGCTCAGATAGAGTGGGATTTGATCTTGGATAGCATCAGCGCCGAAAGAATCCTGATGCGCTTACATGCTTTCAATACCGGCAGCATCGCCTGGACATATACCTTTCCGCAGTCCCCCTGGTGTTCCTATACCATTGATGGCGAATTTCCCGCTTCTGGCTTCTTTCCGGTGATTACCCATGTATCTCTTGAACCGCAGCAGCATTACTATTTTCCAATGGAGTACCACAGCGTTTTATATGGCTATCTGTCAAATGGAGCGCACAGCATTCAGGCAGCCTTGATGTATAGTCATAACATTCCCACGCCCATAGGGGAGCCACGGCACTTCTATATGCCAGTAAATCAATATGATTCAGCAAATTGGAACTTTATCTTTACGGAAGTCTCTCCAACTGAGCTGAGCATGTATCTGAGCTTGGAAAATGCCGTTGCACAGGCGCTTACCTTTAGTTTTGACTACGATCCTTTTTACAGCTACACTTTGGATGGAGAAGTGTTTTTCCCAGAGCCTCTGGATCTCTCTCCCGTAATGAATATGGCGGCAAACGAATACCGCCGGTTCCCGCTTATCACGCATCCCCAGCCCCTCTTGGCAGGCAATCACAGCCTGCAAATCTATATCAATTCCAGTACCGGCGAACCTTGGGTGCCAGTAGGAGATGAGATTAGAATCAATGTGGCAGATCATACCCAGATAGATATCGGCGCCGGTGATATTTCGGCACGGATACCCCTGGATTTTTATTGGCGCAATAGTCTCTACCAGTGCATTTTAAGCCCGCAGGACTTTGGCTATCACGGTGGAGAGATAGATGCTATTTCCTTTTATAGCAATTTTTACAGTTTCATTGATGCACCCTGGCCGGTGCGCATCTTTATGAAACACACTACTGCCGATGATCTTGCAGAGGGCTGGGTGCCGGTAAGCCAGGAAGACCTGGTATTTGAAGGGCTCAGAAGCTTTACCAATGGCGCAAATACAGAGCAGAAGTTTTGGTTGCAACAGCCTTTTATTTACGATGGCGTGTCCAATGTGGCGCTTTTGGTAGAGCGCGTGTGGACGCTGAGCTACTACACTTCCGCAGAGCAATTTAAGGCGCAGGCATGCGCGCCGGAAAGAGCCCGAAAAGCAGTTTCGGATGCCGTACATTACGATCCCCTTGCCCTGCCCGCCGCCAACGATGCGCAATTGATCGCACAGATGCCCAAAATGACCATTTATTTTGATTCCAATACCATGGATATCGGGGGAAATACCGAAACTCCCGCTCCGGATGGGATAGCGCTGAAAGCATATCCAAACCCCTTTGTGCAGGCGCTGGAGATGGAAATAGATTTGGCTAAAAACACCGAGCTAAAGCTGGAGATTTACAATCTGCGCGGACAAAAGCAAAAGAGCTTTGTAGCCGGCAGCCTCGCCCGCGGCAAACATAGCTTTACTTGGGATGGACGGGACGCACAGGGGAATAAGGTGCCGACGGGGATATATCTTTGTCGCGCTCAAGTAGCTGGGAAAGTGGAAGTGAGGAAGCTCGTTAAAATGTAGAATGTAGAATGTGAAGTGTAGAATTATCAAGGATTTAGCGCTGCGCTACGCCAATGAATAATGAATGATGAATAATGAATAATGGCGGTATTGCTCGCAGTGCTTGCTGGGGTGCTAAACTCCGATTTGGCAGCCCAGGGCTGGTCGCTGCGCTCAATTCGTGTTAATTTGCGTTAATTCGTGGACATTCGTGGTAGAGCCTCGTCTTTCTCGTCTTTCTCGGTGGTTAAATAATCCGTGGTATCCGTTCAAATCCGTTTAATCCGTGTAGCTATTTACTGTAAGCAGCTACATTCCGGCTTCGCCTGCATTGCGCTGCTTCGTAAACAAGGACGTTTACGATCCATCACACGGCAAGATGCCGTGCCCACTTTTCTGTGGCAAGATGCCACAGCCACTTTCTGCCAAATCGGAGACAAGGCAGCCCAGATCGCCGCTCAGCCCCAGCACATGAAGTCCATGCCGCTTCGCAAGGCGTTACAATAACAAAAGGCGGATAAGCGGTCATGAACTCCATGGCTGGAAGGCGAAGCTTGACAAATATCCCCCCCTTCCAGTTATTGCACAAAGTAGATAAATATCAGGAAAATGAATGCTATGGCATACGAACATGAATTAGAAATAATCAGCAAAGGCGTGGACGAGATCGTCCCCCTGGCGGAGCTGGAGCAAAAACTCGCTAAAAGCGCCAAAACCAGAAAGCCTCTGCGCATCAAATACGGTATCGACCCCACTGGATATGATATCCACATCGGGCATTTGGTACCCATTCGCAAGATGCGGGAGTTTCAGGATTTGGGGCATACCGGCGTAATCATTATTGGCGATTTTACCGCCCGCATTGGCGATCCCACCGGGCGCGATGAATCCCGTCCCCCGCTTACCGAAACGCAGATTCGCTACAATTGCGATAAATATATGGAGCAGCTTTTTACCATCCTCAAGCCGGAGCAAACCGAAGTGCGCTATCAGAGTGAATGGTTTGGCAAGATGATGCTGGACGACGTGCTAAAGATACTGGGAAAGTTTACCTTAGCCCAATTTATGGCGCACGATACCTTCCGCAATCGCTATGAACAGGGGCTGTCCTTGGGCATGCACGAGCTGATGTATCCGGTACTGCAAGCCTGGGACTCTGTGGCGGTAGAAAGCGATGTGGAATTGGGCGCCACCGAGCAGAAGTTCAATATCCTTGCCGGACGCGATATGCAGCGCTATTATGGCATGGAACAGCAGGTTGCCGTGCTCTCCCCCATCCTTTTGGGCACCGATGGTGTAAACAAAATGGGCAAATCCATGAATAACTATATCGCCGTGTTTGATACACCAGCAGATAAATATGGCAAGGTGATGTCCATTCCGGATACCTTGATTCTGAATTACTACAATTACGCTACCAAATACAGCTTGGAAGAGATCAAGGAAGTGGAGCAAAAGCTGGCAGCAGGCACAAACCCCATGCTCCTCAAAAAGCGGCTCGCATACGAAATCGTAGCCTTGTATCACGGAGAAGCCGAAGCTGCCGCAGCGCAGGAAGGCTTTGAAAAGCTCTTTTCCAAAGGCGAGCTTCCGGAAGACATTCCCGAATATGAGCTTTCCCAAAGCCCGATACGGATTAGTACTTTGCTGGTGCAAAGCGGATTGTGCAGCAGCAATGGCGAGGCAAAACGCCTCATACAGGGTGGCGGAGTAAGCATCGATGGTGAAAAGATCAGCGATTTTGAGCTGGAGATGGATTTGAAAAGCGGCATGGTATTACGCGCCGGTAAACGCAGGTTCATCAAAATCAAGCAGGTATAAATCCAAATGACGCTTATTCATCTGCTAACTAAGATCTTGGCCATTGTGGTGCTGTTTTATTCCATTATCATCCACGAGGTAAGCCACGCCTTTGCCGCTTATGCTCTGGGAGATGATAGTGCAAAGCGCGCCGGACGCCTCAGCTTCAATCCGCTAAGGCATATAGACCCCTTTGGCACCATCATCCTGCCCCTTATCCTTTACTTCAGCCTGGGCTTTGTATATGGCTATGCCAAGCCGGTGCCTTTTAACCCATATAACTTCAATAATTTCAAACGGGATAGCGGTCTTACGGCGCTGGCGGGTCCCGCTTCCAATATCCTTATCGCCATCCTGCTGGCGCTGGTGTTCCATTTTAGCAGCGGCTTATTTAGGGAAATCTTAGCCTTGATCATCTTCCTGAATCTTGCGCTGGCGTTTTTTAATCTGATTCCCTTCCCGCCTCTGGATGGTTCCAAGGTGCTGGGCATCTTTCTTACCGATAAGGCATATTTCAAATGGACAGCACAGGAGCGTAAGGGAATGCTCTGGCTTTTTGGCATCATTCTCGTTTCCAGTGTGTTGAAGCTAAATATCATTGGCATGCTGGTATTTCCTCCCGTAAACTTTGTAATGAGCATATTGGGAGTTCGTTTACCATAGTGCACTGCCACCGCAGCGCTGCCCCTATGCTTAAATAATTATTCTTTAGGAACGCATCTTGCATGAAACACAAAATAACTCTAAACCCAGCCGAGGTTAAAAATATGAAAAAGCTACTGTTACTGACGCTATTAACCCTGTTTATCGGGTGCGCCCTTGCGGCAGATTTTGATATGGGACTGGTTTCCTACAAATCTGCCTTTGAGATTAAGAACAAAAACTCTCAAGAAATGACACTGAATTTCAGTTTGCCAGACTATGAGGTTCTGGAAGAAATACAAGGTGGAAATACCTATCACCGCATTCTGATGCCAGATAGCGGAACCTTGATGGAGAGCGGCTTGCCAGAGCTACCCACCATCTCCACCAGTATCGCCATCCCGCACACTGGAAGAGTAAATATCCAGGTGCAGGATTCCGAATATAGCATCTTAAACCTATTTAATGCCTATCCTCTGCAGCAGGGGCAGGAGCTGGATAGCCCCAAAGGCTTTGTAAAGAATGCCGCATTTTATGGCGCTGGAAGCCTGTATCCTTCTGCACAAATAGAATATAGCGACCCCATGATTTTGCGTGAATTGCGTATCGTAACCATCCAGGTAAATCCCTTTGTTTACGATCCCAGCACTCAGCAGCTGCGTGTATATAACAATATGCAGATCAAAGTAAACTTTACGGATGAACCGGGTGTAAACGAACTTTCCGCTCCCGTTACTTATGTATCCAAGAGCTTTGAAACCATTTACGATTCCTTCATTCAAAACTTTGATGACTATCGCGATCTCATGTTCGCCAGCACCCCGCCACGCTACCTTTTAATCCACGGTAATACTACCGATGCCACCTTCCTGAACGCCCTAAACGCCTACGTATTGTGGAAAAGACAAAAAGGCGCAGATGTGGATATCGCCACCACGGCTGCCAATAGCGCTGGAACTTCTACCAGTTCCATCCAGACCTATATCCGCACTCGCTATAATAATACCGCCACGCGTCCGGATTTTGTGGTGCTTATCGGGGATACCAGCGGGAGCTTTACCATCCCCTGTTTTACCAATAATGGCGGCAGTACGGATTACCCTTACAGCTTTATGAATACCGGCGATATGCTGGGTGATGTATTTATCGGGCGCATCTCGGTGGAAAATAGCTCCCAATTCCTGGTAATCTTAAATAAAATATTCCTGTATGAGCGCGATATAAACGTGGATACCGCCGGCTGGCTGAACCATTCACTTTTGGTGGGCGATACTTCCCCCTCCGGCATCTCTTGCCAATACATCAATAAATATGTGAAAGAAATACTGCTGGAAGTAAACCCAAACGCTACCTTTACTGAACAATACGGACCTGAATTTGGCAACTTCTCCGGCGCCATCAATAATGCCTTCAATCAGGGCATCGCCTTTTATAGCTTCCGCGGTTATATCGATTACGTTCCGCCACCAGAAGGCTCGATCAATAATGGATATAAGCTGCCGCATACCGTTACCATTACCTGCGGTTCTGGAAACTTTAACGGTTTGGCAGAAAGCGAGCAGATTATCCGCTATGGTACTGTAGCTGCACCCAAAGGCGCTGTTACCGGCATCGGCATGGCTACCTCCAGTACGCATACCACCTTCAATAACGTAATTCACGGCGGCATTTTCCACGGTGCTATTTCTACCGGCATGCGCACCATGGGCGAAGCGCTTTTGCATGGCAGGCTCTATACCTGGCAAATCTTTGGCGTATCCTCGCCGCTAAATGCCGAGAGATTTACCCACTGGTGCAACCTGATGGGGGATCCCACCATGGAAGTATTTGTAAAACCGCCGGAAATATTCCAGATGACTTCAGAGGACATCATCCCCGTGGGGCTTTCCCTTTTGGACGTGGTGGTAAATGACGCCAGCTGGATGCCCGTGGCAGAAGCCTCGGTTACCCTTTCGCAGGGGCAAAATATCCTTTCCCGTGGCTATACCCGCGAGGATGGCACCGTGGTATTGGTATTGCCAGAAGTAATGAATGCCGGCGATGCTGTAATTACCGTAAGTATGCACAATTACAAGCCCCTGCAAAAGACCATTACCATCGTGGATATGGATACCCTGGTACCAGCCGCCATCATTATCGATGATGATAATACCGGCGCTTCCAGCGGAAATAACAACGGCATCGCCACTGCTGGCGAAACTTTGGAAATCTTCTTTGGACTCAAAAATACCGGCAGCGAACCCGTAAGCGGCGTTACCGGAATCGCCACCAGCAATACCGAATGGGTAGAGATACTGCAAGATCAGATCAGCTATCCCCAAATCTTGGGTGGCGCTACCGGCAATAACTTCAGCCCCATCGTGCTCAAGGTGGGTCCCAACGCTCCGCATCATGGGCTTATGCGCCTGCATCTCATCCTTACGGACGACCAGGGTAATAACTACGACATCTCGGAATTCATCGAAGTGGAAGCCGCCAAGGTGAATTTCATTAGCCTGGAAGTAGTGGATGATCATAATGGCAAGCTGGACCCAAATGAAAGCGCCGCCATCAACGTAAGTGTGGTAAATAATGGCGCTGCGGTGGTTTCCAACGTATATGCCCGTCTTTATACTATGAACGACCTGCTTTCTGTGCAGGATAATACCGCTTATTTTGGTACCCTGGGCATAGGCACCATCGCCTATACTACAGATAATAACTTCTCGGTATGGCTGCGACCGGAAACCCTGCCCGGCATGGTAATTCCTCTGTATATGAAGCTGTACAACGAGGATGGTTTTGAGCAGATAGTGCACTTTACCCTTACCGTGGGCACCGTTACCTCCACCGACCCGCTGGGTCCGGATACTTATGGCTATGTAATTTACGACTGGACGGATACCGCATATCCCGAATGCCCGCAATACAGCTGGTTTGAAATAGCCCCTCCCGCTGGTGGCTTGGGCACTCCGCTTACTATAAACGACCCCTATACCAGCACCGAAGGAGACCAGGTGGGCGCCACATCCCTCGCCGTGGTAAATCTGCCCTTCCCCTTCCAGTTTTATGGCAGGCTATATGGTCAGATTACCGTATGTTCCAATGGCTTCATCGCCCTGGGTGTATCCGAAAATGCCGAGTTTAGAAACTTCCGCCTGCCCGGCGCCATGGGACCCAGCCCGATGATTGCCCCCTTCTGGGACGACCTTGCTACCCATAGCGGCAGCGGGATTTATACCTATTTTGATAGAAACAACCATGCCTTTATCGTAGAATGGTACAACCTGAAGAATGGCTATAACAATAGTTCGCCGGAAACCTTCCAAGTAATTCTTTACGACCAAACTGCTTACCCCACCTCGCTGGGAGATGGTCCCATCAAGTTCCAGTATCATACCTTCAATAATGTGGACGTGCAATCTGGAAATAAACACGGAAACTACTCCACCATCGGCATTGAAGACCATACCGGAACCCGCGGACTGGAATATACCTTCAATAATACCTATCCCACTGCTGCGGCTCCCCTTAGCAATGGCAAAGCCCTGTATATTACAAACGTGCCCATCTATTACGAAACAGCCAATATAGCCATCGACGAAACCTACGTAAATGGCGGCGAGCGCCCCGTGGAACCCGGCGAAAGCGTAAACCTGGGCATAATGCTGATAAATAATGGCAATGTGCCGGCTACCGATGTATCTGCCGTGCTTTCCTGCCACGATCCTTACGTAACCATCATCAATGGCGAATCCAATTATTATGATCTGGAGCCTGAAATAGCAAGCGTAAACCGCACACCCTTCGTATTTAGCGTTGCCGAAGATTGCCCTTCAGAACACAATGTAAGCTTTGATCTGGATGTAATATCCGAAGAGCGCGTATGGACCAGAAGCTTTACCGTGCGCGTGGAAGCCAACAACCTGCAATATCATTCCTTTATGATGAGCGATTTTGATGGTAATTTCGATGGTATTATCGATCCCAACGAAAACGTGCAGCTCATCGTAAATATCAAAAACAATAGCCAGGTAGATGCGCATAATGTAGTGGTAAATCTCAGTACGGATCAAAGCAGCCTGAATATTGGCAATCCGCAGATTAGCATTCCCAGCATTCCCGCTCATAAGATAATGCAAGCGGTGTTTGATCTGGATTTCACTGATGTTAATCTGGAACCGGGATATATCTCCATGTTTGCCTCTGCCGTGCCGGAAAGCGGTCCCGCCATGGATGTAAACTTCTACATCCCTTACAATCAATCCAGCTTGTCAAACGACTTTGAACTGGATAATGGCGGATTTACTACCGAAGCCGGCTGGAGCTGGGGAATACCCATCTATGTGCCTCCTTTGACCGGTGAAAAGGTATGGGGCACCAGCTTGCAGGAAGAGTATATGAACAACATGATCTACAATCTCTACACCCCCAAATATACTCTTTCCCAGAGCAGCACCCTCAGCTTCAAACACTATTACGATACCGAAAGCCAATACGACGGCGCAAACGTATGCATCTCTACCAATGGCGGACAAAGCTGGCAACTTCTAAGCCCAAATGAAGGGTACAATACCCCCAGCATCACCGTTTTGAGCGGTCAGCCCGGCTGGAGCGGCAATAGCCAAGCTTGGATTACCGCAAGCTTTGATCTCTCTCAGTATAGCGAACAGGAAGTAATCTTCCGCTTCCGCATGGGCACCAATGGCGACGTAGTATCCTACGGCTGGTTTATCGATAATTTCGAGCTAACCGGCGTAAACCTGAAAACCGGACATCTGCAAGGAATTGTAACCTCCAGCTCGGATGCTAATCCATCTCAGGGATTGGTTTATTCAAATCAAAACTATATCGGCTCCGTAAAGAACAATGGCAATTTCCGGCTGTACCTGCCAAATGGTACCCATTCCGTTACCGCCACCATGCCAAATCACCAGAGTTCTACTCTGAATAACGTACAGATCAGCATTGCCAATCCCACGCACACCACGGAATTTGTGCTAATAGATATGCCCACAGTGGATAACCTCAGCTTTATGGTGGATAACGATACCGGTCAATTCCTGATGATGTGGGTAGAGCCTTCCGGTACTTTATTCAATATAACTGGCTACCGTATATATCGCCGCTTCGATTCCGGTCCCTTCGAGCTGGCTGCCTATACCGAAGATTTCAGCTATGGCGAAGTCTTCGAGCTGGAAGGTATATACCAATTCTACATATCCCCCATATACATGGATTACTACGAAGGCGGAGCATCGAACATCCTGAATGTAAGATTCCCATACGAAGCAAATGAGGATAGCCAGAGTCCGGCGCTTACCACGGGTTTGAAGCAAAACTACCCAAATCCCTTCAACCCCACTACTACCATCGCCTTCTCGCTGGCAAATGCCTCCCGCGCCCGCTTGAATATCTACAATACCAAGGGACAGCTCGTACGCCAATTGGCAAATACAGACTATCCCGCTGGTGAACACCACCTGGTATGGGATGGCAAAGATAAGAGCGGCAAGTCCGTAGCTTCCGGCATCTATTTCTATCGTCTGGAAACCGGCAGCTATAGCAAATCCCGCAAAATGATCCTTATGAAATAGCAAGATAAAGCTTGTAAGAGAAGCGGGCTGCCCTTCACAAGGCAGCCCGTTTTTTTATGAGGGTAAAACAGCCACCTTTCTTTTCATAGTATTTTTCAAATCTTTCTGCTTGACAAAATAATTTGCTTTTACAATGCTGCAATCATTAAGAATTACAAACAGAGGAGACCACATGAAACGCAGTATTTTTGTTATAACGCTATTGCTCGCTTTGCTCTTGGCTGCTTGCAGCAAAGACAAAACGCCTACCGTTCCCGATTTTTCCCAAACTGGCTTCGCCCCCACTGGCGACTATTTACTGATGCTTGATAGCTACAAGCTCCCCGAAAGCGGATATCACCAGATTGGTGTATTGCTTGCAAAACAGCCTGTTAGCACTATCACCATCAATGGCGATACATACGAATTGGTTTATGACGGAATTGATGAAGAAACTGGATATCACCATCATTTCCTGTATGAATTGTTTGAAAATCCGGAGAACCAGGTTGCACCAAACAAAATGTTTAAGTATTCATTCCAGATGGACGGGAAAAACTATTCCGGTTCCATCCGGGTGCCTTCAGAACCATCTGTAGTTTTCCCTGCCTTCGATTTTGATACATATTATACCCTTTCCTGGAACTCTGCCAAAAAACCCCATTTTTATATGATTGACTACTCATTTAGGGACGATTGGGGTGAGCTCTCGGATTTCGAAGACCTTGTTCAGCTTGATAATACTGCGCAAAAATACACTAACTCCAAAAGCGGCTGGCAGATCTTTGTTAGAGAAGGTCTGTATTACAATGTAAATCATAATGCCGTGAATTACCTGAAAAAGGATGATAACCTGGCGATATCCATTTACCCGCATAGTAGCTATCATCATGGACCGCAGGAAAAAGGCACAATAATGCCTTACTCCAAAGCAGAGCTAAAGCAAAAGTGTAAGCAGCTTTTCCGGCAAATCCAAAGCGGCAAAATCATTCTGAACTAAGCTTGAATTTTAGGGGCAGATAGCCCTATCTGCCCCTTTTAAGCTTATTATACGATAAACGCATAAGGAGAAACACATGAAACGCAGTATTTTGATCTTACTCTTGCCGCTTATCTTGCTGATTGCCGGCTGTGGTAAGAAGACAACGACGCCAGATTTTACCGCCGAAAATTGGATGCAAAAGGGCGAATATACGCTAATCATCAACAGCGCAGTTCAATACATGGGTGTCTGGGATCAGATGTTCTTATTGGTCTCCATAAGTCCGGTTGATGAAATCACTATCAACGGAACACCGTATCCGATGGATTACTTCTTAAACGAGGAGATGGGTGAAGTCTATTTCTTTAACTATATATACCTTAATGATTATTCTGAGCCTAGGCCTTTTGTAGCGCCGGGTGAAAGCTGCAACTATTCATTTGTGATGAATGGAAAAACGCACCAAGGCAATGTCCTGATTCCAAGCGAGTTTGAGGTCAATTTTCCCAGATTCAATTACGATGCAAACTACAAAATCACCTGGACTTCCAACGAAAGTCCCGATAACTACTTGGTAGATTGTGAGTTTGAGGATTGTTACATCTATGAGGAAACGTATAAGAATATCGTGCAACTTGCCGGATCTGACCGGAAATACTCGATCTACAGAAAGGTTTGGCAGCATCTGGATAAACTGCGGCTAGAATACTGGATTGCCTTGTATGCTATAAATTACACCAAGAAAGAAGCTGGCTCACTGGCAGTGGCGGCATTGTCGGATAGCTACAATAATTGGAAACAAGCTGAGTCATTCAGAGATATACAAGATTGGCAGCTCCGATTTTTCCGGCAAATCCAAAGCGGCAAAATCCACTTGCAATAATGTAGAACGTTTGCCCGTGGAGTTTATGGCGGCAAGATATGAATGCCTTTATCGGGATTTACAGCCGCCATAGACTTCACGAACTTGGTTTGTGCCCGCCGCTTGAAGTCAATGTCGCTTGTGTAAGGCGTCGGCGGCGTTTGAACTCCAAGGGCTGGCATGCTTTGCCCTTCCCTAGGGTGCTAAACTCCGATTTGGCACAAGCAGTGGAGTGAAGCGGAACTGCTTTCCTGGGGTGCTAAACTCCATGGTCTTGCATGCTCGCCGCACCTGAGGCTGTCCCGAAACACAATAAAACCCGCAAAACAAGAAATGTCCACACCTTAAATGTAGGGGTTCAAGGCATTGAACCCGCCGAAATTTATACCCAACAGGTAATCATTACGGACGCAGTATCAATTTATTACTGTGCGTGCTGTGCGCACGCTTTGTTAAAAGCGGTCGCAAAACACTCAAGCCCCTACACTCTCATTTCGTTAGATATCGTGCTTGCTTTTGGCATTTCTGGTCAGCCACTCCGCTCGGCAGCCCAGCATGATATTCTCTGTACAAGCTTTCATTGTTTATATGCTTTAAACCTGTAAAAGCCTGGGGTTTATGATTATTTATAACCGTCATATTTCATAGCCTATTATCAAATATGAATCTCCTCAAATGGATTCAACTTATTGGCAGCCCAATTTAGTAAGGGACATCTAACTCGCTATTTACCCGTTGGTTACCCGTTCAATGGACGGGGAAGGGACGGGGAAGCAGCGAGAACATAGCTAATGCAAAGAAAAACAATGGATTAACAATGACGAGATTGCTTTAGCATCTTAATCGGGGTCTGCCACCCAAAAACCGTGCTAATTCTTGCAATTCTTGAACTATCTCCCCGCTTAGCCAATACTTCAAAACCCACAAACCACCTAACAATTTTGTGTATCAAGCGAAAATCCTTGACAAGAAAAGCGTTCTAAATACTGTATATCTCAGGAGACAATAATGATTGAAGTTATTAGCCAAAAGTGCGTTGGTTGTGGTGCCTGCCTGAAAGCTTGCGCGTATAGTGCCATTCGGGTAGAAGCCAAACTCGCCGAAATTGATATTGACAAATGTGTATTATGTGGAGCCTGCGTGCAGGCTTGTCCTTTTGACGCCATCATTATCCGCAAAAAAAGTGCCCAAACTATAGACAAATCCGACTACAAAGGAATCTGGGTATATGCCGAGCAGCGTGAAGGCATCCTCGCCTGCGTGGTGCACGAGCTTTTGGGAAAAGGGCGCGAGCTGGCAGAGCAGCTTGCCTGCGAGCTTACTGCCGTGGTATTGGGGCACGGTCTCAATGGCATTGCCGAGGAACTCATTGCCTACGGTGCGGATCAGGTAATCCAGATTGACGACCCTGCGCTAAAGCATTTCAAAGATGAGCTTTATGCCGAAGCGCTGTCCAATCTGGCAGAAAAGTATAAACCTTCCATCATCCTGGCAGGTGCCACAGTGATTGGGCGCAGCTTTATCCCCCGTGTAGCGATTCAGCTAAATACTGGTTTAACAGCGGATTGCACCGGTTTGGAAATAGATGCCGAAACCGGTAACCTCTTGCAAACCCGTCCTGCTTTTGGCGGCAACATTATGGCTACCATCATAACGGCAAATCACCGTCCGCAGATGGCAACCGTAAGGCACAAGGTGATGGATCCGCCGCCGCGGGATGATAGCCGCAATGGCATTATCATCCGTGAGGAGCTAAGCTTTGAGCTTTTGGACGAATGCAGCCGTTTTATCAGCTTTGAAAAAGAGAAAACAAAGCTCGTAAATATCACCGATGCCAATGTAATCGTATCCGCAGGCAGAGGAATCAAAGACGCCAAAAACTTTGCCATGATCGAAGAGCTGGCAGAGGCGCTGGAGGGTGCCGTGGGCGCTTCCCGTGCGGCGGTAGATTCCGAATGGATCCCCTATTCCCATCAGGTGGGGCAAACCGGAAAAACCGTAAAGCCCGGCATCTATATCGCCATTGGCATTAGTGGCGCAATCCAACATTTGGCAGGCATGAGCAGTTCAGACTATATCATTGCCATCAATAAAGATCCAGATGCTCCCATCTTCAAAGTGGCGGATCTGGGCATTGTGGGCGACCTCTTTGAAGTGGTGCCTGCGCTCATCAAAAAGATAAAAGAAGTACGAGCATGAAAATTACTTGCGGGCTGGGAGTATTAAATCCGGATAGCGTTCAGGCATCCATAGACCTGAATCTGCCCGGAGAGGGACCCAGCCTAAAGATTCCCAAAAGCATCGCCTACGCACCACTGATCAATTCGCATGACCACCTGATTGGAAATTGGGTACCCCGCGCCGGCGACAATCGCCCTTACGCTAATTCCCATATTTGGGTAGAGGATATGAAAGATTCCTTTGCCTTTCAAGAACGCAGCCGCTTTTGGCACAACGATGGCAGCTTCAACCTGCTGGAGCCTAATGCCTTAAACGTTGCCCGCCTGGGTGCATACAAAAATCTCTTTTCCGGCTGCGGCATCGTTCATGATCACGCACCGCGCCAGCAAGATGAGTATTACAACGCCATGCCCATCAAGGTGCTAAAGGATTTCCGGCAATGCCATTCCATTACCTTGGGAAATTGGTGGGGCGGCGGCATTCCGGAAGAAGAGCTTGCTTTGAGCCGGGGAAAAGAACCCTTTATCATCCACTTGGGTGAGGGGATAGACGATATTACCCGCGGCGAATTTGCCCTTTTGGAAGAGCGCAATCTTTTGGCGCCCAATACCATGATGATCCATGGTATCGCCTTTAACCGCAAAGAGATAGAACGCATTGCGCAGGTAGGCGCCACGGTTTGCTGGTGTCCAGGCTCAAATTACTATCTCATCGGTAAAACGTTCGACATCATGAGTGCGCTGCGCTTGGGTGCAAACGTGGTAATCGGCACGGATTCCACCATGAGTGGTGAAGTAAATCTCATTGCCGAATTTGCCGTTATCCGCGAGCATTTCCCGCAGATTTCGCTGCGCGAGCTTTACCGTATGGTTACCCTAAACGCTACTAAAGCCTTGAATCTCAAGCCGGAATATGCCCTGCTCAGCCCTCAAAATACCCGTCATTTGCTTTTGTTGGATCAAGTAGAGGGCAATCCCTTCGAGAATCTGCTGGCGCTGGAAATGAATGCCATAAAGCTCTTGATGATAGATGGCGTTCCGCTTTATGGCGATAGCGAATATCTGGACTTTTTGGATGAAAGCGATGCCGAATATACGATATTCAGAACCGGAAACCGCGAAAAGTTCGTAATCGGCGACCCCCTGGAGATAAACGACCTCATCGATGCTGCCCTGGGCTATCACAAGGATTTCCCCTTCCTGCCCTTTTGATGGATAGCCTCTTAGTTACCGAAATCTTTTACAGCTTGCAGGGTGAATCCACTTATCAGGGAATGCCCTGTAGCTTTATCCGCCTGGCAGGCTGCAATCTGCGCTGCCACTGGTGCGATACAAAGTATTCCTTTGAGAATGGCATTGAGCGCCAAATACCGGATATCCTACAGGAAATAAGCCAATACCCCTCGCGCCTGGTGGAGATTACCGGTGGCGAGCCGCTGTATCAAAAGAACTCTGTGCTTCTAATGGAAACGCTTTTGGCAGAAGGATATAAGGTGCTGCTGGAAACGAATGGCACGCAGGATTTGGCGTTTGTGCCGCAGGCTATAATCAAGATAGTGGATGTGAAATGCCCCAGTAGTGGCTTTGCGGAGAGTTTCTTGCTCGGGAATCTGCGATATATTACCCCAAAAGATGAGATCAAGTTTGTAATCGCCTCCCGTGAGGACTATCTGTATGCAGTGGCGTTTCTTAATACGCATGCTATCCCCACACAGATTATCCATTTTTCACCGGTATTTGGCAGGCTGGAGCCATCTCGTTTAGCAGAATGGATCTTGGCAGATGGGCAAAAGGTGAAGCTAAGACTGCAACTTCATAAGATCTTGAATGTGAAGTGAAGTCCTGTGGCTTAATCCCGTTTCTTCAATAAAACCACCACCATTGCACTCATCCCCTCTCCCCCGCCGGAGATGCCCAAACCTTCCTCGGTAGTGGCTTTGATGGAGATATCCTCTATCTCACACGCCAAATCTCCCGCAATCACTTCTCGCATCTTATCTATATAAGGGCTTAGCTTCGGCTTCTGGGCGCAAAGGGTGGCGTCCATATTGCCCAAACGCCAGCCTCTTTCCCGCACCAATTCGTAGCACTTCCGTAGCAAGATGCGGGAATCTATGTCTTTGAAACTTGTGTCGTTATCCGGAAAGTGCCGCCCGATATCTCCCAGCGCCAAGGCGCCTAAAAGGGCATCGCAGATGGCATGCAGCAGCACATCCGCATCGGAATGCCCCGCCAAGCCCATTTCAAAAGGAATCTCCACCCCGCCCAGGATAAGCTTGCGCCCCCCTACCAGGCGGTGAACGTCGTAGCCAAAGCCAATGCGCATAAGGCTTTTAATCCACCGTGATGGATTTTGATACGTTTTTGGGCACGTCCGGATGCACGCCGTGATCCATTACGCCCAATAGGTCGAGCTTTTTCATCTTGCGAATGCTCATCCTTAGCGCCAAAAGCTGCAACACTATAGTGGCGGAGAAGCAGGTCATTAGGCTGTCGCCGGTTTTGGGCAGCATGATGTAAGCCCAATGGTAATACGAGTTTTCGTCTGGGCTTTGGGCAGCGTTCTTCAACAGATTCTCGTTTTCTTCGGCAATTACGTAGGTATTGGCACCGCGGATTTTGTGGGTATTGATCTGCGAAATGGTGAGGTTTACATCGCGCTCGTCGGGACCGGTCACATAGATCAAGGGGTAATTGCGGTAGAGCGGTTCAAAGAAATCCTGGTTTTTCACCGTGGCTTTGAATAGCGCACTGCCTTCGTGGGAAAGGTTAAACGGCATATTGTGCGTAAAGATATAGTCTGCCAAGGCTTTCATTATGTCTTTCTGCTCTTTTTGGGAGATTTGCTTCTCCTCTGCCACGCTGTAGATATCATCGATCATCTTGCTGAAATAGCGCACAAAGCTGCGCACGTGTTTTACGCCAAATACGGTATTTTTGCCCAAAATGGTATTGGGACCATGCTTAAATTCGCTGGCTTCGCGCCCTTCTGCGTGGTTTAGCACGGTTTCGCGAATCTTGAGCGCTGCTTCCATGGCCACGCCGCTTATCTTGGTAGCCAGGATGTGCAAAGAAGGCTCCATATAGATTTTGGCAGCCATATTATCAATGGCATCCGCCGTCTTATCCACTGTTTCTTTTAGTAGCAGCGGTATATCTGCCAGGGATTTACGGCGCTTTGCCAAAGCTGCCTCGCGTTCTTTGCGGATTTCCGGCTTCAAGCCCTTTTCCAAATCTTTTAGCTTCATCTCTGCCAAGCGGATAGCCAGATAGTAAAAGAGCGTAATCTGATTCATAAAGCTCTTGGTGGCTGGCACGGCGATTTCCGGACCGCAGAGGATGGGAATCGCCACGTCGCTCTTTTCCTGACCCAGGGTGCTGTTCATATTGTTTACCAATACTACTTTACGCACATCCAGCCCAGAGGCATCGATATCGTTGAAAATATCGATCAGGTCTTTGGTTTCGCCGCTTTGGGATACGCCCAAAACCAGGTCGTCATCCGTAATGCAATTTGAGTATTCGCCTCTAAAATCTCCCGGCAGGATGGGAATGAGTTCTATTGCGGCTATTTCGTTGAAGAAAAGCGCAGCGATCTTGGTGGCGTGGAAGGAGGTTCCGCAAGCGATGGAATAGGCATTGCGGTTTTTGCTGATGGTATTTTTGAAGAGCTGCAAAAACTCTTGCACTCTATCTTCAAACTCTTTTACTGCAATCTCTTCGGAGATGCTATCCAGGGCTTTGGCAATGAAGAGGCGGTAGTGGTTGTACAAATCTCCCGCCAGCTCGATAAATACATTCTTTTCATTGGAGAAGAAGTATTTCTTTTCAAAATCGCCCTTTACCGCCACATCGAAGATGGCAGGGTAGCTGCTGCGGGCGCCTTTGTAAAAGTCTTGTACCTTGGGGTCTTCGCACAGCGCATCAAAGCGGCGCTGCTGGTCTTCCGGCTGCGCTTCGCCCATAATCTCCAGCATACAGTGGATAAAACGCTCGCGCACTTCCGCTTTGTCGATTATCTGCAGCATGCTTTTGCCGCTATTGGAACCGCCCTGAAAGAGCTTGATCAATTTGCCGGTGCTCTCGCTTTCGGCATAGATTTCCTGCTCCATAAAGTAGTCAAAATCGGGCAAGAGTTCCACATCTTCGGCGCGCAAACGGGAATAAACCGCCTGAGTAGGGATGGCGCTGCCTACGCTATACACTTCGTCCGCTGCATTCAGGTGTTTGAAGCGCAAGTCTCTAAGCGCATAAAGCTGATAGCTATCCGCGGTGTATTCTACAAATTCGCCTTCACGCATATTTACCAGCATCTTGGTAAAGCGTAATACGGCAGTAAGATCGCTGGATGCCAGCCCAAAGGGTTCGCCTTCCAATTGCCCCACGCCAAAATAGAGGCTGGAGCCGGATTTTATCGCCCAGGAAGTGGCAGTTTCCGGATCCACAATCACCGCCGCATAAGAGCCTTGCATCTGCCTTGCCGCATGGATTATCCCCTTGCGCATGCACTCTTTACGCAGCTCTGGATCGCTGGGATTGCCTTTGAGGTCCATCTCAATATCAAAATAGTGTTCCACGCTGTGGATCAGCATTTCGCCATCGTTATCCGAAAGGATTGTATGCCGCTGGTCGATAAGGAAGCTCTTTAGCTCGCGGGTATTTGTAATATTGCCGTTATGTGCACCCACCAAGTGGCGCTTGCAATTCACCTCATGCGGCTGAGCGTTTACTTTGTTTACAGTGCCAAAGGTAGCCCAACGCACCTGCCCGCAAAAGACCTTGCCTGTTTCCTTTTCGATGCCCAAAGTCTTCACGAGGGTAGAGGGGGCACCCACGTCTTTTAACAGGATTATCTTATCCTTATCATCCCCCAAAAAAGCGGCACCGGTGCTATCGAAGCCCCGATATTCCAATGCCTTCAGCAGCTTAGCCGCATAAGCACCCAAATTTACCGAAACCTTGGGCAAAGCCAAACCCAATACCCCACAGCCCAGCCCAAAGAGCGGGATGGGGATGCGTATATTGATACCTGATAAATAAATAAGTAATTTCTTGAACATTGTACTTCCTTTATTAGTTGTATAAGTGGTGTTCTATCAAAAGATGCGCCAGGGTATAATCCCATTCATCGGTTATTTTGATGTTGATATCGGAGCTTAAGTGATAGTAAACCTTGTGCCCGTAGTATTCCACCAGGGCAGAATCGTCCGTATTTACAAAGCCATCCTGATATGCCTTTTCGTAGCTATTTACCAGCAGTTCATAGCCAAATACCTGCGGGGTAAATACCTGAATCAGCCGCTCGCGTTGCAGGGTATTTACTACAAAGTCTGCTTCCACCTGCTTTACGGTATTCTTGATGCGCGCTGCGGGGATTACCGCCCCTTTTTGCAATGCCAGCGCTTCCAATTCCTCCAAAAGCTGTTGCGAGATGAAGGGGCGCACGCCATCGTGGATAAAGACCAGATCGGTATCTGGCGGGCAGTTTTGCAGGGCGGCAAATACGCTATCCTGCCGCTCTACCCCGCCCGGCACCACCAGATAGGGCTTGGCATCATCATCGTAAAAATCGGCAATTAGCTCCCGCGTATATTCCAGCGAGTCCTCTGGCGCAGCAACGATGATATGGGAGATGGTATTTGAGGCAAAGAAAGGCTCTAAACTGCGGATAAGGATAGGGATACCATCTAAGTGCAGATACTGCTTTTTGGTGGTGGAGCTCATGCGCCTGCCGCTGCCGGCTGCGGTAATAATCGCGGTATTTGGGCTTAGGATATCCATTTGTAAAATACCCCCCGCTTCATGCGTTCGGCTTCCAGCTTGTGCGCCAAAAGCAGCTCACGCAGGATCTTCATCACTTCATTGATATGAATATCCAGCATCTTGGCGAGGTCTTCGGCAGTGGAAGGCCGGCGCGATAGCGTGGCCTGAATAAAGCTGACCAATTCCTGATCTATATTATTCATCCCATTGCTATACTTTACTTTGGCTATGATCTCGATGGGCTGTGTTAGCCGAGCAGCCAAAAACTCCTTTGCCGCTTCCAGCTCTTCCCCGGAAGCCGCTTCCACCCAGGCTTCGCTACCCGGTCTATCCAGCGAATTAAGCTGAATAAGATCTGGCTGTATCTGAGACAAAGCCTCGCTCAAAGCGCTTAGTTCCGCCTTGTTATCATTCACGCCCGGCACGATGAATAGCTCCAGCCACATCTTGCCCTGATATGCCTTGCGCAGATTGATAAGCCCCTGAATAAGCTCCGCTACTGCAAGCCCGGCGCGGGGTCGATTGATCTTTTGATATACGGCGTCTGTAGCGGCATCCAGCGAGGGCAGTATCAGGTCGCAGGGCAATACCTCCTTTAGTACCTCGCTATCGCCAAAAAGCACGCCATTGGTAAGCAGCGCCAGCTTATACTGCGGATATTTCGCTTTGATATACTGGATTATCTCGCCAATGCGGCTATAGAGCGTAGGCTCGCCGGCTCCGGAAAAGGTGATATAATCCAATTCCGGCGCGGTTTTCATGAAGTCATCCAATTCCGCATAAATATCTTCCGCGGCAAAGAATTCCTCGCGGGTAGTTTGCAGATGCGTAGTGTTTTGCACCTCGCAGTAAACGCAATTTAGGGGGCAATATTTATAGGGAACAAGGTCGATCCCCAGGGATTTGCCTAACCTGCGGGAGCTTACCGGACCAAAGAGTCGCTTGTATTTCATAATCTTAGAAGGTGGTGCCAAATTGCAGGTGCGGCTCCCAACTGCGGCTTTCCACGCCATAAGCATAGTCAAAGCCGATAAGCCCCAGCGGACTGCGGATGCGCACACCGGCACCCAAACCTTTTTTGAGCTTTAGAAAGTTAAAATCGCGCAGATGGTTGTAGCTATCTCCGGCATCGAAAAAGCCCAGGGCAATTACCTGGTCGCCGGCGATGGGATAGCCAATTTCGCCGGAGAAGATGATGGCGCGGCTGCCACCTCCGGCGGGACCCACGGAACGATCCGGATAGCCGCGGATGCCGTCTGCACCCGTGCCACCCAGATAGAACTTCTCATCCGGCGGTGCATCTTCGGAATCCCCATAAGGCACGATATAGGAAAAGCGCCATTTGCTGCGCAAGGTAAGCTTCCAGAGCGCCTCGCTATACCAATTTACCTGCGCAATCTGCTTGAAATAATCGAAATCGCCCATAAAGGGACCACCCGCTAGCTCCGAAAAAAGCGTAAGCTGCGAGCCTTTGGTGGGGAAAAAGATGTTATCCCGCGTATCCCGCGAGAGCGTAAAATTCCCCGCCGAAGTATAGCGCCAGCCCAGGGCGTCCAGCTCTATCAAAGTGGCATTTGCCGTACTATCTGCCATGATGGCGCTTTCGTTTGTAATATTATATTTCTTGCTGTAAAAGGAGTAGCCGATAGAGCCGCGGCTGCGATTTACCCAGGGGATATTTTGCCCCAGGCGCAGGCTGGCACCGCGGGTGTAAATCTCGTAATAGAATGAGCTCCAATTCTTTTTGGTATAATAGATATTGGTGCCCATTAGCATATCCGTATCGTAGAGATTGGGGTTTGTAAAATTGAACTCAAGATTCTGAGTCTTGGCGCCAAACTCCCAGGTAAGCCCGCTGCTCCAGTTATTGCCAAAGAGGTTATTTTGCGAAACCGAAAGCTGCCCTACAAACTTATCCACGGAATTATAGCCCGCTCCGACATTGGCAACTCCGCTGGCTTTATCTACTACATCTATAGAGAGATCGATATCGCCATTTTGATTGATGGGACGGTAATCCAGCTTGATATCCGGTTCAAAGAAGCCCAGATTATAGATATTTTGCTGGCTGCGAATGGTTTGGGATTGTCTGAAATAATCTCCCGGCGCTATTTCGAGCTGCCGGCGCAGCACCTTTTCCTTGGTTCTCTGATTTCCCGTGAGGTGAATCTGCCTTACTCGAGCGCGGGTATTTTCCTTGATATTCAGCTTTACATTTAGCTCGTCCCCCAGCTTTTGAAAATCCTCTTTAAACTCTGGATAGATAAAGCCTTCCTCAAAATACAAGGAGTAGAGCTTTGCCTTTTCGCGGTCGTAGCGTTCTTTATCGAAGATATCGCCCTTTTTCATGCTGAAGTTCTTACTCAGGGTTTCCAGGCTGAAATGCTCATTTCCGCTTATCGCAATCTCGCCGAAATAATACTTTTCCCCTTCCTGAATCTGAATCGCCAGCTCGTAATGCTTTTCCGAAAGCTGTTGCATTTCCCAGGGACCCACCACCACGTCCATAAAGCCGCTCTTGCGGTAAAAGGCGGCAAGCGCTTCGAGGTCTTTCTCAAACTTCTCATCTTCAAAGCGCCCCGAACGCAGGAAGCTGGCGGGTTTGGTGCTCATGCGGCGAATGAGGGTTTTGGCATCAAAATTGTCATTGCCCAAGAAGCTGATCTGCTTGATGGCGGTGCGTTTACCCTCTTCGGCGCGGATGGTAAGGCTAATGCGGTTTTCGGTTTGGGGCACTTCCATCACCTCGATTGTGGCATTGCCAAAGCCTTTTTTGGTATATTCATTCTTGAGCTTACGCAGAAATTCGTGCTTGATACCCTCGCTCCAATAGGCGCCAATCCTTAGCGCACCCAGCTCTTCCACCTGCTCTTTTTTCACCGCTTTGAAGCCTACATAATTCACGCTGCTAATGGCGGGATTTTCCACCACATTCACGATGAGATTGATCCCCGTGCGATAAGGCTCGGATTCAATGCGGATATCCGAGAAAATCCCCATGCGATAGAGGTTTTTGATGGAGCGCGATACGTTTTCATGGTCCAAAGCATCGCCCACCCTTAGGCTGATCGCCGAGATCACCAATTCGGCAGAGACGTTTTTTACGCCTTCCACGCGGATTTCGTATATCGTCTCGCCTTCTGCCCAAAGGCTTCCGGCAAGTATTAGCGCTATTATTATGAGCATCTTATGCTTCAAATATTTCAGCATTTTTCCTCCCCTGATTAGGTAAGATACATATCTTTCTAAGCGGCTTTTTAGTAAAGCTTTTTTTTATGGGCGCCTTAGTGCTTTACTTATTTTGGGGGTTTGAAGTGGCGATTTCAGGGGGATAGATTATCTTCAGCGCCGCTTTTTGCATTTGAAACCACTCATCCATATAAGCTTGCTCCGCCTCTTCGCGGGCGCTGGCGAGTAGCTTGTCCTTTAGCTGTTCCCAGGCTTCCGGCTCCGGCAATGTGCGCGCTTTTACTCTTGCCAAATAGTGCATTCCGCCGTATTCCACAGGCGGGCTAAAGCTGCCCACCGGCGTGCTGAGGATGGCTTTATTTAGCGCTTCCACCTCGCCAATGGGGGCAAAGCTGCTTGCTAAGCTAATCGCATTTTGCTTTACGATGGTGAGGCTATCCCTTTCAGCCGCTGCCAAATACTCCTCCGGCGTATAGCGCGCGATAAAATCCGCAAAGATTTCGCGGTTTTTTGCCGCGCGTTTTAGCGAATTTGCGCGCATCTGCATTATCTGCGCAAGTGGCTCAAAGGCTTCGTAATACAGCTCTTTTTCCTGTCCAATAGCGAGTACAAAGGTATCGCCCATGGAGTTTTGATATGGTTCCAGCAGGCTTCCCGGCTTTTGGCTAAAGACCAGGGCAATCAAGCGCGGCTCGCGCCCAATCCCGCGGATAAAGGGGTCGTTCCGGCTAAATAGGGGCGTCTCTTTCAGCTCATATTTCAAGCCTTTAGCCGCTGCTTCGATGCCTATTTCCCGCGCCAGATTATACAGCGCCCGGCTATCCGCAGCGCTCTTTTGCAAAGCTTCCGGGCTGGATGTGGCACGCGAGGATGCCCCCGTAAATTGCACGTAATAAAGGCTGCGCCCGCCGTATTTTTTATATTCTCTTTCTTTGATGCTTTCGTAATAATCCCGCGCTTCCTGGGGCGTGGCTTCGATATGTTTTAGCCGGCTATAGTCAAAATAGATAATCTCGGCATCCGCTGTGGTAGCGGTAGTTAGCCATTTTTCCTGTACCGCCGCCTCATCCACCTGCGCCTCGCTTTTTACTTCTGCCAAAAGCGCATGATAGCTATACATATCGCGGGAAACCTGCATCACCTCGCGCTTGAAACTCTCTTCTTCCATTAGCGCTTTATGATACCTTTCCAGGCTAAACACCCCATCCTCCAAAAAGTCTGGAATCTGCTTCACTCCCTGCGGCGGGTTCTGCCAAATCTGCACTTCCAAATCCGCCTCCGAAAGCACGAGCTTCCGGCGCTTGATTTCCTTATTATAGATGTTCATGGCAATGAGTTCGTCAAAATACTGAGAAAAATAGCCCAAGGAATCCGCCTTGTCCAGGGTTTGAGTCGGTTTGATGAACTCCAAATAGGCAGAAAAGCCATCTTTCAGCTCTTTTTCGCTGTATTCTCGCTCCCCAATGCGCGCAGTATAAGGCTTTGCTGCCATGAGGATTAGGCTGCTTAGTATCAGCAAGCTCAGGCTCAATAATCTATTCATTTATATTCTCCACATACACTATACAGCCAAAATCTTAAGAACCTGCATGCTGTCAAGTGCGGCGTATTTTGGGGGCATACAAAAAAGGGGAACCTGCTTTAGGCTCCCCTTGTATTTGTCGATCCAATAAGGCTTAGCCTTCTTTGTGGCAAAACCACCAGTCATAGCACTGCATTTCGCCTTTCTTGGCTTTCTCTTTACGCTCGTTTGCCGCATCCACGTTAGTGGCAGGCGGGATGATCACGCGATCCCCGATAATGCCGTTATTCGGCCAATCGGCGGGCATGGCAGCGCCATTTTTGTCGCTATATTGCATGCCTTTTACGGCGCGCAGGATTTCCTGCATATTGCGGCCTAATTCTTGCGGGTAGTAGAATATAATGCGGATGGCGCCTTTGTCGTCCACGATAAATACCGCGCGCACGGTATTTGTGCCCTTGCCGGGATGAATCAAGCCCAGCTTTGTAGCCACGGCACCGGTATCGGCAATAATGGGAAACTGAATCTCCACGCCGATATTTTCCTGAATCCATTCTTCCCATTTGATGTGGGAGAAAATCTGATCCACGCTCATGCCGATCAGCTCGGTATTTACCGCTCTGAACTCATCATAAAGCTTCTGAAAAGCTACGAATTCGGTGGTGCAAACCGGCGTAAAATCTGCCGGATGGCTAAACAGCACAAACCATTTTCCTGCCAAATCCTGCGGCAAGTTCATCTTTCCGCGCGTGGTTACTACTTCCATTTCGGGGAATTGATCACCTAATAAAGGCATTCTTTGTAATTCCATGTTAATCTCCTGATTCGTTTTATTTTATGTTTCTTTTACAAGATAATTCAATATTTCGGATAAGCAAACTTATTATCAGTTTATTATAAATGCAATCAAAGATAATATAATTAGGTAGTTTCCCGTCAAATGCCGCCAAGCGCAGCTGTTTCTTTCTCGTTTGCCTCCCTCGCAATGCCATCCTCTCTCCCCCTAAAATGTGGGTAGAGGCGAGGGCATTGTGAGGGCGGCAAATGGGCTGCGCTTCGCAAATGAATGATGAACAATGAATGATGAATAATGAAGGTATTGCTCGCAAGCTCGCAATGGTTATTTAGAAGCTGACGCATGGTGTATGGAATAAGGGAAAGGCTCTTGAAGTCCATACCGGCGCCAAGTGATAGATAAATAGGTAATTGAGGAAGCCGGCATGAACTCCAAGAACCTGGTCGATGCGCTCTGGGCGGATCTGTCTTGTTATTTGGTAATTTATCTGTTTTGTTTCATGCCATACGCTTTTTCTACTCTTTACCAGGTACCTAAAATGGCGCGAGCTTGCAAGCGTTACCTACATTATTCATTATTCATCATTCATTATTCATTCGCTGAGCGTAGCGAAGCGCAGCAATTCCTTGACGAGATTTACAATGCCAAATATCTGGTATTTTTAAAGAAAGATGGTTCCAAGGAGCAAAAATAATGTCCAGACTTTCCAGATTCAGGCAACGCAAAAAACGCTCTGCCCTGCCCACGGTTTTGGCAATGGTAGTGCTGATTGCCGCCATCGTGATCGCGCAATGGCTGGTAAATAAAGGTAAAGAAAGAAGGCAAATACCGGAATCCGCTTCCGATAGCCTGATGGTAGCGGATAACCTCGCTGCGGCTGAACAAATTGTAGAACCGCCCAGCGCACCCGAACCCTTAGAAATAACTGCCACGCAAAGCAGCGGCAAGGATTATCCCGCCGATCCCGCCCCCCACACCCGCAAAGCGCGCATGTTGGATAATGGATTGTATATCCTCATTATCAAAAATGAACACGCCCTGGAGCTTTACAATAACGGTAAAAAGCTGAAAACATACAGCGTTGGACTCGGCAAATATCCGGAAGATAAATCCGCCGAAGGCGATATGCGCACCCCCGAAGGACATTTCTATATCAATTTCATCCGCGATTCCCGCAGCTGGACGCATGACTTCAAAGATGGCAAAGGCGAAACCGCCGGCGCATACGGTCCCTGGTTCATGGCGCTATATACCGGCAAAGCCAATACTTTCTCCGGCAAAACCTGGACGGGCATCGGCATCCACGGCACCCACGACCCCGCTACCATCGGTAAAAACGGAAGCGAAGGCTGCATCCGCATGCACAATAAGGATATACAGGAATTAAAACAGATCATCGGAGAAAAGCAATATGTGGGAGTGGATATTTTGGCTAAACGATGAGGCGAGCAAGCTCGCAATGTAAAATGTAAAGTGTAGAATTGTGTCGTGCAGCGTGTTAGATGTAAGGAATGTCGATGGATAATTGAGGTGTAGAGGGTTGAGTCGAAAGGGTTGAGAGGGCTTTCCCAGATTCCGCACACCATGCGTCAGCGCCTAATCAACCTGCGCTTGCGCAGCCGCCATTCATTATTCATTGCAAGGCAACGCGTTGCCAGTGATCCTGCTAAATTTAGGCAAGATTAACTCCGGGTAATTAATGCGTTTGATGAATATTTTTTATCCCCCACGTTTGAACAAGCGCCTGCTTATTTTGCATTAATTCAAAGCGTTAGAAATCTGTTTAACAAAGACTTTGCAATAGTCTCATCAATAAGATTGTTTGGGTTCAAAATTATTTTCTCGATAATATCCCCATCAAATTGGGTTACGCCACGAGAATTCCGTCCGGCCCAATGACGTAGAATAATTGTCGAATTGCATAATTCTTTTTGGAACATCGAAGTTAACGCAGTTTTAATTCCCGCTGACAAACCAAGTCCAACAAAATACAGCATGAATACAGAATTCTGCTCAGATAAAAAATGGAGCATCTTATCAATATTGTATGCTTTGGGATTTGAACGTAAAATCATAACTTTTGTTTTAACATCAGTTCTTGTATTGTAATTTTCAAACTCTCGTATATAATCACCCAATTCATGGCTTCTCTCCAAACTTGGTATATTCTCTTTTTTAGACAACAAAGCTTGTGAGAGTTCTTTAAGTAATACTGCATCTTCCCCTGTAATCAAGTATTCGATTACCGCTCCTCTAATATTGGTATTATTAATTAAAGCAGCTATCAATATTTCATTATTGAATTCTTTAATTTTATCATCAAGTTCTTTTTTTAGAATCTTATAACAATCATTACCAATAAACTCAATTGTTCTTTCTGGAGAAGCAAATATATTTTCTTCTAATTCAGCAGTAAAAAATGGTTTTTCCCCAAACGGCTGAATATTGAGTGTTGCTTCTACTAAACGCTCAAAATTGCCATCAAATCCTATTTGTTCGTGTATTCTAAAAAGATAATCAAAATTAGTAGATTCATTTTCTTTTTCATTGAATAGTTTTACAATGTCTGACCCATTGAAGCTACCCTTGATATTATTTAGACTAAGTTCTTGTGAACTATGGCTTATTTTCTTTAAAAATGAAGAATTGGCAAGAAGCAAGTGATTCTTTGTTGGTGTTACAACGCATACTATGAAAGGTCTATCGTCATATTTCTTCAGATTTGATAAAGAAAGGACTGTATTGCCAAGATTTCTTGTTGTAGATTTACAAAACCTAATTGCAAATTCTTGTCTGTAGTAAACAGATCTATCGCGAATAAGATCGAAGCGCTTTTGAACTATGCTGGTCAATTTAGATTTGTCATTTATCCCGTCATATTTTGTAACCAAGCTTTCCAATTTAACCAAAGTTGATTTCATATTGATTATCTCCATTCAATTCTATATTCGACGAGCTTTTTGGTGCTTGTTTGTTAAGAGTATTTCTTTCCCAAAAAACACCTTCATGGTACCCTTGTATTGAATTATAAATTTCCGCAAGCTCTATACGCTTCAATGACAAAGCACAGTAATATTCATCTATTTCAATGCCGCAAAACTCACGATTAAGTTTTTTAGCTACCACTAATGTTGTCCCTGAACCACAAAACGGATCGAATACTAAATCGCCTTCATTAGAACTTGCAAGTATTAGTTTTGCGATTAATTTCTCGGGTTTTTGTGTGGGGTGATCTGTGTTTTCTGGCATTGACCAAAATGGTATTGTAATATCTGTCCATAAATTAGAAGGGAAAGAAACCCTAAAATTTCCATTCTCAGTTTCTTTCCAGTCTTTAGGATTTCCATTTTCATCCCGATAAGGGGCTATAACACGTCTGGTTATTTTTACGTCTTCAACATTGAACACATAATCTTTTGATTTAGTGGCAAACCAAATATCTTCTGAACAATTCTTCCAATTTGTTTTTGCGCCTCTCCCTTTTTCTCGCTCCCACGTTATTCTATTTCTTACAAATAAGTACTTCTTAAGTACCATTTCAATGGCAGAAGATGATTGCCAATCACAGCACACATAGATTGTTCCAGTGTCTTTTACTTTGCTGATTAGTACAGAAAGCCAAGAATCTACCCAATTATAATAATCTTTGAAATGCATTTTTTTGAATCTTGTCTCATTGAACTCTTTGTTGAGGTTATATGGTGGATCTACAATCAACAAATCTATTGATTTTTCTGGCAAATAGTGCATACATAAGAACAAATCCTGACAAATAACTTTCCCTTTTATGTCATCGATTGAAGACATTTTTTCAAGTTTATAGAACTTGTGTTTTAATGCTGACAATTCACCTTTGTTAAGGGTTATGGTTCTGTTTCTTGGTGCTAATTCTTTCATGATAACTCCTAAAACACATATATTTGGTGCATGATTATTGGTCAAGATAAAAATGAAATCATAGTTTGAATATTATTCTGAATTTGAGCCACCATTCTCTTGTAATTGAGCCGCCATCACTCTGAAATAGAACCACTCAATGGGCTTGGGACAGAGAGCAAGCTCGCTGGCTTCGCTGCGCTACGCAGGTAGCAGGAAAGCAGGTCTCAGGTGTCAGGTTCTGAAGGTATTGCTCGCTGCGCTCGCAATAGTTAGTTATTAAGCAGTTTCGCTACGCTGCACTGCTTGTGCCAAATCGGAGTTTGGCATCCCAGACCGGAGTTTGGTGGATCGTAAATGCCCTCATTTACGAAGCGGCAAAATGCAGGCGAAGCCGGAATGAAGCCGCTTATTTTCTTGGGCTGCGCCCTCGCTCGACACGAGGACGTGTCGAATCCAACCAGCGGCAAGATGCCGCTCCCACTTTCTGCCAAAGCGGTTTTGACACCCCATTAAGCGGCAAGATACCACTTCTACTAAAGCCTTTTGAAAAAAGAATTTGCCAAATCCCAAAAATGAATTATTGTATAGATTGCGTAGCAAAAATCTGGAGGGAAAAACCTACATGAAAAGAAATCGCAGCCTTGATATCGTGTTCACACCCCGTAGCAAAGTGCTATTCTACCCCTCATGTGGATATACCAATATCCGTCCCGAAATCTTTGATTTGGATTATGATCTATTTGTATTTAGTGAGCAAATCGTGGAAAATCTAAAGGATAATAGCATCGCCAAGATGGGAATCACCCAGAGGGAGCAAGCCTCCTTCAATCAGCTTCACAAACACTTCAAAAAGATTAGCGTAGTTCATTTACGTCCGTTTTACAAAAACTTCATCCACCAGCTTTATATCAAACCGCCTGAAAAATTCAGCAAGCTGGATGCTTTTCATACTCTGGTAGAAGCACAGAACTACAAGCTATTCCGCTTCAAGCGCAAGATAGGCATCCTCTTCCACTGGGATAATAACATCAGCCTGGCATATCTAAAGGAAAAAGAAGCCGAGATTCACGCCCTGGTGGGAATCAATGACGGCTGCATGGCAGTGGAAAGAGATCGCTATCAAATGCAGGATAACTATGAATGTGTAAATAGCGGCAACTGGCTGAAGCGCGTGGCTGCGCTGGCGCCGAAGCAAGGCTTCTTGCACATTACAGACCACTTCCCAGAGGAAGAAGCCCTAGACTTTGCCGAGTATGGACTGAAAGTCCAAACAATAAAGTATGAAGATTGGCAGAAGAAGAACGGCTTTGTGCTGAACCCCTTCCCCGCCTTCATGTGTCCGGACGAAGGGCTAAAGATTCACCAGATCAAACTGACGCGTCGGTCTGAATAAAACAAGATAAAAGTTAAAACGGGCTAAAATGAATGATAATAGTAGTTTAGAAATTATTTCCCTTACAAAATTGGAAGATATGAAAAAAAGAATTTGCTTAATTTGGAAAACGGGTTATCTTAAATACCATATCTTATTGACGTAGTTCACCCAGACATTCACTGTAGTAGGACAAGACACTGTAATTCACGGAGGAAGGCGCTACACGCTTTTCGCCACAGACTATCACCCCGAATCCCAAAGACGCTGCTTCTTTCGTAACCAAACGAGAAGCTAACCGAGATAGTAAAAGGCAAATTAAAGCCCGATAACCCCAAGGGGCTTTAGCGAAACAGATCAACCCCAAGATGCCCAAAGCCAGTTTGCTGGCATTATAGATCTTTGCTTGTATATAGAGTGTACGCCTCCGTGTGAGAGAATTATCCAGACTCCCACCCCAAATGCAAGGTTTTCATGCCGTCCATTTCGCCTATATGGCATACGATAGAAATGCGTATCTGAGCAATGAACCCTGCAGCAGTGCGAGCCTCCCCGGTAAAATAGAGGAGAGCATGATATGTAAAAAACCCCTGCAACCCATGCGGCGAAATGTATATTTTCCCGCGCATACTGCAGATGCAGGGTTGCAGCAAGGTTTGCCAGCCTGAAGGAGCAAATATGAATGGACGCAAGTTCATTCGTACCGGAAGGATGGTTGATGACATACAGCCAATCATAACTGCGCGAAATGCCTCGAATTTTGGAAACATATTACGCCCATACAAAGTCATTGTAAAACCAAATTGTTAAGGAAACGAGTACCAAATTCGCGGTTAATGGCACACAGCAAACCATTATTTGCGAAATACCCGTAAGGACCGGACAAAATGTGAAGTAATTCCGAACGCCATTTTAAAAAACAAGCTTGGAGTGAAACGCATCCGGCACCTGCGGTTTATGGCAGCCAGCCACAATCTTTGTGCGAAATAGAAGCGAGGCAAGCCATAGTAAAAAAGCCCCCGCCTCGCTTCGCTTTTTGAAAAAGAGGTATTCTTATGAATAAGTTTATCAGTAGTATGATGTACAACAATTCCAGAACTGAAAATTACGGTCTTACCCACAGTACATCGGGCAATGCCCTGATTGATATGTTTTTCCTTTTCGGCGCCATGCGCCACCAATCTGATGATGATATCATCACCATTTTTGACGCAGCCTATAAAACCAATCGCAAGGCTGCAATCAAACTACTTCTTTATACTCGTGATATTTCTGAGGGTATGGGGGAAAGAAGGGTGTTCAGACTTTGTCTTTATTACCTTTACGTGATAAATGAACATAGGGTGATTGAACAAATCATCGATCAAATGTCTTATTTGCTCAAAAGTAATATTTCCCGAGTGGATGATTTCCTCTATTTAGCTCAAAAGATGTTGAATAGAAGATTCAGTGTTTATCACAAGTATGAGTATAAAACAAAAAGACTCCCGAAACTCATCAATACCCGGATAGCATTCGTAGATGACATTTTAAATACTCTCTTCACCCTGATGGAAGACAAGGAAATTGGTCCCATCGTGGCAAAGTGGATGCCACGTAAGACCGGACAGTATAAGTATCTTACGCGCTATATGCGCAAATACAATTTCATCGAGAGTTACAGTAGCTATCGTAAACAGATCGTGGGTCTGAGTAATACGGTGGAACAACAAATGAGTGCCCGGGATTGGAACAATATCAATCTTGAACAGGTTCCCAGTCTTAGTATGAAAAAGTACAAAACCGCCTTCTTTAGGCATGAAATCATGCAAGCCTATTTGGAAAAACTCCAAAAAGGTGAGGCAAAGATAAATGCCCAAAGACTCACTCCCGGTGATATTGTATCTGATTTGTTCAATAAATATCGTGGTCTTCTGTATGATTATCCTGTCTATGGTAATGATGGTAATCCTCTTGATTCTGATGACCTTAGGGTACTTTTTGATGCCCAGTGGAATAACCTCAAACAACTCGATGACCTACCCAAAGAGTTCAGGGCCTTGCCCATGATAGATGTGTCCGCGTCTATGTTTTGTCCTAATTATATTCCCATCAGTAATTCCGTGGGTTTGGGTCTTTTCATTGCGGAAAATAATCCCAATGAGGTATTTAAAAACCACTTCATCACTTTTACCAGTGAACCCAGGTTTCAGAAAATAATGGGACATGATATCGTATCCAAAGTGGAAAACTCTCTGGAATTGATAGGTTACAATACAGACATCCAGGCTGCCTTTGAACTCATTTTGAACAAGGCGGTGGATGAAAACATCCCACCGGATGAGATGCCCACTCATCTCATCATTATTTCGGATATGGAGTTTGATGATAGTTGTATAGAGGGTACCAGTGTAAATGCCCTCACCATGATGACTGAACTTTATGAATATTTCGGGTACTCCAGACTCACCATCGTTTTCTGGAATGTAAACGGTCGGATTGGGAATGTTCCCGCCAAGGATACAGAAACTGATGTACTCTTGGTAAGTGGTTATTCTCAAAACACTGTAAACCTAATATTGAAACAACATTACAATGATGTATCTGAAATGTTGAACGTAGTTTTGGAAAATGAACGGTACAATATAATCTCCAAATAAAATCCCCACACACGGAGGCGTACATGACATACAGGATTCTGATAGCCCCTTAAAAAGGACGCTGGCGACCCTCTCCCCCATAGTTCTTTTGATTTCACTATCTTAAAAATTAACCACCAAGCTTTAACCCCCCAAAGCGCCCAAAGGAGCCAAAATATGCTAAAAAGCGTAAGCGAACTATACAAGATGTTGGACTCACCCGGAGTGCATGAAATAGGTTTCCGGGTACTAAAGAACTTTAGCGATATCCCTACTTTGCACCATAACCGGCAGTTCAAACAGAAGCTCTATAGTTTTGAAAAATTTGGTGTTAAGAGCAACGGCTCCACAGATTACCTGGAGTATTGTGCCGCCACCAAGCTCTGCGGTTTCAATCTCGCTTGTGGATACTATGATCAGCATAAAGAGACGGAACGCTCTGATATTGAGTATCTTAAAGAATTGCCAGCCATGGTAGCCCGTCTCGTGTACCATCTGGGATACCAGCAGTATCCTTTGGAACGTGAATTACACATTTCGGCTTGAATAAAGCCCAATCTCATCAAGGAGAGAAAATGCTAGAACCGGCTAAGAAAGCGCGCCCTCCGCCTGTCTGCCCAAACAGTCGTCCCGGTGCGATGGTCTAATCGCACCGGCAGCCCGCCCCCCTCTCTCGTTAAATAAATCAATATCATAAAAGGAGAACATACTTATGCCAAATATCCTATCTGGTTCCAGCCCTTCCCCACTTCGGCGTCCCAATGAATTTGCCATACGCTATCTGCCTGATATCGTGGGCGTTAAACTACATGATAATAGCCTGCAAAACCTGCATGATCTGCTGCTGCATCGCGGCTTTTTGGTGGAATTTGATGATCAGGGCAGGCTCTGCCTATCGGATAATGCGAAATTGGGCAGAGGGCGCAGCCCCGTATATTGGGATGATGAATGGATTTCCGATACCGCTCTTTTGGAACTAATGCTCCAACAAAGCGGCTTGGGCAGCATCCACAAAGATCGCAGTATAGAATATAACGGTAAAGACATCAGTCCCAGAATCTTGCAGCATTTCTTTCATTTCCACCGCATGCCGCGCATTAGCTTCTGCGGCTCGGAAGAAACCGAAATCACTTATTTCTTTGAACATGCCCAAGCCAATCTACGCGCCCCCAAGGTGCACCTCTGTATTCTGGAACCCTTTACGGCTTTTCTGGTGAAAGCATTTTCCGCTATCGGCGCCAGCACCCTTAGCTCTTGCGACGGGCACGGAGAGGAAAACGCGCATATTGGCTTCGTTTCTCTGCCAGATGCCATCTGGGCTTTTTGCAATGTGGAATATGCCTTCAAAGCGCTGAATATAAAGCCCTTTTGGAGCTTGAGCGGCAGGCTGATTAAGATCGAAGACCTGAAATATAATGCCCAAAACTATCGTCATATCTTCCAGGTAGCCCGCTTTATTTACGACAACAGGCTGATCATCCTTGATGCCAAAGCGAGGCTCCTGCGGGCGGCAAGCCCTGAGCTTTATCTAAATGAAGACATCCAATATGACTATCTGATGGATGAAATGGATATGTGCATCAAAGTTGCCTTTGGGAAGCACGAGAAAAAAGAAAGTGGATTATAATAGAGGATGCGAAATAGAGGAAATACCTTGTTAATTAACAAACACATAAAAGGAGTATCCCATGACTAAAGAAACAGTTTACAAAGACCTTAAAATCGATGGACAAGACATAGAGCTTACAGTCGATGGGCAGATAGTCAAAGGCAGGTTTTTAAAAAGAGAAAGGCGCATAATATGTATCCAGATTACCAGTCCATATCAAGACTTCCATCAGTGCTCTGGCACCGTCCCCTTGATTGCTCTGCAAGTGATGGATTTCACCAAGGAACGTGGGGATAGAAAAGCCGCCGAAATCTTAAGCGACATCTATCTGTATCTGAAGTTCAGTGAATCGCATCATGACGAATTGGTGGAGTGTACCCGAAGATATCATGAGAAATATGAATATGAAAAATACACAAATTGCTGGACGAAAGAGAGGCAGAATAGAGCAAATGAGCTTGATGAACTGATAAAGCAGCTTAAGAAAGAGCTCAAAGCCGGACTCATCGACAATGTAAGCTATCAAAAGAAACTAACTCCGCTGAAAAAAGAAAGAAAAGAAATCTTTTATTATTCCGAACCAGATGAGTATGAGATATTTGAAGAGGCTTTCAAACAATTTGAAGGCACTCCGGTCATGAAAATTGACCGCGAGGTGGTCATCAAACAATTTACCCCATTTATCCTCAAAAGGAATTGATACGAAACAGAATAAAGCTTAGTTGTTTCTAAGACACCTCAATTTGCGAGCTTGCTCGCAGCACCTGCCGCCTGCCACCTCGAAAATCATTGACACAATAAGCCCACTCAAAATAATGGTTGAATCACCTTATGTGGTTAATAAATAAAAGAATAGATAATGTGGAGGAATTATGAAAACAGGTGGATGCCGTTATGGAACCCATCGCGTAATCGAACCCCAAGGCGTATTGCCGCAACCCGCCCGGATACTGAATAACGACATGAGCGAGATTTGGGATAATGAGCTTTTGATCGACGTAATCCGGCTAAACGTAGATAGTGCGTCCTTTCACCAGATAAAGAACAAATTGATTGCCCAAGGACACACAGATATAGAAAAAGCCTTTGGTGAACACGCCCTTGAGCTTACGAACCGCACCGGCAAACACAAAAATGAGGATACCGGCAGCGGCGGCATGTTGATAGGCAGAGTGGCGGCAATTGGTCCCAATTTTGAAATGAAGGATAAGATTCAGGTGGGCGACAAAATCGCCACCTTGGTATCCCTTTCCCTCACTCCGCTGAAGATTAGCAAGATCAAGAAAGTGCTTTTGGACAAAGACCAGGTGGAGATCGAGGGCAAGGCAATTCTTTTCTCCAGTGGCATTTATGCCAAATTGCCGGATGATATGGATGAGAACCTGGCGCTTTCCGTGCTGGACGTAGCCGGTGCTCCCGCACAGGTAGAGCGTTTGGTAAAGCCCGGCGATACCGTGGTGATCCTGGGTGCCAATGGTAAAAGCGGAGTTTTGTGCAACAAAGTAGCCAAAGAACGCGCCGGAATCGCCGGAAAAGTAATTGGCATTGTAAGAAACCCGAACTATATACCCACCTGCAAGGCAACGGGTTGCGATGAAGTAATCCTTGCCCAAGCCACGGATGCCATTACTATCCAGCGTGAAGTATCCCGCCTTACCGATGGCAAGATGGCAGATGTGGTAATCAATGTAGTAAATATCGAAGATACGGAACTGCCCTCCATTATGGCGGCGCGCGACCGTGGACTGGTATATTTCTTCTCGATGGCTACCAGTTTCACCAAAGCCGCGCTGGGCGCCGAAGGGATTGGTGCAGATGTGGATATGATATTGGGCAATGGCTATGCCCGCAATCACGCCGCAGTTTCCATCGACGTTTTGCGCCGCAACCCCGACCTGATGCAGCTCTTTCAAGAGCGATATATTGATTGATAGGAGCTAAGATTATGAGTATTATAGATATCCGCTCTATCGCCACCGACACCGAATGGATGGATTGGCACTGGCAGATTCGCAATCGCATTACCGATGCCGAAACTTTACGCAAATACATCAAGCTTTTGCCCGAAGAAGAGGCGCTTTTTGCCGATAAATCCTTCTCCTTCCGCATGGCGATTACCCCTTATTACCTCTCGTTGATCGATCATGAGAATCCCAATGACCCCGTGCGTCTGCAAGCCATTCCGCGCGTAGCCGAAAGCTATATCAGCCCTTCGGATATGAGCGACCCCCTGCAGGAAGATGGCGATGCCCCTGTGCCGGGCATGACGCACCGCTATCCCGACCGGGTGCTCTTGCTGCTTACCGACCAATGCTCCATGTATTGCCGGCATTGCACGCGGCGCCGCAAAGCGGGTGAACACGATGCGCCGATGCCGCGCGCGAATGTGGAAAAAGCCATTGAATACATTCGCCAGCACAAGGAAATCCGAGATGTAGTGCTCTCTGGCGGCGATCCGCTTACTTTGGGCGACGAGCGTTTGGACGAGATTTTGGCAAAGCTAAGCGAAATCGAACACCTGGATATCGTTCGTTTGGGCACCCGCACGCCGGTGGTATTGCCCATGCGCTTTACCCCGGAGCTAATGACGATGCTTAGGAAATATCCCTTTGTGTGGTTAAATACGCATTTTAACCATGCGCAGGAGCTGAGCGAAACAAGTGCCAAAGCGCTGAAGATGATCGCCGAAACGGGGATTCCCATGGGAAATCAGAGTGTATTGCTCAAGGGCATAAACGACCATGTAGATGTAATGAAAACCCTCGTACACAAACTGGTAAAAAACCGGGTAAGACCTTATTACATATACCAATGCGACCTCTCCGAAGGAATCGGTCATTTCCGCACCCCCGTAGCCAAGGGCATCGAGATTATCGAATCCCTGCGCGGGCATACCAGCGGGCTGTGCGTTCCCACCTTTGTGGTGGATGCTCCCGGTGGCGGCGGCAAGATTCCCGTAATGCCAAATTATCTCATCTCTCAGATGCCCGGCAGGATCATCCTGAGAAACTACGAAGGCTTTATCAGCAGCTATACCGAACCGGGATACGAGCCGCAAGACGATAGCAAATATCGCGATTTGGGACCTCAAGAACGCACCAGCAGCGAAGGTGTAATGAGCCTGATTCGCGGCAAAAGGGTCTCCATCGGTCCGGCTGAAACCAAGCGTAACCTAAGAAGGACTAAGCAATAAGCTACACACAAAAGATACTGAGTTCCATCAATCATTCGCACTTTACGGCGGTGGTGGGACTCAGTAAAAATGCGGGCAAGACCAGCCTTTTGAACGCCATCCTGGCAAATGCGCCTGACCTGGAATGGGGCGTATTTAGCACCGGTATAGATGGTGAAGAGGAAGACCGCGTATATAAAAGCCCCAAACCGCGGGTAAAGATACCTGCCGGCTGCTATTTTTGCACGGATACCCAAAGCGTGGAAAGCCTGGGTTCGCGCGCCAGCATCCTGGCATCAAGGCTCTTTAGCGGCAGAAAACTGTGGTTTTTGAAAGCGGAAGAGGAATTGGAAACTGTGATTACCGGTCCCGCCAGCGTATTGGAGCAAAGCAAAGTAATGCTCAATATGCGGGCTTTGGGAGCGAGTAAGATACTGGTAGATGGTTCCTTGGATCGCAAGTCCATCGCTTTGGACAGGCTGCTGCATCTCTCGGTAATGGTATTGGGCGCCAGTTTTGGCAGCAGCAAAGAGATTATCGAAGAAATCAATCGTATCAATCTCTTGCAATCTATTTATAGCCCCAATTTGTATTTTGGCAAACCGGCTTCTGGCGCCAGATTCTATAGCTTTGCCACCAATAAGGATAGCTTCGACGATGCCGAGGGCTTGCCGCAAAAGGTGTTATTTAACAAAGATGGCGCCTGGTACGATACGGGCTTTGAAAGCCTGATGGGAAATCTGGATAAAATGCAAAAGATTATGCAGCAAGAACCAGATGCCATATACGTACCCACTGCCTATACCAGCCTAATGCACGAAAAGCTGGCGCCAGCGCTCATTCAGGGCAAGACCCAGCTTATCGTAAGGCATCCTTTTCAACTATATCTCACGCTTGCCGAACTTAAACAACTACACAAACGCAGCTTAATCAAAGCTTTCAGGCGGCTTTTTGTGGGGTTTTATGCGCTTAATTCCACAGCGGTGGGAAAGTCTCCGCAAGATGCGCTAAAGTTCCGGGCAGCAATCCGTAAGAAGTTTCCGGATATGCGGGTTATCGATATCATGGAATTGGAAGATGTCGGACGAAAAAAGTAGAGACCGGCTTACCGCCATTTCGGTGAATCTGGGCTTGCTCTGCAACGTAATCCTGGCAGCACTCAAGACCAGCGTGGGCATATTTGGGCATAGTCCGGCACTTTTAGCAGATGGTATCAATTCGACTTCGGATGTAGCCTATTATATTGAGGTGAAGATCTTTATGACGAATGCAAAA
>JAQVIX010000079.1 GCA_028695495.1 Candidatus Cloacimonadota bacterium | reverse complement strand
AGAGTGCCAATGCCTTTCGCATTCTCGCCAAGCTTCGCAAGGCAGACCGCAATCTGAAAACCGGCACTTATATCTTTGGCGGCAAAACAAACCTCTGGAAAACTGTTTCCCGCCTGCAGGAAGGGCGCAGCGCAAACATTCGCATTACCTTTCCCGAAGGGCTTTCGCTATATAAAACCTTGCTGCGCATCGAAGCCAGCGGTTTGGCGCCTTATGATACCCTATATGCTGCTGCTACAGATACTTCGCTGGTGCGCCGCCTTACCGGACTTCCGCTTAATTCCTTAGAAGGTTTTCTGTATCCGGAAACTTATCTTTTCGACGTTGCTGCCCCTCCGGATAGCATCCTCGCCACCATGACGCAGGAGTTTTTTCACAAACTAAAGCAAGCGGAAATAGAGCCGGAACTAAGCGCGGATTTTTATCCTGCGCTCATCCTCGCTTCCATCGTGGAAAAAGAAGCGGGCAATGCGCAGGAACGGGACATCATCGCCGGAGTATTTACGAATAGAATGCGCCTCGGCATGGCGCTGCAAAGCTGCCCCACTGTGGATTATATCCTGGAGCGCCGCGGTATCAAACGCGCCGTGCTTACCAATAACGATATCGCCATCCCTTCGCCCTACAATACCTACCAAAATCCTGGCTTACCCCCCACCCCCATCGCAAATCCGCGCATCGAATCCATCCAGGCGGCACTCAATCCGGCAAAACACAATTACCTGTATTTCTTTAGCGATCGCAAAGGGAATAATGTGTTTACGCCCAGTTTTGAGGAGCATCAGCGGTTGCGGCGTGCTTCGCTTCGCTCGCAATGAGCTTGGCACAACGCCGCCAGCTCTATTGTTCCCCTCACAATACCCTCGCCTCTCCCCAGAATTTGCGGGTAGAGGTGAGGGCATTGCGAGAGCGGCAAACGGGGAGGCTTGCTTCGCTGCGCTCAGCTAATGAATAATGAACAATGAATGATGAATGATGAATGATGGCGGCTGCGCAAGCGCAGGTTGATCATAGCTGACGCTCGTGACGGGGTTATCGATTTTGGGTTATGGGTTACCTGTAAGTGAAAATCGATAACCCCGCCATCTGCTCAGCTGCCCCTCTACATCATACATTTGCAGCGCTTTAGCGATGTTCTTTGATCACGCTAAAATATTTTACTTGACACTGAGCGCCTTATTCAAATAAATGTGATTATAGTACGTAAATATAAAACTGCGCATCAGGCGCGGGGAGGAAACATGAAGAAAGTATTATTTGTGCTTTTATTGGTTGGTCTTTTGATCGCCATGGCTGCTTGCGGCGGAAACAAGGCGAAAGGACAATCAATAAAACCAGAAGGCGACCCAATCTACTATCCCAAATGGTGGAACACCCAACCCAGCGATGAGTATATTTGCAGCTATGGTATTGGGATAAAGCTTTCCGAGACAACGTCCATTACTGCTGCCCGGGCTCAGGCTTTTTTGGAAGCGGCTCAATACGTGGAATCCGAAGTAGCCGGCATGGTAAAAAACTTTGAAGAAGAAGCTGGTGTATATGATCCGCAGCTTTTGGCGCTTACTTCCAGTGTATCAAGAAACGTAGCCGAAGCCAAGATAACCGGTGCCATTGCGGGAGATTATGAAACCAGAAGGATTTCCGAGCACGGCGGTCAGAGATACAAAACCTGGTATCAACTTAAAATACCCAAACAAGAAGTAAAGAAAAACCTGCTTTTTAATATCCAAAACGAAGAAGCACTTTACAATCAGTTCAAAGCATCACAAGCATTTATGGAATTGGATAAAGAATTAGGAAGACAATAAAAAAAAGCTTGGATTTCGTTCAAACAAAAAAGGCTGCCCGAAAGCAGCCTTTTTATTTGCAATTTGTTTTTACCATCTGAGGTGAGCGAAGGCTTTATTTGCCTCAGCCATCTTGTGGGTATCTTCACGCTTTTTGATGGAAGCGCCTTCTTTCTTGTTTGCCGCGATCAATTCTGCCGCCAGCTTTTCGGTCATGGTCTTTTCGCTGCGGGCGCGGGAATAGGTAATGATCCAGCGAAAAGCGATGGCGCGACCGTTTTTCTCGCTAATCTCGGTAGGAATCTGGTAGTTTGAACCACCCACACGGCGAGATACCACTTTCACGAGCGGGCGCACGTTTTCCACGGCGCTTTTGAATACTCCCAGAGGCTCCTGTTTGGTCTTTTGTTCGATAATCTCGAAGGCACCATACACGATACTTTCTGCCAAAGCTTTTTTGCCTTTTACCATAAGGCAATTCATGAACTTGGTGAGTACCACGTCGTTGTATTTGGGATCCGGCAGTACTTCTCTTACTACGGCTTTACGTTTTCTTGGCATTTATTCCCTCCTACTTCTTCTTGGGACGTTTGGTTCCATATTTGGAGCGAGAGTTTGTGCGTTTATCCACACCTGAGCTATCCAGGGCGCCGCGAACAATATGATAACGAACACCGGGAAGGTCTTTTACACGACCGCCACGCACCAGAACAATGGAGTGTTCCTGCAGGTTGTGGCCTTCGCCGGGGATATATGCGGTAACTTCAAATCCGTTTACGAGACGGACACGTGCAACTTTACGGAGAGCTGAGTTGGGTTTTTTGGGCGTAGTCGTGTAAACACGAGTGCATACTCCGCGCCTTTGCGGACATCCCATGAGCGCCCTGTTTTTCTTTTTGATTTCAACTGCAGTTCTGCCTTTTCGTATCAGTTGGTTAATGGTTGGCACTGATATTCTCCTTATTTTTGTGCTTTATTTATTTAGAAGTCGAGGAGGTCCTCTTCCTCTTCAGAATCTTGTTTATGAGCCAGGTTTGCAATGATCTGCGATACGGTGTCGCCGTTGTTTACAGCTTCATTGATCATCTTGGTATAGAGTTTGGTACCGGTTCCCACGGGGATGCGATGACCCAGGATGATGCTTTCTTTTAGCCCTTCCAGGAGGTCAACGCTGCCTTCCACGGCGGCTTGGGTAAGCACTTTGGTAGTTTCTTGGAAGGATGCGGCAGAGAGCCAGCTATCCGTAAGCAGCGAGGTCTTGGTAATACCCAAGAGCAATTGCTCAAATTGGGCGGGCTGTTTTCCAAAGGCGAGGGCATCGCGGTTTTCGCGTTCCACCCGCACCTTATCCACTATCTCCCCTTGCAGGAAGGAGGTGCTGCCGCTTTCGGTAATGCGCACTTTTTTGAACATCTGGCGGATGATAACGCTTACGTGTTTATCATCAATGCGTACGCCCTGCTTGCGGTAAATCTCCTGGATTTCGTTTAGGATCATAAGCTGGGCTTCGATTACGCCTTTTACCAGCATATCGTGCGGGTCCAGCGGACCATCGGAAAGGGCGTCTCCGCTTTCTACTTTATCGCCTTGGTGTACGATGATGCGCTTGCCGGAGGGGATGGAGTATTTGCGGCCTGCCAAGGGCTGATAGATATTTACGGTATCGCCGGAGGCTACAATGCTTTCCTGTTCGGCGGGAACGGCAAAGAGGATGCCGCACAAGGGGGCGCCGCTCTTTACGCTTTCGCCTTCTTTTACGATGAGCGTCATGGTTTTGGGGCTTTTCGGAATCTCGTATTTCTGCCCTTTCTGTCCACGCTTGGCGATGGTAATGAGGGTCTTTCCATCTTCTGTGCTAATGCTACATTTACCATCGTTTTCGGCATATACGGTCTTTTTGTGTAATACCCAGATGAATTGATTTTTGTTTTCATCCACGGCTACTACTACCTTGCCGTCATTTGGGGCAAAGATACCGTTGGGCGGGGTTACGAAGATATCGCGTCCGGTCTTTTTGAGTCCACCGATGGTAACCACGCCATCGATATCTGAAATGCGGGCTTTATCCGCAGGAACGCGGGCTTCCACAAGGTCTTGCACGCGGGGCAAGCCACCGGTGATGTCTCGCTGTTTGATGGTCATACGCGAGGTTTGACCCAAGATGTCTCCGGTATTTACAAAGCTGCCGTTTTGTACACGTACGATCAAGCCGCTGGGCACGGGGATGAGCCTAACGGTACCGTCATCGCCCACAATCTTAAATTGGGGCTGCTTCTTGCGGTCTTTGGAATCGATAATACTTATCTCGCTAAGGAAGGTAATCTCGTTGTATTCCTCGCGATAGGTGATGTCTTTGATAAAGTTTTCGTAATGCAGGGTACCGGTAGCGGTGGAGATAAGCGGGTTATTGAATTGGTCCCAGGAAAGCAGGCGCATATTTTGCTTTACCTTCTGTCCATCGCGCACGTGAACCGTGGCGGCATATTCCACACGGTATTCTTCCAATACCTTGTCTTCGTCTTTCTCATCCACCAGCAGCAATTTACCCAGGTGAGATACAGAGATGAGCTGGTCTTTGGTATTGGTAACGCAGTTCATTCGGGCAAACTTGATAACGCCATCGTGCGCTGCCATTACCTCGGCGAGGTCGGTAGCGGTAGAGGCGGCTCCACCTATATGGAAGGTACGCAGAGTAAGCTGAGTGCCGGGTTCACCGATGCTTTGAGCAGCGATGATGCCCACAGGATCGCCTATTACCACCGGTTTTAAGGTGGCGAGGTTGCGCCCGTAGCATTTTACACAAAGTCCGCGTTCGGCTTCGCAGGTAAGGGTGCTGCGCAGATATACGGTGATGAGTCCTTTGCGCTGCAAATCCTGAGCGATATCATTGGTAATCTCTTCGCCGGCGAGTACCAGGAGCTTGCCGGTAATGGGATCGATGATATCCTCTGCGGCAAAGCGTCCCTGGATGCGTTCTGCCAGGGATTGCACGATCTCGTTGCCTTCTTTGAGCACGGTCATGTGCACGCCGCGGTTTGTGCCGCAATCTTCCATGGTAACGATGGCATTTTGCGCCACGTCCACCAGGCGGCGGGTAAGGTATCCGGCGTCTGCCGTCTTGAGCGCGGTATCTGCCAAGCCTTTACGCGCTCCGTGGGTGGATACGAAATATTCGAGAACGGTAAGACCTTCTTTAAAGTTCGATTTGATGGGGGTTTCTATAACGTCTGCCCCACCGGTGGAACCAATCTTGGAGGGTTTATCCATTAGTCCGCGCATGGCGCCAAGCTGTTTGATCTGGTCTTTGGAGCCACGGGCACCGGATTTGTACATCATGTAGATGGAATTGAAGCCTTTCTTGGTTTGGGTAAGCTCTTCCATCATCACGTCTGTAACGCGCACGGTGGTGCGTTTCCAGGCATCTACCACGCGTCCCATACGTTCGTTTTCGGTAATGCCGCCCTTCTGGTGGAGATCGGCAATCTTGGCTACATCCAGCTCGCTTTCGGCGATAATCTCATCCTTGCGGGAAGGGGTGATGATATCTTCAAAGCTGAAGGTAACGCCGGCACGGGTGGCATGGCGGAAGCCGATTTCTTTTAGCTCGTCCAGGAAGATGGCGGTGCGCCATTGCCCCACCTTTTCGTAGCAAAGCATGGCGAGTTCATTGATCTTACCCTTATCGTAAGTAAGATTTTGGAAGCCCACTTCGGCAGGGATGATCTGGTTTAGGATCACTCTGCCTACGGTGGTAATAATGTATTCACCGTTTATTTTTACACGAATCCAATTGTGCAAATCAAGCTGGCGCTCGCTTTCGCTTTCGCCTTTGATGCTAAAGAGCTGTTCTTCATATTCATAAGCGGCTATTACTTCATCGCAATTGAAGAAATGGCGCAGCTTGCTAATGTCTTCGGGAATCTCGCTTTCGCTCATGGTAAGGTAATAGCAACCCAATACGATATCCTGGTTTGCCGCCATGGCGAGCCTGCCATTGGCGGGTAAGAGCAGGTTGCGGGTAGAAAGCATCAATACCTTGGCTTCGATCTGCGCTTCCAGGGAAAGGGGTACATATACGCCCATCTGGTCGCCATCAAAGTCTGCATTGAAGGGCACGCATACCATGGGGTGAAGCTGGATGGCCTTATTATCCGTAAGCACGGGCATAAATGCCTGGATGCCCAGGCGGTGCAGGGTGGGAGCGCGGTTTAGAAGCACAGGGTAATCCTTTACCACGTCTTCCAGGATGCTCCAAATCTCCGGCTGTTTCTTTTCAATTAGCTTCTTGGCGTTCTTTACCTTATCCACTTCGCCCATCTTTTGCAAGCGCTCGATAAGGTAAGGCTTAAAAAGCTCCACCGCCATGTCTTTGGGCAATCCGCATTGATAAAGCTTAAGCTCTGGCCCCACGGTAATTACCGAACGACCGGAATAGTCCACGCGTTTACCCAAGAGGTTTTGGCGGAAGCGCCCTTGCTTGCCTTTGAGCTGGTCGGTAAGGGATTTTAGTGCTCTATTTCCTCTGCCGCGCACGGGGCGGGCTTTGCGACTATTATCTATCAAAGCGTCCACCGCTTCTTGTAGCATGCGCTTTTCGTTTCGCAGGATCACTTCTGGTGCGCGGATTTCGAGTAAGCCTTTCAGGCGGTTATTGCGGGTAATTACGCGGCGATAGAGGTCGTTAAAATCTGCCGTGGCAAATCTGCCGCCTTCCAGAGGCACCAACGGGCGCAGGGTGGGCGGAAGCACGGGGAGCGCATCCATAATCATATCTGCCGGAGAGTTTCCGCTTCTGATAAAGGCATCCACTATCTTCAGCTTTTTGATCAGGTTTTGCTTGCGCAGGGCAGATTCTTCAAACTTCAGGCGGGTACGCAAGTCCAAAGCTTCGTTTTTCAGGTTAATACGCAGCAGTAATTCCTTGATTGCCTCAGCGCCCATCAAAGCCAGGAAGTTATCCCCCACCTTGTCTTTAATCTCGTAGTAATCATCCACTTCCATGAGTTCCATCTTTTCATAAGGGCTATCGCCGGGATCGATTACGATAAAGGATTCGTAGTAAAGCACGCGCTCCAGGTCTTTGATGGTCATGTCCAAAAGGGTGCCAATCTTGGAGGGCGGGGATTTTACGAACCAAATATGGGCAATGGGCACCGCCAAAGCGATGTGCCCCATGCGGGTGCGCCGTACGCGACTGGTGGTAACCAATACATTACAGCGTTCGCAGGTTTGGTTTTGAAAGCGTTTCTTCTTATATTTACCGCAAGCGCATTCGTAATCCCGTTCGGGACCAAAGATGCGTTCGCAGAAAAGTCCGTCTTTTTCGGGCTTTAAGGTGCGGTAATTCAGGGTATCAGGTTTGGTGACCTCGCCATGCGACCATTCGTTGATAATGGTTTCGGCAGAGGCTACTTTGATGCGCACGGCATCGTAATCACTGGGTCTGGTTTCACGTTTTATTTCTTTCATCCTGTCTCCCCTTATTTGCTTTCTTCATCTTTTACAAATTCTATGTCGAAGCCCAGGGATTTGAGCTCACTTACCAATACGTTAAAGGATTCGGGTATGCCCGGAGGGGGCGGGTTTTCGCCGCGGGTAATGGCTTTGAAAGCGTTGTTTCTGCCATCCACGTCATCACTCTTGATGGTAAGCATCTCTTCCAAAAGGTGAGAGGCACCATAAGCTTCCAGCGCCCATACTTCCATTTCTCCCAGTCGCTGCCCGCCATGCTGCGCTTTGCCGCCCAGGGGCTGCTGGGTAATAAGAGAATAAGGGCCAGTGGAGCGGGCGTGCATCTTATCTGCTACCAAGTGGTTCAGCTTCATCATATAGATTACACCCACGGTCACCTTTTCTTTGAAAGGCATGCCCGTTTTGCCGTCGTAAAGCACCATCTTGCCATCTTCGGGCAAGCCGGCATTACGCAATTCGGTACGGATGTCGTCGTTGGAAGCGCCATCAAAGATAGGGGTTTCCACCTCAAAGCCCAAAAGCTTGGCAGCCATACCCAGGTGCGTTTCCATAATCTGCCCGATATTCATACGGGAGGGAACGCCCAGCGGGTTTAGTACTATATCCACGGTGCTGCCATCTTCCATAAAGGGCATATCTTCAATGGGGGTAACGATGGAGATAACGCCTTTATTGCCATGGCGTCCCGCCATCTTATCGCCCACTTCGATCTTGCGCTTTTTGGCTACATATACCTTTACCATCTTGCGCACGCCATATTGCAATTCATCGCCGTGTTTGATGCGTTCGCGGGATTTCTTATATACGTTTTCGCTTTGTTCCAGGGATTGCCGGATCTTCAGCGCGATATCCTGATAGATGCGGTCATTGGTATCGGCATCTTCCACCATCTCCACATCCAGGTCTATCTTCTTGAAGTTGATGCGCTTGAGGTCTTCTTTGGTGATTTTCTTGCCAGGGGCGATAAAGAACACATTGGTCTTTTCGTCCCAGATAGTTTTGGCTACCTGTCCCAAAAGGACAGAGGAGAGCTTCTCTTCTTTGAAGTCTTCCACCTTCTTGCGGCGCAGCGCCAATTCATCTTTCAGCCTCTGAATCTTTTCATCGTTTTCGTCTTCCATATCGCTGCCATCTTCCAGGCGGGAAAATACTTTCACGTCTATTACCACGCCTTCCATACCGGGCTTGGCTTTTAGCGAGCTATTGGAAAAATCACCGGCGCGGTCGCCAAAGAGCGCACGCATCAGGTTTTCTTCCGGAGACGGATCGATCTCAATGCTCTTGGGGGTTACTTTACCCACGATGATATCGCCGGCATGGATTACCGAACCCACGCGCACGATACCGGTTTTATCCAGATTCCTTAAGGCATGAGCGGGTACGTTTGGAATATCATACGCCAGCTCTTCACGCCCGTTTTTCACGTTGCGCACCAAAACTTCCATCTCTTCGATATAGATGGAGGTAAGGGTATCTTCGCGCGCCACCTTTTCGCTGAGGATGATGGCATCTTCGTAGTTATAACCATACCAGGGCATAAAGGCTACCATCATATTGGTGCCCAAAGCCAGACGGTTATCTTCCACACAAGCGCCGTCGGAGAGAGGCTGTCCTTTGCGCACCACATCGCCAATGCGCACGATGGGACGCTGATTTGCACAGGTATCCTGATTTGTACGTACAAACTTCTTGAGCTGAATGCGGCTGCCCACTCCCAGATACAAGGCTTCGTCTTTCTCGTTCAAAGCCTTCAAATCTATATAGGAAGAAGTAACGCCCACCACCGTGGCATCATAAGGCGCCAAAGCTACTTCGGAGGTATCGATGGTGGCAATCTTTTCCATGCCGGTGCCCACCATTGGTGCCTGCGGATTGATAAGCGGCACAGCCTGGCGCTGCATGTTCGAGCCCATCAAGGCACGGTTTGCGTCGTCATGCTCCAAGAAGGGAATCATAGCGGCAGATACGGATACCATCTGCTGCGGCGCTACGTCCATATACTGAAGCTCTTCCGGCTTTACCTGCACAAATTCCCCACGCTCGCGGGCAAATACCATTTCGCTTACTATGCGGCGGTTATCGTCCAATAGTACGTCCGATTGTCCGATTACGAAGTGTTCTTCTTCGCCGGCATCCATATATACATATTCATCGGTTACCACGCCATCCACTACCTTGCGATACGGCGTTTCGATAAAGCCTAAATGGTTGATTTTGCTATAGATGGCAGGGGATACGATAAGCCCGATATTGGGTCCTTCCGGAGTTTCGATGGGGCAGATTCTGCCATAGTGCGAGGCATGCACGTCTCGCACTTCGTAGCCGGCACGATCGCGGGTAAGCCCGCCGGGACCCAGAGCGGATAAAGCACGTTTGTGGCGCAGGCCCGCCAGGGGGTTGGTCTGCTCCATAAATTGGGAAAGCTGACCGGTAAGGAAAAAGCCTTGCACCACGTTGATTAAGGCATTGCTATTTACCAGGTCGTGCACCGTGATTTCATCGATATTGGAGATCGCCATGCGCTCCTGAATAATGCGGGCTACCATATTCATGCCTGTATTGTATTGCTCTTGCAAAAGCTCGCCCACGGTGCGTACGCGGCGATTTGAAAGGCTATCGATATCATCCACTTCATCTTTATCGTGGTAGATATTTACCAGAGTCTTAAAGATATGCACAAAGTCTTCCACGGTAAGGGTCATCTGGTTTTTGTCGATATCAATGCCCAAACGTTGGTTGATCTTATATCGCCCTACTTCGCCCAGGTTATAGCGGCGTTCGTTGAAAAACATTCTATCCACAAGCTGTCTGGCGGCTTCCAAAGGGGCATCTTCGCCCGGACGGATGAGCGCATAAATCTTTTGCAGAGCTTCATCCTGGCTGGTGGTAGGGTCTTTGGCGATGGTGTTTTCCAATACTTTGCGGGCTATTTCATAGTCGTATTGGATTACCTCTACCTTGTTTATCTTGTGTTCACTTAGTATCTTGATGAGGGTATCATTGAGCTGCTCATTGGCATAAGCGATGGGTTCGGCACCTTTTTCTACTACGATATCTTTGTAGAGATGGCGGTTTTTGGCGGCAGAGAGGCTGAGGGTTTCGCTTTCGTAAAAGGTTTTGCGCAGCTCGTCGTTGCTGGAGATGCCGATGGCTCTCAAGATGGTGGTAACGGGCAATTTGCGGCGTTTATCGATATGCACAAACATCACGTCGTGAATATCGATATCAAACTCCAGCCACGACCCATTGTAAGGAATCACTTTGGCAGAATACAGGGTTTTGCCAGAAGCGTGTTTCTTTTCGGAAAAGAATACGCCGGCAGAGCGCTGCAATTGCGAGATGATTACACGTTCTGCACCGTTGATAATGAAGGTACCCTGCTCGGTAACCAGCGGGATTTCTCCCAAAAATACGTCTTGCTCCAGGGTATCCTTGTGTTCTCTGCCCGTTTCGGTATTTTCAAATACGGAAAGCCGCATTTTGGCTTTTAAGGGAGCCTGATAGCTGAGGTTTCGTTCACGGCATTCATCGATTACATACTTCTCTTGCAACACGTTATATTCGATGAATTCCAATACGAAATTCCCTTTGGTATCCTCGATGGGGAAAATGGATTCAAATACCTCTTGCAGGCCTTTTCTTTGCCGCCGTTGCGGATGCACGTCTTTTTGCAAAAACTCGTTGAAGGAATCCACCTGCATTGCCAGGAGGTTCGGGATCTCCACTTCGGGAATGCCCAATTCGGCAAATCTACCGGAGATACGGGAATAACTTTTGATCTTTCTCAAAAGCCCACTCCTTTGTGCCCAAAGCACATATCGTAAGGGTTAGTATTTTGCATTACACACACTAAAAACTGGTCATGCGCCTGCTGAAAGCGCCGTTGCCATTAGTTGCCAATTTGTTTGCTCTTGAATAGCCAAATTAGTCCAAAAAAAGTCCGGTGGGACTTTTTTTGGACCTATAGAATCGCTATGAAGCCGATTACTTGAGTTCGACGGTTGCGCCAGCGTCTTCAAGTCTTTTCTTAAGGCTTTCAGCTTCTTCTTTGCTTACTTTTTCAGAGACCATTTTGGGAGCGCTATCTACCAGGTCTTTGGCTTCTTTCAGACCCAGGTTCGTGATTTCGCGCACCACTTTGATCACGTTAATCTTCTTATCGCCTGCGCTTGCAAGGATAACGTCAAATTCGCTCTGCTCTTCTTTGGCTTCGGCAGCTTGTCCGGCAGGAGCGGCAAAAGCGGCTACGGGAGCAGCGGCAGATACGCCAAATATTTCTTCCATTTCCTTCACGAGTTCGGAGAGCTCGAGAACGGTCATTTCTTTAATCAGGTCAATTACTTGTTGTTTTTTATCGGACATCTTTCCTCCATCGGATATATGAATAGTTTTTTATTAGCTGGCATCAGCTTTGTTGTCTTTGATGGCGCTAACCGCATAGATGAAACTGCGGATAATGCCTTGGTTTACCGCCATGAAGCTGGTAATCGGGGCAGCCATGGTGCCCACTACTCTGGATAGAAGCTCATCGCGGGTAGGAAGATTTGCCAAAGCTTCCAGCTGAGCAGGATTAAATACGTGTCCTGCCACGTATCCTGCTTTGAAGGATGGGAAGCTGGCGCCTTCCATTATCTCTTTCTTGAATTTGGTAAGGATGCGGGCGGGGGATACTTCATATTCCATAGAGATTGCCACCGCGGTGGGTCCCTTCAGATGGTCATCCAGAGCCGTAATACCAAGCTCATTCAGAGCAATTTTGATCAAGGTGTTTTTTTGAACCAAATAATCCACATTTTCATCGCGGAAACGGCTGCGCAACTGATTCACCTGCTCGATATTGATTCCCTTGTAATCCACAAGTACGATCGCTTTTGCCTCTCTTAATCTTTCGACTAAGTCTTTTGTAATGTTCAATTTATACTGTTGAACCATTCTTCACTCTCCCTTAGCTTCTTGCTTCTAAGGTTGCGCTTGCGACCTGTATTTTGATGCCGGGTCCCATGGTGGTACACAGCGTGATGCTCTTGATATATACCCCTTTGAGCGCACTGGGGCTGTCTTTGAGAATTGCAGCCACGATTGCTTTGATATTGTCTCTTAGTTGATCCTCATCAAAGCTGGTCTTGCCGGCAG
>JAQVIX010000078.1 GCA_028695495.1 Candidatus Cloacimonadota bacterium | reverse complement strand
ATAAAGCTGGCTGTTGTCGTTAATAAGGTTGATATCCAATAGGATGCGCTCTGAATCTGCGGAAGGGGCAATCTCGCAGGTAGCTTCGCTGATAAAGGTGCGGCGCTGGGCGGTTTCCGAAGCCAGCGCTTCAAAGAGCGAGGAATAGTCATCCCGGATGCCGGGGATGCGCAGTTTTCCCATCCCCAAAGTATAGGGCAGGGAGTTCAATTGATACCAGTTAAAGCGGCGCTCGGAAGCGAGATTTGCCAGGCTATCCACCATAATGGGGTAATAGTAAAGCTGATGGTGGCGCTGGTTTAGATAAGGCTCTTGCAGGGTGCCCAGGATGCCGCTTTCGTGGTAGCGCAGGAAGTTTTCAATCAAGAGCACCGGCATCTCTTCGGCAAAGATATTGTAGCTCTTCAATATCTTGTTATTTGTCAGGAGGGTATCGTTTTCGGTATATTCGCTGCTGAGAATTGCCTGCAAGCGCATTTGGGTGGAGGTATTCGGCAAAGCTATCTCTGGCAGCCAGTGGTCATCCGCACTAAACTCCATATAGCTATAAGGCGGGATGCTAACGGGGATGGGGATAGTGTAAGAGCTATTTTGGGTGCTATCCGGCAGGCTAAGCTCCAGCCTTAGCTGCGCATTATTCACTCTGGCAGAACCGTGGTTATATACCTGAAAGCTGGGGTATGCGTTTGTGCGGGGGAGCAGAGGTTCTTTCAGCTCAAACTTTGTTAAACGCAAGTCTGGCGTATCGTAGATAAAATCTCCCAAAAGCCCAAAGAGCAATTCCGCATTAAAGCCTTGGGAAGCAAAGGAATTGCTTATCCAAATATCCTGATTGCCCTGCGTAATCTTTTGCAGGTAGTAGCTGCTGCTGCCATCCCCCTGCGAAGCGGCTACCCAGCGGTTATAGTTATTTGTAATATAGCTCACTCTCAGCCAGATTGCCGAGGCTGTATAGGATTGGGCAAAGCTAACATCCAGCAGGGATTCGCTTACGGGTACGGTAATGCTCTCCAATTCCGAGCCTAACTGACCATTATCATCGCTATAGAGGGCAAGTGTGGCTTCACCGCCAGTATAAGGCAGCCAAATCCGTGCACCTTGCACCTGGAAATTGATGGAGCTAATGTAGCCATCGCCATAAGGATAGGCATTGCGGAAGCTGAAGCGCACCGCCCATTCGTTTGAACCAAAGAAATAGTAATCCACAGTGGAGTGATGGTGATGCAGGTGGTATTGGCGGTCTTGGATATCCAGGATTCTGCCATCTGCATCCAAGCACACGATGGCGCTTAGGTTTGCCAAAATAAGGGCAAATAGCAGCAGGGCAAGGCGTTTCATCCCTCTTGCTCCCGGATCAATAGCCGCGCTTGCCTCAAATCCTCTTGCATGGCGGCTTGGAGTTTCTCGGTATTGGCAAACATCTTTTCCTCCCGCAAATACTTAAGTAATTCCACTTGGATTTCTTTACCGTAGAGATTGCCTTTGAAATCTATCAAGAAGCTTTCAATCTCGGTAATTCCAGCTGATTTCACAGTGGGAGATTTGCCGATATTCGTCAAGCCAAAAAGAACGGCATCCTCTAAGTGCACACGGCTAAAGTAGATACCCTCTTTGGGAATAAGCTGATGCGGATTATTAAGAGCGAGATTTGCCGTGGGGAAACCTAATTTGCGACCCTGGGAAATGCCTTGGGTAACGCTGCCGCAGAGGCGGTAAGCGCGCCCCAAAAGACGGTTTGCCTCCTGGATATCCCCCTGGGCAAGGCTTTGGCGGATGCGGCTGCTGCTTACGGGAACGCCATTATCCATGAGCGGTTCCACATAGATTACCTTGTAGCCATATTCGGTGGCATGCGCTTCCAAAAAGCTGCGGTTGCCCTCGCGTCCCTTGCCAAAGTGGGAATCGTAGCCCACCACAATGTAGCGGGGCTTATAGGGCGCTATGATCCGCTGTTTCAGGAAGTCCAAAGCGCTCATATCTGCCAGAGCGGGGGTAAAATCCAGAAGCTCCACCTGGCTAAAGCCCAGCTCTTTTAGCACCTGCACTTTGAGATTGGCGGGGCAGAGAAGACCGCTTACGGCACGGTTTTGGTTGATTACAAAAGAGGGGTGGTCTTGAAAACTGATAATGAGCGCAGGCATATGCTCTGCCTTGCCGATATCCAGCATTGTTTGCAGGAGCTTGCGGTGCCCTAAATGGATACCATCGAAGGTGCCAATACTGATTACGCTCATGAGAGGGAAAACACCTGTCTTGGTTTGAATGCGGCAGCGCTCTTATGGGCGAGGGCGATAAGCTCTCCTGCCTGGCTGTAGATGGCATATTCGCCTTCCGGTAGTTCCGGCGCTACGGGGATGCTATTGCCCTGAAGCAGCTGTTTTTGCTCGGCAGCGCTGGCGTGGTATTCGGAGAAATCTGTCAAGAGGCTGCGGGGCTGAATGCGGTAGCTATCGATCAATTCGCGGGCTTCCCAGGGGCAGGCATCTTTTGAGCAAAAGCTGCCGATGCTTGCGCGGAAGAGTTCGGAGGTATAGCCCAAGGTGCCCAGCTCTGCTGCCAGCCATTCGCTAATGGCGCGGATGTAAGTACCTTTGGATACGCGAGCCCGATATTTGAGGCTGCTGCCATCGTAATCCAGGATTTCCAGCTCGTATATCTTCAGCGCACGCAAGGGCAATTCCAGTTCAATTCCCTTGCGGGCGTAATGATAAGCGCGAACGCCATTGATTTTAACGGCAGAATAGCGGGGGAGAGGCAGCTCTGTAAGCGCCAAGGCTTTAGCCCGAAGAGCGGCAAAATCCGGCTCAGTTTCCGGCAGAGCAGCGCGCCCAAGGATTTCCCCTTCAGGGTCTCCGGTAGCGGTAGAGGTGCCCAAAGAAAGGGTGGCAATATAGCTTTTATCCAGCGCTTCGGCATATTGCAAAAGGCGGGTATATTGCCCTCTACCTACGATTAAGAGTCCAGTGGCAAAGGGGTCTAAGGTGCCGGCATGACCCAGCTTACGGCTCTTGTGGATTTTGCGTAATTCTCGGATAACGCCAAAAGAAGAGATGCCGCTGGGTTTATTTACCAGATAAAGGGCATTCATAATTCTGCCAAAGCAGTGGCAAAATCCTTCAGCAGCAGGGCTTTGATTTCGGGCAAACTGCCTCTCATGCTGCAACCAGAAGCCTGACGGTGCCCACCGCCGCCGTATTTAGCTGCGATTTGCTGCACATTTACGGGTACCGAACGCAGGCTCAGCTTCCACTCTCCGGGGGCATCCTCACGGAAGTAGATGAGTCCTTTCAGCTTCCTTACCCCCTGCACATAGCGCGTGGCTTGCCTGAACTCCTCCGGATTTACCCCGCAGCTTTGTTTAAGCTCGTAAGTGGAATACATGGTAAGGATTTGCTCATCCAGTTCCAGCTCGATAGTAGCCAAAGTGCCGCCGATATAGCGCATCTCGCCCGCACTATTATTTAGCATAAACTGCTTGTAAAGGTAAAAGGGCTGTGCACCGGCTTCTACCAATTCTGCTGCCAGGCGGAAGGTGGCGGGATCAGTATTGGCATTGATGAAGTTATTGGTATCGTTCAAAAGGGTAACGTAAACGCAATCTGCTATATACTTCCGCTCCTCTTTGCTTAGCTTTGCAATCTCCGGCGCAAAGAGCGAGTACAGAAGCGCACCTACCGAAACGAAGCTGCTATCGATGATAAAGTAATCCGCAGATATCGGGCTATTTTCCTGCAGATGGTGATCCAATACCACTACTTTGCGCGCAATCTCCAAAAGCTGCTGCCGTTTGCCCAGGCGGTCTTTGCTATTAAGATCCAGAATTACCAAGGTATCGAAGCTAAGCCCCGGCTGATAGGGGATTACCGTAGGCATTTCACCCAAAAAGTCATATTGGGAAAGCTGCTCACCATCTGTAATGATAAAGCTTTCATAGCCTTTAAGCCCCAGCAGATAGTGCAGGGCATAGGCGGCTACCATGCCATCGCCGTCGGATTCTATATGGGTAGTAATAGCGATCTTTTGGCTATGCTGAAAGATCTCATTTATCTCTTTGTGTGCAAAGTTCTTAGTGTTCATATTGCCCCCTAAAAAAGCGGTTTTTTAGAAGCCACAAAGCCACCCCTGGCGTTTTTCGCCGTTTGCAGGACATAGAGCGTGCCCTGTGTGTCTATTCCTCGTCTTCGTAATCGTCTTCGTCGTCGAATTCGTCGTAATCGTCCTCATCCTCATCGTCGTAATCGATATAATCATCCTCATCCAGATAATCGTCTATATCGATATCCGGATCATACTCGTCATCTTCGTTATAATCATCTCTCACACTGGCAAGTAAAGCTTCCACTTTCTTGGCGCGATCGATGCTTTCATCGTAGAAGAAGGATAGTTCGGGAATAGTTCTCATTAGTTGTGCTCCTGCTATTTGTTTTTTAAAATAACCAGATGATTTGGTAAGTATTTCTTTTATTTCCTCATGCGAGGCAGGATTATTTTCGTGGGAAAAATACAGTTTGGCGTAGCGCAAATCCTTGGAAATTACTACTTCGGTAATGCTTACCCAGCTTAGGGCAGGATCATTTAGCTTTTGGCTAAGCGTGATATTGAAGAGTTTCTTTAGCTCTTCCTGAAGGCGGGGGATGCGGTAGCTTTTCATTGCAACTTTTTGGCAACCTCTTGTTCGATATAGGCTTCGATGATATCGCCTTCTTTGATGTCGTTGTAATTTACGAGCGAGAGTCCGCAATCCGTTCCGGCGCGTACTTCTTTTACATCGTCTGCATAGTGTTTTAGGGTGCTAAGCTTATCTTCCGCGATGAGTACATCGTTCCGATACAGGCGGATCAGGCAATTGCTTTGGATTACGCCGCGATCTACCTGACATCCGGCTACAGTGCCTACCTTCTTGATTTTGAAGACCTGCTTGATCGTGGCAGAACCAATGCTTTGCTCTTCTATTACCGGCGCCAACATCCCTTCCAGGGCGCTGCGAATATCGTCTATAGCATCATAAATTACTTGATACAGTTTGATCTGCACGCCTTCATCTTCCGCCATTTTGCGGGCAATCTGCGAAGCGCGCACGTGGAAACCGATGATGATGGCATCGCTGGCAGAAGCGAGGGCTACGTCTGTCTCGCTTATTCCCCCCACGTTTTTATGGATGATATTTACGGAAACTTCCTCATTTCTCAGCTTTTCAAAACTATCTGCCAAGGCTTCGGCAGAGCCATCTGTATCGGTTTTGAGAATGATATTTAAGGTGTTGATCTTCTCTTCTTTGATGCGGTCGAAGATATTGTGCAAAGAGGATTTGTTTTGGAACTTCTCGCGCTCGATGCGTATCTGCTGCCGCTCGGTGGAGATGGAGCGGGCGGTTTTTTCGCTATCCACCTGGTTTAGGATGTCTCCTGCTTTGGGCACGGCAGAAAGACCGTAGATGCGGGCTACATCGCTGGGACCCAGCTCCTTAATCTCGTTGCCGCGTTCATTTTCCATGCGGCGTACGCGTCCGCTTACGGCTCCGCATACCACTATATCTCCGCGCTTCAGGGTGCCCTGACGCATGAGGATGGTGGCTACCGAGCCCATACGCGTATCCATGCGGGATTCCACCACAATGCCTTCGCCAGGCACAGCGCGGCGGGCTTTTAGCTCCATAATCTCGGCAGTAATCAGGATCAGCTCGATCAGGTTCAGGATGCCCTCTCCGGTAACGGTAGAGGTGCGACACCAGGGAACTTCGCCGCCATATTGCTCCAGATAAACGCCCAGTTCCAGGATTTCGGCAATTACCTTATCCACATTGGCTTCTGGCAAGTCCACCTTATTGATGGCAAAGATGAGTGAAGTGCCGGCAGCTTTGGCGTGGTCTATAGCCTCTCTGGTTTGCGGTTTTACGCCTTCGGTAGCAGCTATTACTATTACAGCAATATCCGTTACGTTTGCTCCGCGGGCGCGCATTGCAGCAAAAGCTTCGTGTCCGGGGGTATCCAGGAAGGTAATCTTATGTTTATTGATTTCAATCTGATAAGCGCCAATATGCTGGGTAATGCCGCCAGATTCACCCGCTACTATATTTTCATTGCGGATATAATCCAGAATGGAGGTTTTACCATGATCCACATGACCCATGATGGTAACCACCGGTGGGCGCATTTCAAGCGGCACATCGGCATATTGCTCCAGCTCTTGCTCGATGATATCCGTGCCATATTCATCTTCAAATTGGAAATCCACTTTGAATTCATCGCAGATCATTTCCAGAGAATCGCGGTCTAAACGCTGGTTTATGGTAACCAATTGTCCCATCATAAAGAACTTTGAGATGATCTCGCTGGGGGGAACGTTCATAATCTTGGCAAGCTCGGATACCGAGGTGAATTCGCGGATTACGATGGTGGTACCGCGTTCTATTACAGTTTGCGCCTCGCGATGGTGCTTTTTGCGCTTGCTGCTCTTTTGCATTACCTTTCGGATATTGCGCGAGATGGTGGCTTCATCTATTTCCAGAGGTTCTGCCACCTTGCCCTTTGCCTTTTTGGTGCTGGAGATAGCGGCTTTTTTGTGTTTACTCTTATCTTCGCTATCTTCGGGAACTGCTTTGGTTTTGCCAAACTTCTTTTCCAAGTCCTTGCGTTCTGGCAAAGGCAGGGGCGGTGGTGCGGGCAAAACGGGCTTTGCCACAGCGGTTTTGCGCGGTGCCTTGCCTTTTGGGGGGCGTTCCTTGGCTGCCTTGGGAGCATCTGCTTTGCGTGGCTGGGGTGTAGCCTGCTGGTATGGCACGCGGATATCCAGGTTTTCCCGGTGTTTACGCGCTTCTTCGCGGGCTTTTTGCTCTTGCATTTCAAAGAAGGAGGGCGGTTCTTTGGTGCTTTCCTTGCTGGTTTCGGTTTTGCTTTCGGCTGGAGCTTCGGCTTCTACAGGCTGGATTTGTTCGGAAATAGCTTCCGCTTCTTGGGCTGGTGCGGCTTTGGCTTTTTCGGCATCTGCCTTAGCTTTTTCCCTTTTACCTCTTGCAGGTTTTTGTTTCTTTTTGGGTTCTGCTTTGGCAGCAGGCTCAGCTTTCTCGGCGGGCTTTTCTTCGGCGGCGCTCTTGGCGCGGCTGCGCATCTCGATCAGTTTCTTACGCTCTTTTTCGGCACGTTTTTCGGCATTGATCTGTTCATTGAACATCTCGCGAATCTTATCCGCCACTTCCATCTCGATGATGCTCATGTGGCTTTTGGTATTTACACCCAGGTCCATCAGGTGCTTTTTTAGTGCCGTAGTACTGATCTTCAATTCTTTGGCTAATTCATGTACTCGTATCTGCAAGGTTCCTCCAGCTTAGGCCTGCCAGTATTCTATCATTTTTGTGGCAAAGTTTTTGTCGCTTATTCCAAATACAGCCGTAAGGGGCATGCCCAGGGCTGCGCTTATCTTGTCCCGCTGTCCAAAGACCAGGATTTGTATCTTTTGCCCGGAAGCGCTCAATTCGCGCCGAATGCGGGCTTGGGTGCGCTCTGCGGCATCTTGGGCGATGATCACCAAATGAAGATGCTTTTTGTGCAGCTCGCGCAGGCAGGCATCAGTGCCGCCTGTAAGTTTTCCGGCTTTACGGGCAAACTGCATGAGGTTCAGGATGCGTTCGTTCTTTTCCATTTTCTTAGTTTTTCGCCCTTTTCTTGCGCCACTTGGGCAGGCCTGCCAAACAAGCGGGGCAATGGTAATAGTGCCGGGTATTTATTTTGCGCGCCAGATCGTAGATAATGCCAGCCGGCAGCAAAAAGAAGGGCAATAGCGCCGTTTGAGCGCTTCTCTTCTTACACACCACGCAGCTGCGAATGGGGATATATCCGGCTTTACTATTCATATTTGGCATTAGAAATACTTTGCGCTTTCCTTAAGCTTTTCAGCGGTTTTTTGACCAATGCCTTCCAGCGTTGCCAGCTCGTTTACGCTGGCGCAGAAGATATCCTGAACGCTGGTATAGCCAGCGTGGCGCAATACTTCGGCGATCTTGGCATTTACTCCATCCAGCTCGTTTACATGGCTGATGGTGCGGCGTTCTTTCGCTATTTTCTCTTCAAATTCTTCGTTTGTATAGATATCGATCTTCAGCCCGGTAAGCTTGGCAGCCAATCTTACGTTTTTGCCCTGCTTACCTATCGCCATTATCTTATCTGCTTCTTCTACAATGATGCTGGCGGCGCGGTTGCGCTCGATGATGATGCGCTTTATGCCGCTTATGCCCAGGGCGTTTTCCACCATCTTTTCGGGGTCATCGCTGTATTCCACGATGTCGATCTGCTCGCCATGCAATTCTCTGCGAATGCTATCGATGCGGGTGCCGCGGGGACCCACGCATTCGCTTACGATATCCAAAGTGGGGTCTAAACTTTCCAATTCCACCTTGCTGCGGATGCCCGGCTCGCGCACAATCTTACGAATGCGGATAGTGCCGGCATAGATGGCGGGGATTTCGGCTTCAAAGAGCTTCTTTACAAATTCCGGATTGGTGCGGGAAAGGATTACGATTACACCCTTTTCCTGCTCACGCTTTTTGCCGCGCTCGCGGATTTTTTCTTTTTGCACCCGGATATTGGTTACGTATGCCTTGATGGTATCGCCCACGCGGAAAAACTCATTTTCAATCTGCTCTTCCGGCGGGAAAAGGGCTTCCATATAGCCCAAATCTATGCGGTAGCCGCCGTTATTTTCATCGATAGCTTTGATCTTGCCAGAAACGATGGTATGCTTTTGCTTATTAAAATCGTTTTGAATCTTCTCATCTTCCAAGCGGCGAATGCGGTCTAAGATAACCTTTTGAACGGTATTTACCAGCTTAGGCTCAAATTCATTTAACGCCATCTCTTTTTGGATATAATCTCCCATTTCCGCTGCGGCATCGAAAGCTTCGCGGGCGTCTTGGAGCGAAATCTCGCCCAGGGATTTTTCCACCTCTACTACCAAACTCTTGAAGCGGATGCGGATGGCATTGGAAAGTTCATCTACAAATACTTCCAGTTCGCTTTCTTCGCTTAGCCTTTTGCTAAGGGTATTGGTAATGGATTCCATTACGATATCTTGAATCTGGTGGCTATCCAATTGCTTGAGGGCGGCAAGTTTATTCACTGCATCCAGTATATTAATGCTCATTTTTGTCACCTCTGGGCAAGCCCAAAAATACGGTTTTTGCTCGGGAAATGGATTTGAGGGGGATTTCAATGCGCTCGCCCCGGTCGTCCATTACTACGGTATCCTGATTCACTTCCAAAAGTGTGCCCATGCGGGATTTCTTTTCGCCATCCTGGCTGTATTGAACTGCTACTTTTTCGTTAATAGCGCTTATCCAATGGCTTTTAAGGCGCAAGGGACGCTCCAGCCCCGGACTGGATACTTCCAAAAAATAACGTTCGGGGATTAGATCGAGTAGCTCCAATTCATTGCCCAAAGCACGGCTAAATTGCGCACACTCATCCAGGGTAACCCCACCAATTTTGGTAAGATACACCACTATGATGCGCCCTTTGCCAGACATCTTTTCGTCTATATCATACACAGCCAGGTGCATATCAGCACACAGCTTGCGGGCAATGTCTTCAATATGAGTTCTGTAATATTCCACTGGAACCTCGATCCTATAAATCTATTAGTGTTAAAAAGGCAGATTTTTTAGAAAAAACCTGCCCCGGTTAAAGCAAAAGCGCCAAAAAAATAGCTAACCACTGTAGCTATTAAAACCGCAATTGCGCCTGCCAAAACAACTTAAGCGCCCAATAAGGGCATTTCTACTATAAGAGTCAGTTTTATCTTTGCCATTTCCTTGTCAAGAAAAATAATGGGAATCGAGATAGCTTTGCCATCGCTCACCCCTTTGATGCCCTCGCAATGCCCTCGCCTCTACCGGCATTTTCTGGGTCGAGGTGAGGGCATTGTGAGGGAGAGAAAGGGGGAAGAGATGAGTGAGCTTTTTTTTGATAGCCCTTTTATATTTGAGACCAATCTATTTTGTTAAGCACGCCGGCTTTAATGGGGCGTTTTTCGTCCACAAACATCATTGATGAAAGTAAAGCAAGATATTCGTTTGAGGATATTTTTTGTAGAGCCTCCAGAGCTTCCCGTTCTGTATGAAAAGATATATAATACACTGTATCGTCAAACATAACCGGTTTATCTTCGATTGGACCGATTAAGCGGAATTGTATTGATTTGTAAAAACCGCAGATAGCTATTTTCCAAGGCAGAAAGGCATAATCACCAATCCCAAAGATAGAGAATTGATAAGCTCGTTTATAAATCGTACTGCGACGACTTGCAAATCTTTCTTTATGCTTTACTAAATATGACCATGTAAGCGGCGCATCAACCGATATGTGGCTAGTATCTTCTCCGGTATGGCGCTGAGTTACTAATAAATAAGTATTGCGCCACTGATTTCCACTACCAATATCCGATCCTTTGAGTAATGGATAAAGGTATTTAGATTCAATGTTCAAGGTCTCATCCAGACCGTTGGATAATACGTTATTTACATTTTTTAATTCCATGATTTGCGCCATATCGTGCTTTACCCCCGAACGCCATCTTATTGGGCTTTCACCTAAAAAGTGCGAATAATTATCAAACAGGCTCATGTTCTTAACTGCCATTCCCCTTCTGTGTCCGGTCATTTGACCAATTTTATCATCGAAATTTCTATACTCAATGTAATCATAATCTGAATTTTTAGATTCATGCCTTATTTGTATCACAATCAAACAGGCATCTACAAATGCGCCAAAATGCTTTTTAGCATCGATGTCTATCAGGAAAGCGTTTTGCATATTCAAATTGTTTCTTTCTGCATATAAGACTACTTTGCGCGCTACAGATTTTTTTAAAAGCATCGCAATATCTCCATTTCGATGAGCGAGCCAACGAAAAACTTCAATGAACATCCATTCAGAGATATCGAAATTTGCGTTGCCGTTGATGGAATCAAAGCCGTTTGTATTGTGAAAATTGCTTTTATGTGGCAAATTGATTCCACCAATAACGCTTTGAGTAGTATTGGTGACCCAGGGGAAATTTCCGAGTATTAAAAGAGGTTCAGATGCTAATGATATTTGCTTTTTCCAATCATGACTAAAAAAATCGGTCTTTTCAATATAAACAGAGGGCTTACTTTTAAAAACTGATACATCTGTTCGCAAAATATCAAGATATTCTTCATTGATATCGAATCCATATATTTGATTTACACTGGGAAAGGTTTTAACCGCAGCCTTTATAAATGCTCCAAGACCACAGCTTGGTTCAATGATAGTGGCAGGCGAAATTCCTTCTTCTTTCAATCGCTCACATATCTTGAGTGCCAATACATAAGGAGTTTGAAAATCACCAAACTCTATCCGTTTTTTGCTTTTTTTGTATTTCATCGGTCTTGGTAGATGGCCTTAATGCCTGGTAATTGTCCCGCAAGTTCAATAATGCGAGAATATTGCAATCTCCATTGCAAGGCATTTGAAATAATAAGATAGCCTTGGTGAGGTGGGTTTTTTATAATAGCTTCAGCAATTCGCAGCATTTCTATCTCATCTGCCGGCAGATTTCTATCAATCATAAATGCCACTAAATCATCAATATTTCCATCGTTTTCAAGTATTTGTAAGATTCCTTTGCTTGTTTGAAAATCTCCCGTAGATAGCTTATCTATAAAGATTGTATCAGTAATACGCAGAGTGCCTGTCTCTGTAGAGGGGTTGTCTGTTTTTTCATAGACAAACACTATTAAACTATATCCCAAGCCAAATATTTTTTGTTGAGCCGATTTGTAGGGGCATGAAGATTGTGGCTGTTTGATACTCGTTACTTTCATATCTACATTTAATGTCGGGAAATCGATTCCTGAAGCGGAACTACCTACTTCAAAACTGTAGTTTAACTGTAAATGCTTTTTAAATTTGTGTTCGAGATAGGTACCAATCGCTTTGCCATCGGTTACGCCATACAGAGATTTTTCCTTATGCTTGCTTTCTGCTATGGAAAAGCTCTGCGCTTCTTTACATAAACGGTTTATTGTTAATGACTTCATTTTATATTCCTCTTTCAGTTTGGGTCTTTGCATATTCTTTTTTTTAGGGGTAGGCATGCTTTGAACAGGAAATATAAATACTTCCAATAAGGTATTTTACGGATTATGAACAATGATTTCTCGATTCGCAAGGAATCGCAAATCCATGTAAACATGCTTATCTCCTTGAGTTTTTCTCTCTATTATTTATGCTTTTCATAGTTTTATTTGTTAGGCTTATGTGTCAAGCATTTTTTCAATTCCGGCATTCCAAGATTTTCGATTTGACTCAGGTTCAAATGTGGTGGGTGAATGGATTAAAAAAGCAGAAGCAGAAAAAACATAATTATGAGATAATCAATCCAAAATGTTGAAAGTATCGTAAATGCTATACCATGCACACCGAGCGGAGAGGCTGTCCAGAAATGCCAAAACCAAGCTCGATATCAAGCAAAACGAGAATGTAGGGGCGCAAGGTTTTGCGCCCGCTTCTAATAAGGCGTGTGCGCAGCACACACCGTAATAAATTGATATTGAGTCCGTCATGCTTACCTGT
>JAQVIX010000077.1 GCA_028695495.1 Candidatus Cloacimonadota bacterium | reverse complement strand
GGAGCGAATGTCCGCATTATGCGTGGAAAAATCAGGGGTTCAATGGTGTAGATGTGCATCCGCAACGGGGTAGATGCCTGATAACTTTCAGAATGGTATCCCGGATGAAGGAATGCCCAAAAGACGGGAAACAGGAAAAATAGCAATCATGGGACGCCTCAGCTTTCAGCAATTCCTCCAGATAGTAGATCGTGAGGCGTCTTTTTCTGTATTTAAGACACCATCTCAAAAGGGACTGGGCGGAAACGCTCAGTGGGGTGGTGTTTTAAACACAGAATCCATGCCAGGGCGGCCGGCACGCGAACCGGCTGCCCGCTATTTTGGCATGGGGAGGAGTAAATAATGGCGTGGATAAGCGTAAAAGAATACGCGGCGCGGATGGGGATTAGTGAGCGGACGGTGCAGCGGCAGATCGCCAAAGGTGAACACCAGGTAAAAGAGCTGCCGCATCCGAATATATCCGGAAGGACATCATGGCTGATTGCATGCGACACGAAAATCCCATGCGACACATGCGACACAAAAATCCCATGCGACACATGCGACACATGCGACACGAAAATCCCATGCGACACATGCGACACAAAAATCCCATGCGACACATGCGACACATGCGACACAAAAATCCCATGCGAACCATGCGAACCATGCGAACCATGCGAACCGAGTGCGGAACTACCTTCCCACTCGACACGGGACCTGTCGAATCCTGTAGCGGAGGCAAGCAGCCCGGTGGCAATTCTCAATTCTCAACAGGTAGAGCTTGCTCTGCCCTCGGGTTCGGTAGTTACGCAGGGGGTGCTGAAGCTGAGTGAGAAGCAGGAGCGGATCGGCTTGCGGCGGGCGCAGCTTTGTGAGGATTTGCACCGCTTTCGCCAGATGGAAAGCTCTCAACAGGCAAAGCAGAGTCTTTCCTCTGCCATTACAGCCTATTTGGAGCTTTACAATGCGGGAGCGCATCAGAGCGTAATCCATGCCAGTTTGGGGGATATCAGTGCGAGTACGCTCCGGCGTTGGTACAATCTTTGGCTGGCTGCCGGGCGGGATTGGCGCGCTTTGATGCCAGGCTGGAAGAGCGGCAATGTGGGGCACACGGTGCCTCAGGAGGATTTTAATTGGCTGCTCGGCATCTTGCATAGCGATGGTATGCCTCCGGTGGCGAGTGCGATCAAGTGGTGGCATGTGAAGCTGCGCATGGAGGGGCGGGAACAGCCTGTATCGGATCGGACTATGCAGCGGGCGATCAGCGTATATGCGCAGGCGCATGCGGGGCGTTGGGCCTATATGCGGCGGGGAGCGAAGTATTTTAGAGAGAACTATTTGCCTTATGTATTTCAGGATCACAGCAAGATCTTTGTGGGGGATTTGTGGTATTCGGATGGCTGCCTGCTCAATTTTGACGTGATCAATCCCTATACGGGCAAGGGCTGCCGTCCTTTGCTGGTGACCTTTATGGATTATGCCAGCCGGATGATTCCGGGCTTTGATCTGGATTTTAGTGAGAATCGGCGGGTGATCGCCAGTGCGTATCGGAATGCGATCACGCTATGGAAGTTTGTGCCGCTGTACATCAAATGGGATAATGGGCGGGCATACAAGAGCCTGCAAGGTGAAAAGATGAGCCGGGAGGAGCGGGAGCAGCTGCGCCAGCGGGAGCGGGACGAGATTGCGGAGATCAGTGGCAATATCTACGCCACGGGAGTGCTGGAGATACTGAACTCGCTGCCCTACAATCCCACCGGAAAAGCTTTTCAGGAGCGCTTTTACGGCACCTTGGATAGTGGCTTGGAGCGCTTCCTGCCGGGCTACAGGGGAAATAGCATATCAAACAAACCCGCCCATCTTGCCCGAAACGAAAAACACCTGCAGGAGCTGCACGAAAAGCGCACCAAGGGGATCGCACTCACGGTAATGGAAGCTAAGATACTGATTGAGTGGTGGATACTCGATGTATATGGCATGGAGCCGCATGAGGGAATCGGGGGCAGAAAACCTCTGGAACTGTGGCAGGAAGGGCTGCAAAATATCGATGCCAGCCGCCGGCGCAATCCGGACGAACTGTGGTATCTGATGCTCTCCCAGGAAGTAAAGAAGCTGGACCGCAGCGGTGTAAAGGTGCGCGGGCTCTGGTATTATGATGAAGCGCTCTTTGACTACGTGGGCCGCAAGGTATATGTGCGTTATGACCAAATGGATGAGCGCTATGTATTTGTGTATGACGAGCTAAAGCAGCCCATCTGCCGCGCGATGCTGCGCCACACGCATGATCCCCTAGCTACGGTGCGGGGCAGCGAGGATGAGAGGATGCGCTACACGGCGGAGATGAAGCAAAAGGCGCGCCTGGAAAAACGCGTGAAGCGGGATGCAGAGCTTTTGCAGGAGTTTATGCAAGAAGGTGGCATGTTTATGCAGGAGGCGATAGCGAAATTGCAGGACATGAAGGCCAAGGGGCAGCTTACGAATATAGGCTATGAGATTCCGGAAATCCCGGATGCGAGTGCAGAGAAGGCCGCTGAGAAAGAGGAAGAGCCGGAAGCCAAAGCCGAAAGCGATGTAGTAATCCCCCGTGAGTTTTTGGACGCCATCGGAGTGTCCTAATGATGAATGATGAATGATGAATGATGAATGATGAATGATGAATGATGAATGATGAATGATGAATGATGAATGATGAATGATGAATGATGAATGATGAATGATGAATGATGAATGATGAATAATGAATAAAAGTGAGGTAACACAATGAAAGCACACATCTTAGTAGAAACCAAGAACGTAAAGCGCGGGCTGGAGTGCATGCAGTATTTGCAATCGCGTCCGGTAGCGCACCAGGTAGGCATGGCGATGATCTATGGCCGTCCGGGCTTGGGTAAGACCCAATTTAGCATGCGCTATGCGCTGCAGCACAACTCTGTATATATGAGTGCGCTAAAGGCTTCCACGCCCAAAAGCTTTACCGTGGAGCTGCTGAAGGCTGTCCGCGCACTATACGAGCCGGAAAATAATAGCCCCATCTCCGGACACAAGGCACGCCTTTTTCGTGAGATTTTGGATACCCTAAACCGCAATACCAGCAAAACGCACCTGCCCGTAATGCTCATCGATGAAGTGGATAATATCATCCACTATCCGCATGAGGAGATTATTGGCATGCTGCGCGATATTGCAGATAACACCGTAGCCAGCGTGGTATTGATCGGCATGCAGGATTTGCGGGACAAAGTGGCAAAGCTAAATAGCCACTATTACAATCGTTTCATCTATTTTGCGGAGTTCAAACCCCTGGACAATGCAGATGCGATACTTATGTGCCAGCAGCTTCCGGATATCCAGATAGCCCAAGACCTGGCGCGCTATACAAATGAGCGCAGCCGCGCCGCAGGAGATGCCCGCAAGCTCATCAAAGCCATCCGCCTCTACGAGGATGTAGCCGCCAAATTGCAGCTGAAGGCTTTGAACCTAAAACAATATCAAAGCATTATAGGAGAATAACATGGCTCAGATGGTAAAAAGATTTATCCAGGTAAAAGGCAGCGGACCGTTCTACATGGACGAGTTTTGCGCACTTACCGGCATGGATATTGTTGCCGCACTAAGGGCATTAAATGAGGCGGAAAAGGCAGGGCTGCTAGTGTATTTGGATGGCATCTGGTTAGCCTATCCGAGGGCAGAAAAAGCCAGACGTCAAACCTGGCAGGATTGGTCTTTTACCCCCCAGAAGGTGAAACGCATCTATCGGCTTTGCTACAAAGAACGCAATTTTGGGGAGTTAATGAAGATATTGGGCAGTAGCGAGACATTAGTGCGCCGCTATCTGGTGGCGATGGAGCGGGCGGGGATATTGGTATCCCAGCGCAAGGGGCAGCACAAGTATTACTCACAGGGGAGATGGAGCCAGTTGGAAAGCTATCAACAAGAGAAGAAAGCTCGCTGTGCTTCGCTTACAGGATTCGACACGTCTCGTGTCGAGGTTACAGGATTCGACACGTCTCGTGTCGAGAATTAAATAAAGGAGAATAAACATGCTAACAATTCTATTAGCCATTTATGCCGCCATCATTACGCTACTCTTTATCTGCGGACTGATAGGCGCATCTGAACGGGATCAGGACGCGGCACTAAGCGAGACGAACTACCGGTTGATAGTGAAAGATTTTATAGGGCAAATCAATGAAGCGAAGAGCCGGATAAGCGGGCTGGAACTGGAAAACAGCAATTTACAGGCAGTGATAGAGCGTCAGGACAGCGATCTGGAGACCTGCCACAAACTATTGAAAATGCAGGGGGAAAAGGAAAATGCCCAAACAGGAATTTGACAAACAGCAAAAGTACCTCTGGAGCCTCGTGCGGCAGGCGGGCTGGGATAAGGGAGTAAAAGGGCAAAATTACAGCCGCTTTGCCGCGTATCTCATGAAAACCTTTGGCGTTACCCACGCCAATGTATTGAACGAAAAAGAACTAAGGCAAGCGATTGCTACGCTAAAGCCATACGCCGCCAAGGAAGCGCATCTGCAAAAAAAACGCATCAATGGCGCCATCATGGCGCATGTATCCCGCCATGGCTACGACATCCACTGGCTACATGAAAATATGATCCAGTGGGGATATGGAGATAGCGTCCGCGAGCTATCCTACAAACAAAGTACAGAGCTTTTTGCATTAGTGCGCAAAGCGCTGGTATAAAAGGAGAAAAAAAACATGAACAAAGACAAACAAAACCCCCAAACCCCAACCATCACTTCCTGGGAAGAAGCAAATCTGGCCCTAAAAAGTTTAGGGGAGCTTAGCGTCCAAATCCGCGAGCTCGAAAACAAAAAAACGGAGCTGATCAGCGACATTACCGCAAAGTTCGACGCCGATGCAGCTCCCATCCTTTCGGATATCAAAACCATCACTTCCGAAATCGAAAGCTTTGCCACTCTGCGCAAAGATGAGTTTATCGAAAAAAGAAGCAAGGAACTCAGCCACGGAACCATCAGTATGCGCGTATCCACTTCTGTCAAGATCATCAGCAAAGCCATCTGCATCAAAGTGCTAAAAGCCATGGGGATGGAAGACTTCATCAAGACCACCGAGAACCCAAATAAAGATATGCTCGCTACCTTGAGCGATATCCAATTGGCAAAGCTCTCTTGCGAACGCAAAACTACAGATAAGATCAGCATCGAACCCAAGATAGAGCAGATATTGCCCCCAGACACTCCGGCTGCCAAAAAGGAGCTGAAAAAATGACTTACTTAATACTCACCCTCTTCCTGCTAATCCTGATAATGCTGATCTTGGAAAGATACCAGCTACTGAAGCAAATACACAGGCAAAGGCATCTTCTGCACGAGCTGCACCAGTGTTTTGATGTGCAGACGGAATATCTGAGCGGCGAAATAATGAGCTATATGGATATTAAGAGTGCTGAATCTGAGGCGCAGATCAAGGGCATTCAAGACAAGCTACTGGTAATTGAGGCAACCCCAGGGCATGGATATTCCCGTATGAGCGATAAACTCGATGCTGCTACCGAAGTTATGCGGGCAGGACTCTCCTCCCACTACAATACCCTGAATTTCACCAGCCAGCGAATATCCAGGATGGAGGAGCTGATCAGCGCCTGGGCAGAGGAAAAAATCAAAAATGAGGCAAAGAAAGGCGAAGCAAACCGCACCCTACGCCGCCACTTGAAGGATGCCCGCGAAAGCCTCGAAGAACGCGGAGCTAAAATACTGGAAATGGAAAACGAGATCGAGGAATACCACCGCGTGCTTGCTTATGAAAGAGCAGCGTATAAAGACCTGCGTGCGAACTTGTGCCAGGAGCTTTCCCTCATCAAAAGCTGGCTAAGCGAGCACCGCATCAATACCCAAAAGCTGGATAGCTATCTAAAAACCGAGTTCAAGGGCAATATCCCCTCACATGTATATCGGCAAGAACTCGATGAAGCCGCACTGCAAAAGAGCTTGCTGCGCTTCGCTAATGATGAATGATGAATGATGAATGATGAAGGCTGCGCTGCGCCAATGATAAATTATAAATGATAAATTATAGTTTTTCACGCGCAGCGCAGCGAGCCAATTGTAAATTATGAATTATGAATGATAAATGATGAATAATGAATAAAAGTGAGGTAACACAATGAAAGCCAAATATTTCGATATCCGGGAGTTCGTCTCCCCTGCCGTCTATCAGAGATTTCTGCAAAACGCCTGGTGGTTCATCGATCCGCGTTTGATCGAAACGGCAGACGCTCTACGTAAGCACTTTGGCACTATGATCATCAATGATTGGGCCTGCGGCGGAGCCTTCAGATATCGCGGGCTACGCTCCCCGCTGGATGCGGATGCACCACGGGGCGATTTTTCCATGCACCGCTTTGGCAGGGCTTTGGACGCCCATTTCGTTAGCGCAAGTGTAGAAGAAGTAAGATCATACATCCTGGCAAATAAATCCCGCTTCCCGCATATCAAGGGGCTGGAACTGAATGTATCCTGGCTGCATATCGATACCCGCAATGCCGAAAACCTGATCACCTTCCGCGGCTAAAAGGATTCGACACGTCTCGTGTCGAGGTTGCAGGATTCGACACGTCTCGTGTCGAGATTTAAATAAAGGAGAAAACAGATGAAGTGCAAAAAATGTGGAAGCAAAACGATGGTGATCAGAACCATCCGCCTCGAAAATAAAACGCTCAGAATCCGCCAGTGCCCGCGCTGTAAATCAGAGTTTACTACCGAGGAAAAAAGCTCATGAAAGCTCTTAAATATATCCTCTTAAACAAAATAGCAAAAAAGAGCCGGGCAGAGCAACTCACCCTGCTCATTCATCTTTTTGTTTCCGGAAAAATAAACGAAAAGCAGCTAATGGCTCAGCTCGAAAAGCTCTACAATCGCAGTGGCGAAGCTCGCAACACCCTCACCCCTCAACTCTTAACTCTCAACTCTCAACTCTCCACCGGCAAAGACCCTCTCTACCAGCAAATCTACCAGAGCATCACTTCCACATACCCCAAAAAAGAGGGGCTGGAAGCGCATCAGATCGAGAGCTATGCCAATACCGTATCCGCACGCGCTGCCACCACCGAACGCAGCCGCGAATACCAAAATCGCGGCGTGCATAAGGTGCAAATCGTGGCTTACCTGGACCACGCTACTACGGATATTTGCCGCATGATGCACGGTAGAGTATTTGAGCTTGGCCCCGCCATGGGTACCCTCTCCAGCCAAGAGCCGCTGGTGCATTCCGAAAACTTTTGGGCTGCAAACGATCACTTTTCCCAAAGCCCCTCGGCTGAAATGACGCCCTGGCTGCCACCATATCACTATAATTGCCGCACCAGGATAATACCCTACATCCAGCCCAAAGACCCCTATGCTGCTGCCCTGGATAGCTATTATAACCTCAGCAAAATGCCAGAAAAGCAAATAGCAGCAGTGGTTGACCATGCTGCACGCCTGGAATTTGCCTCCCCCGAAAAGCTCAGCCAACACAGCGAAAAACACCAAGCAGAATATGGGATTACTACCAATGCCGGATACCTGAACGAAGTAAAAAAGCTGCTCAAAAATCCGCTGAAGCAGATGGCGCTCGCAATCTCTGCCCGCGATAGAAGCCTCACCCTCTATGTGTGGGATCCCAAAGTAAGGCTGCTTGATGGAGTGCAAAAACACGACTTTGCCGTTTTTGACCTTGACAATAATATACTCAAAACTTTACATGCAAAACCAATGGACAAGATATTGAAAAATCTAAATCCTGAAAAACACGGAAAGGTAATGATATTAACTGATCAATACACTTCCAAAGGAGTTAAAATGGTTGGAGAACATTGCGTAAAACAATACGAATACATCATCGACTATTTGAAAGATGATGATTCCACGGATATTCAGGAAATATACAACCGGGAAGGAATGGAAGAAGAATGGGATAGCATCCCTGAGCCGCTCAAACAGCGCATCTTAGCCGTGGATAAAATAGTCCTCGAGCGCTATGCCGATTACTTTGATTATCAAATCTTTAAAGACTACATCAAAATGATCCGGGCAAGATTGCAGATGGAAAGCGAAAAGGGGCGCTCATGAAACTAATCCTCAAGCGCATTAGTACACAGATATACCGCTCAGACGATCTCCTGGAGCTTGACCTGGATGCGCTTAGCCTTTCAGGGGTGGATTACTGGAATCAGGAAGTGCGCTGTGCAAAGGTGAAGTTGCTGATGGATTCCGGTCTGGAAGCGATTTTAACCGGCCATTTACGCGAGATAAAGGCGGGGTTTCATACTTTCGCTGCCTTCATCTACGATGATGCCAATACGCTACTTTACACGGGCGTTTTGCCAGAGGCATCCGTTTCTATCGAATACCTTTCCCTTAGGGCAAAGACGGTAGAGCTGGAGCTGATGGATTACCTGGGGCTGGTGCTGGAGCTGGGGGCTGATCGGATTATAACCCTAAACGAAAGCTACATCAATCCGGTGGAGATTATCCCCTCAATCATCGGCTCGATCCTGCATCCTATTTCATTTGAGCCGGATACCGAAGCTTATAGCAATGCAGACATACTGCGTTTGTTGCTGTGTGTGGGACCGGTAAACTATCAGTATGCGCATTATTCCTACGATCAGACAAAATGGCTGCCTTTTCGCCTGGTGGATCACCTGCTGCTGGATTCCAAGTCCATCCAGTATCAGCATCCTGTGCCTCTGTCTCACAGTATCAGTTTTGGATTTGAAGTTAATGATTCTGCTATTTATCTTATATATTGGCAATTTAGCCAGCGAACGGGGCGCAACTTTATACAACACTTACGGCAGCGCAAATACCTGGTAAGTGCGGGGAATGTATCCTTGGTAGAAGAGACGGATGAGCACAATGCAGGCAATAATGCAGAGCCCTGGGAGATACCCGAAGCTCCGGAACTTTTGAATATGGTGTCCCTAAGTGGTGAATATCACATAGCCCAAGGCAGAGCCTACTATAGCGGATACACATCCCTGCAAAGCATTGAAATGGTGCCAGGAGAATATAAGGCGAAGGACATCTTGGGCGAGCTGCTGCGTATTTCAAGCGCCGTGCTCACAGTGGAAAACTACAGCTTTTACATCAAGAACAGGCAGGATGATGAGCTGCCTCTTGCCCACTTCGCTGATCCGATAGAGTTTGAACTGAATCCGGCAGATACATCAGCGCCGGAGCTATCCGCAGTGGCGATAGCATCTCAGGCGGTGATCGATGCCGTAAACGAGCATTATAGAAGTATACTGGAAGCCAGCCCTTTTGAAGCGCGGCTAAAAACGCATCTTTATAGCCAGGACATCAGTGCGCTGGGGTTAAGCCATCCCTACGCGCTCTTGAACACCATTGCTGTTTTCGATGGCTATCACATCCATCCTCTACAGATAGCTTACGATCCCATCACGAGGGAGATTGAGATCAGCGGAAGGGCCAAATGAAGGATTCGACAGGTCTCGAGTGGATAAAGGAAAACAAGAAAACATGAAAACATTAAGAGACAATGTGTCCGCCATCCTGAACTCACTTGCAAATAGCATCGAAGAAAACGCAATTAAAATCATCGATAAAGGCAAGATCGTAGCCTGGGGAAAGCTGCGCCGTAGCATCAAAACCAAGGTGTATAAAGACGATCTGAGTATAGATGTATTCGCCGATGGAGATATAGCTCCCTACGCCCAATACGTCCACGAAGGCAGAAAAGCAGGGAAAATGCCACCGGTGAGCATGATCGAAGAGTGGGCAAGAAAGAAACAACTGCTATCAAATTCAAGCTCTGGCATCAAACTGCCTGTGCGCCTAAACAGCAAAACAAAACTCAACAGCAAACAGCAACTGCTCGCTGAGCGCTACCACTCACTCGCCTGGGCAATCTCCATGAAGATGAAAAAACGCGAGATAAAACCGCGCCGCTTCCTGATCGAGGCCATCACCACATCCCTCAAAGAATACACCTAACCCCCCCCCAATTTATTTCCAAACCCCTTGTCATTTTTTCCAAACCCCTTGTCAGAGAATCTCCAAAAACGCCACTTTTTTCCAAACCTCCCATTTCATACTAACTCCCCTTCCCACTTCACCTTACCCCATTTCCCCCATTTTCCAAACCCCCTGTCCCCTCATAATCTACGGATACGAGTGCGATATCTATGGACACATGAATAACGCAAATTACCTGCAAATGCTGGAAGCTGCGCGTAGCGACGCCTTGGTGGAAATGCAGATGCCGATTGCCAAATTGATGCAAATGGGCATCCAGCTTTTTGTGCTGCGCTATGAGCTTGATTATCTCAAAGCGCTGGATTTGGAAGAAATCGTTACGGTAAAAAGCTGGTTTTACGATATTAACCGCCTGAAAGGCTTTTGGCGGCAGGAAGTGTATAACCAAAAGGGCGAGCTGTGCTTTAAAGCAAACTTCACCGTGGTGCACGCCTCGGAAGGCAAGGCAAAACGCCTGTCGCCGGAGGTTTTTGAGCATTTTAAGCAGTTTTTGGAAAGGGAAGAGGCTTGAATGTTGCACGGATGAAGCGGAACTGCTTTTTAAACCACCGAGAAAAACGAGAACTACCGCTAATAAACGCGAATTAAAACGCTAATTTACGCGAATGATGCCAGGTTCTTGGAGTTCTTAACGTTTATCCGCCTTTAAGCGCTACCAATGCCTCAATTTAGCGGCAAGGATTTCATGAAACCTTTCTAAATTACACGATTATACGCCAGCTAAGATCAACCTGCGCTTGCGCAGCCGCCATTATTCATTGGCGCAGCGAAGCGCTAACGCCCTGATAATTAAACATGTTACATTATTCTTTCTACACTCCCCCGTCCCTTCCCCGTCCATCGTCCGTGTAACCAACGGGTTAATAACGAGTTACGAACGGTTTACATTCCTGCCCTCAAATGGACATGTAATTCTAAACTGGATTTATATTCTTCAAAAAACTGAACCCCGTTTTTTTTCTTGACATAAATCACTATGTGTCTATCCTTTGCTCTTAAGAGGTGAATTATGAAAAAACTATTGTTTGTTTTGGTAGCCATCTTGCTGCCACTCATCGTTTTGGCGGGTGTATTTGGTACATCCGGTGCAAAATATCGGGTTTTTAATAATGACGCTTTTCGGGCATATCGCGAACACACGCGCTTAATGAGTTATTATCATTATAGCCATTGGGAACCTGAGGTGCGTCTCAATTTTAGCTATGATCCGGATCATCTGGCGCGTGTAACTGCCGTTTCGGTGGATCAATGGGATGATGAAACCGGTGAATGGTTAGAAAACTTCATGCAGGGAACGGTTCAGTACAACAATCAGGGACGTGCCACTTTGGTGACCGCCTATGCGTATTTTATGGGTATGGAAATACCTGTAATCAAACAGGTTTCAGAGTTTGATTCGCAGCGGCGCCTTATGCACAGCTATATATATAGCGGCGCTTTTGGTAAAGATGATGAATGGGAACCTATGCACAGCACCCATATCATCTATGGTAGCGGCACCAGCCTTGAGGTATATGAATGGGAAGGTGATGAGGAAGAATCCTATTATCACACGCTGATGGATTTTGACGCTCAGGGCAGGATGATTCGCGGTTATCACTATGCATCGCAGGATTCCCTAAACTGGCATTTAGCAAGTAAAACCGAATATGTGTATCACCCCAATGATACCAGCACCGGCGCCGATCTCATTGAAAACGCAGCGCGCTATCTCCCCCTCAGCTTTTTGTATGAAGGGCAAAGCTTCTGGGGTAAAACCACTTTGGAAACCGAATATTTCCGCGAGGGAGAGGATTGGTTTCCCGAAGACCGCGTAATCTGGGAATATAACGATCTGCTAAATCCCGTCCACAGAAGAGATGAGTATTACCTTTGGGGTCAATGGAATATCGATTACAAAAACGATTTTACCTACGATGCCAATAACCAGATTGATACCATTATCGGTCAGGAATACGATGGTGATGAATACCATTTGGATGAGAAAATCGAATTTAACTGGGAACAGGTGGCTGCCAATAACGATCTGGTGGTGCCTCTGCCAAAGCTGGATTTCAAGGTACATCCCAATCCCTTTGCGGATATGCTGAGCGTGGAAACGGATAGCGGCAAAAACGCCCCGCTGAAGCTGGAAGTATATAACCTGCGCGGGCAAAAGCTGTATCAAACTACCACCAATAGCAAGATAGTAGATTGGAATGGAGTGGATTTGAAAGGTAAAACGCTGCCGGCGGGTGTATATTTTGTGCACCTCAGCCAGGATGGCGTATCCGGCACCAAGCGGGTGCTGAAGCTGAAATAGAACGTAATAAATAGCAATATCAAGGACTTGTGGTTATATGCCATGAGTCTTTTTTGTTTCTTGTTCAAAATGGTGGGTAATCTCCGCTGCGCTTGGCAACGCGTTGCGTTGCAATGAATAATGAATGATGAATAATGGCGGCTGCGCAAGCGCAGGTTGATCAAAGCTAACGCTCGTGGATAATTCACCTTGTTGGTTTTTGCTTTGCTCTAAAAGCGAGCGAAGCGTCCAGCCTCCTGGACTTCTGCCGCTTATCCGCCTTCAATCACCGCCAACGCTCTATACAAGCGAGCAGGAGTTCATTTTTATTGAATCTTATAGCTTGACACTTAAAAACAGCAAGCTAACATGAAGTGGAAAAGGGATAAGGAGTTCAATGACTTCGAGTCAATCATCTTGTTATCCCATCCACCAACCATA
>JAQVIX010000076.1 GCA_028695495.1 Candidatus Cloacimonadota bacterium | reverse complement strand
CGGTTTTCCCAGAGTATCTCCAGCCCCCAAGTGGGGTTGTAGCTAAAGGGAGTGCTAAATACTATCTCCACCCAGCCGGGTCCAGCCCAGTTTACCGTGCCCGTATATACGTTCGTAAATGAGGAAATGCCGGGGTAGCTTAGGGAACTGGTGGCATAGCTGGAATCGTAGAAATAGCGCATATACACACGTTGATCCTCGGTAATATAATCCTCCAATTCATTGTGCACGTAAAACGAGATGCGGGTGATATCCTGGGTAGTGGTAAATCCCGCTGCCTGCATTTCTGAAGCGCTAAAGAGGAATTTGCTCCAGCCATAATCGTTATAACCATATAGAGGTACGTAGTTTTGATTGCTGGTGCCGGTGCCGATGATATAATCTGCGGCACTCAAAGATACCATTGCACACAGCATCAGGAAGGCGATAACAACTTGTTTTTTCATCTTGGTCTCCTTATTTTAAAATGGATATTTTTTGGGTAAAACGCTGGTTGGGAAGGCTAAGCTGCACCAGATACACGCCGCTGGGAAGGGGGAGTCCGGCATTGTCTCTGCCATCGAAAACTGCGCTATGGCTGCCAGCGCTTTTAGTTTCCTGCACCAGGGTTTTTACCATCTGTCCTTTGAGATTGTAAATCTTTAGCTTCACTTTACTGGCAGCGGCAAGCTGGTACTGAATGGTGGTGTGGGGGTTGAAGGGATTGGGATATATGCTGCTAATGCCATTTGCAAGCGCCGGAGTGTGGATATCGGCGGCTGCCATGGGAGTGATATTCCACCACCTCATAATATCTTGCATCCATTGCAGGCGATGGCTGGGATTTGTTAATTGAGAGAAATCGAAGCTGAAATACATGCTGCGGTAAGAGGGGGTATTTAGCTGAGTGGCAGCCACGCCATGATACAGATAGGCATGACCATTAAAAGGACCATCCTCAAAGGCATAGCTATAGATAGCGCCAATTTCCGGATAGGGCACAGCATCGCTATAGTGGTCTGGAGCGGAATTGAGCGGAAAGATGCAATCCGGCGAATTGGCATACACGGGATATTCCTGTCCGGCATTCCCCACTTCGGTGCCCGCAAGCGCCAGGATGCTGCCGTGTTCATAATTGAGGTTTTCGGGACCTCCCAGCCCATTGCTGCCGCCTCCAAAGCCGGAGGCAATGTATTCTGTGCGCAGATAACCCGCCAGCAAACGGCGGATGCTGCTGGAATTGGGATGGGCATGTTGGCTGCTGGCGAGTCCATCCGAAGCAAACCAAAGATTTCGGGGCGCTTCCGGAGTGCCCAAATCCAGATAATTTGCCAGCACCTGGGCAAAATAGTACATCTTATCGCTTACAGTGCCGGTGGATGCGTATGCCAATACACCCTCATATTGAGCCGGTATGCTGTAATCTGAATATTCTTCCCAATTATAGATGTCATAGGGGATATTCATCTCGGTAAGGATGCCTTCGTAGATGGGCAATTCCGTTCTTTGATAATCCTGTTTGCCGCTATAGGCCACCAATACTTTGGCTTGGGCGCGGGGTAATATGCAAAAGTCAAAATATTCGGCAGGAGCATTTTGGGGCAGCCTTGCGCTATTTCCATGGCTATCCACGGCTTCAAAATAGTATTGCAGATTCGCGCCGCTGGTAAGCTCTGAAAGGTTAAAATAGTAATCGTTATTCTGGATGTAATCCGGGGAAAGCTGTTGCCAGCCGGAGCCCAGATTGTAATGCAGGGTTGTGCTTTCCAAAGCGCTCATATCCAATATGCGGGCGCTTAACTCTATATTTTGCTGGAAAGTATTTCCCACCGGGCTGTGCGTAATAATGGGTGCTTGCTGGTCTTCGCCGCTATAAAAGAGAATTGCCAGATCGGGATGCAGGAAATTGCCCTCAGGCTCAATCCCCAGATATTGGTTATTTTGCACTATTTCGCGCACATACACTATCCCCGCATTAGCGGCGGCGTTTTGCAGGGCTACGGTAACGGAAAGTCCGTTATCATGCGGCACGTTGGCGCCGGTTTGCCCGGTTGCCACCGTGAGATATTGCATCTTGATATTGCCATCTTCCATCAGAATTACCTGAAACTTCAGATCTGGCGTGCCACCGGTGCCGGCATAAAAACGTAAGTTGTCCCATTGGATAATGGCATAGCGGTTTGGCGCCTCGCCAAAGCTTTGGAAATATACATCTCCCGTGCCTTGCTCGGCATACAAATCGTCCCAAAATACGGCTATCAGCCCCGGCATGGCATCGAAGCCGGGGATGGGATATACGTAGTTGAACATATTGCCATCGTTATCCCAGCCATAGCCTGGGTAGGGAACATACCAGTTATTGGGCGCAAAGAGTATTTCACCATTGATATCCACCCAGGCGGAGCTGTAATTTGTGCCATAGAAGGGGAAGCTAAAGCCCAGGGGGATGGGTTCGGAAAAGTTATCGTCTCCCGCCCAGTTATTATTCACGCCGTAGGTGATGCTGGAAGTGCCGGTTTGGCTAATATCGAGCCATTCAAAAGCTGGCCCCAGAGGGTTATTGCTATCTATATAGCGGTAGCCAAAGGCGTCCGGCCCGCCGGTGGTATGGCGGTTTACAATATTGCAGGGATATATAAGCTGGTTATTTGCCAGGTTGCCATCGGGGGTATCGATATCAAATACAAAGCTCAGGCTCGCAATCTGGGTGGGCGTAAAATCCCAAAGGAAGGTGATAGTATCGCTCTGCAGGGGTGCGAGGAGGGTGTTTTGCACAGCGTTATCCGTATGAATAAGCTGTTCAGATTCATCATATACATTTAGGGAAATCTGGATTTGCTCTTCAAAAGCCTGAGTACCCAGGTTTATTACCCGTACTGCGGGGAAAAAGGGCATATCCAGATATTCATAGGGGCGGGGTGATATTACTTCTTCAAAAGCCAGGTCGATAGCGGGATTTGGCATTACAATTACGCTTAAAGTATCGGAGGCAGTTTGACCGGTAACAAGGTCTGTAAGCGTAAAGAGCAGCGAAGTGGAACCGATAAAGCTATCGGAGCTGATGCTGGCGCTCAAACCGGATAGCTCTACATCCAAATCAGGATTTTCCGCCACAGCGATACTGGCATGTTCCAGGCTGCTGCATACGATATAGGGGCTGAGATCCAACGTGTAGCTTTCTCGTTCAAAGAAGCTGATGCTTTCTGGCAGGTTTAGCTGGGCATCGATAGATAGCACTTGCCCTATTTTTACATCGTCCACCAAAATGCCATAATTGCTGCATTGCCAGAAAAAACCCAAATAGATATTTTGCCCCGCCCAGGCTTGTAAAGACAGGCGGATTTGCTGATATTGGGTGCCGATATCTGTGATATTTGCCAATAGCTGAGTAAAATCCGAGGGAGTAGGGGCACCGGTAGAAACATATACTTTCAGGTTTTCGGTGCTTACCCAGGCACGGGTAAAAAATAGCAGAGAGTCCCCGGGGCTTACGGGAATCTGGGGGCTAATAAGCCAATCCGCATTTTGATTTGGCAGATAGTTATCCACAAAAGCGGCACGGCTGCCACTATGGGCATAGGCATGGCTTATATTGCGCCAGACCATGCCATCGCCATCGTCAAAGATAGTCCAGCCCGCGGGCAGGGTAGTAATTCCCTCAAAGTCTTCGTCTATATGCCACTGGGCAAATGCGAAGCTAAAAGAGAGCCAGAGAGCAAGGGTAAGGATTATATTTCGCATTTTTAGTCTCCTTCTATTTTGCACAATTTTGCTTGTTCCATCAGGATAAACCATTCACAAGCGCCTTTGATATTGCCGCCGCTAAAGCGGTTATCCCCCCACCACAGCGAGACTATCCCGCTGGATTTTTGGGCGTAGGAAATATCGATATTGGATAGTGATACATTGGGATTTGTGCCCACACACAGAAGCGCCAGCTTGCGCCCATCTTCGCCACCGCTCTCAATGGCTTTTTGCAGCAAATCCTCATTTTCGGCAGCAGAATATTCGGCGATCTCGCCATTTACTATCGTAAGCCGGGGTTTGATGATTTTATCGCCAAAGGCATAGCCAATTTCGCCTTCGATAATGCCATTGGCAGAGCCGCTTTTGGGTAGTATCAATACCTCGCCGCCGGGGTAGTTTATTACGGGGCTTTGGCAATTGTGTTGGGTGAAGCTGCCGCATTCTGCCAATACCCTTTCCTTTTGGAAGCTCAATTCACCGGATTGCTTGCTCAAACGCAGGGCTTTTGCATCTGAATAGTATTCGCATATTTGCAGGGTGCTCTCGCGCAATTTGCCATAATCCACATCCAATGCCTGCCAAAATTGCAATTCGCTTTCAATGGTGTGCTCGCTGAGGGTATCTAAAAGCAAACCGGGCATCATCGCCACCCGAATCTGACGGGAGCGAATAATCTTGTGGCTCTCTTCATAAGCCTGGCTACGAATCTGCTGCTTTTCTACGTCCTTCAGCTCCACAAAGCGGGCTTCGCCATTTAGATTCAGATAGGCATCGTGCTGCTTTAATAAACGGTTAAAATTATCGTAATCCGCCTTAAACGCAGTAAGCGAATACTCCTCATATTTAGCTTGTAAAAGCTGCGCATCCTGATATATTACGCTTACGCGGATATTTAGGCGCCCTGCTTCCAAAAGTATCTTTTCTACCAGTGGGAAATTGTATTTGCCGGTTACTACCAATAGCTTTTGCCGTGCGCTCAAACGCAGGGATTCCTTGATCAATTTGGCGGCAATGGCACTTAAGTGCAGCTTGTATTCCTCTTCCAATATTTTGTCGATTACACCACGGTTGTTTAGGGAACTTCCAGTTAAATGCTCGCCCAATGAAAAATCTAAAACGTAATTCTTGGCACTGGCGCGGTAATATACTTCCTTGCCGTTGGCAGGGTCTTCTTCCACCGAAATCAAGCCTTCTTCCAATAGTTTGGCGAGATTGTAATGCGCTTTTTGCTTGCTACAGCCAAAGGCATCCGCTAATTGCTGGCAGGTGGCGGCACCGCGTATCAATTCCCGCAGCATGTCAAACTTCAGGGAATTACCCAGTTCTTTCACTTGCGAATGTTTTGAGATAACTTGGATGTTTTTTATCATTTCTCTTACTTCCTTATATTATCATCATCTTATCCGGCTTCGCTTGATTCAGGCGTAATATACTTATATAATGTATAATAGCCTGTATCTCAAAGCCTGGATTCACTATTTGGAGTACAGGATTATTGTCAAGAACTTTTTTACTATATTACGAGGTGGCAGGTTGCGGGCGCTGCGCAGGTACTGGAATTGTAGGGGCAGACCAATGTGTCTGCCCAATGCTTACACGGATTGAACAGATTTTGACGGATACCACGGATTTATTTAACCACCGAGAACACCGAAAGCACCGAAATTGACCACCGAGAAAGATGAGAATTTATCACGAACTGCAATGCTCTCAGCTTTTGTTTTGTCCACAAATTAACACAAATTAACACGAATTATGCCAGCCTTTTGGACTTCAAATCGCTTATCCGCATTTCATTGCTACCAACGCCTTTATTTAGCGCTTCGGAGTTCAAAAGGCTTTTACCAATTACAGGATAATGCGCAGCTACGATCAACCTGCGCTTGCGCAGCCGCCATTATTCATCATTCATCATTCATTATTCATTTGCGAGCTTGCTCGCAGCGCCTGCGACCTGCAACCTTGAAACGTGCGCAGCGCCTAACACCTATAAAACCTCGCTCAGCACACATCGCAAAGAAAGTCTTGACAGATTTTCGCTTCTTTTCAAGTATTGCCCCAAGCAAAAAAATATTTAGTGAGAAGCAAAATGAAAAGACTAAGTATCATATTTATCATGGCGTTGAGCCTTTTGCTCATAGCCTGTGGTCCCAGCGTGAAAGTGCAACGCGTAGCCAGTGATACCACCACAGATCTCAGTGGCAAATGGAACGATACGGATAGCCGTTTGGTAGCCGAAGAAATGATTCGCGATATGCTAAGCCGTCCCTGGATGAATAACTTCACCCAAACCAAAGGCAAACCGCCGGTAGTAATCATTGGAGCTTTGAAAAATCTCTCCAGCGAACACATCCAGATGCAGGTATTTGCCACCGATATGGCGCGCGAGCTTATCAATAGCGGTTTGGTGCGCTTTGTAGCTTCACGCGAGGACCGCGATGAGGTGCGGCTAGAACGCACCGAGCAGCAATATCACGCTTCCGAGGAAACCGCCAAGAAGATGGCACAGGAAGTGGGCGCAGACTATATGTTGCAAGCCTCGGTAAAGACCATTATGGACAAAGTTGACCGCACCAGTGCGAAGTTTTACCAAGTGGATATGCAATTGATCAATGTGGAAAGCAGCGAAATTGTATGGATAGGCAGCAAAGAAATCAAGAAAATCGTGCAACAAAGCCGCTACAAAATGTAATATAAAATCATGCAAGCAGGTGTCTTTCGGCTCTTAGCATTTGCCGCACTGCTCTTTTTGGCAGCTTGCGCCAATCTCATTACTACCCAGCCTTCAAGCCAGAATATCGATGCCGCTTTGCAGGCGCGCGAGCTGGAGGAAGTGCTAAAGGCAGTGGAATCTCCTAAAGCCTATTCCAAAAAAGACCGTCTTTTATACTATTTAGATGCCGGACTTTTACACCACTATCAGGGGGATTGGGAAGCCAGCAATGCCTTATTGGAAGAGGCGGAGCGTGCCTTTGAAGAGCTGCAAACCAAGAGCCTTAGCCGTGCCGCCGGTTCCATGTTGCTCAATGATAATACCTTGGAATATGCCGGCGAAGATTATGAAGATATCTATATCAATATCTTTAAATGTTTGAACTACCTGCAGCTGCAAGACCTCGCTTCCGCCCAGGTGGAAACCCGTCGGATAGACGACAAGCTAAGCCATCTGGAAAGCAAATATGCGCGGATGGAAAAGGAGCTAAGCCAGGATGAGCATTATCAGTCCGAGCTAAAAAGCAGCAAGTTCCATTTCCATTCTTCCGCCTTGGCGCGCTACCTCAGCCTCTTGGGTTATTTAGCCGCCGGCGATCTGCATGCCGCCCGCATAGATTACGATAATATCCTTTTTGCCTTCCAGTCTCAGCCGGAGTTATATCCCTTTAGGCCGCCATCCTTGGTGCATCCGCAAGAGCGCGGTTCAAAGCAGTATTTGCAAGTGCTCTGTTTTGCGAATCGCGGTCCCTATAAGGTAGCGCAAGAGCTTCAGGTGCGCGGCGGTAAAGACCATATTTTAGTAAGCGGCAGCGACCCCACCATGCCGGCGCTTCAGCTCTTTTGGAAGGATATGCAGCCGGATTACTATTTCAAGCTCAGCATCCCCAAAATGCAAAACCGCAGCCCGCGCATTGGGCAGGTCGTAGCGGTTTCTGCCGATGGCAAGCGCTACCCCCTGGCAAAGCTGGAGGATTTTGCCCTTACTGCCCAAAAGAGCTTTGCCACCAAAGAAGCGGGCATCCTGCTCAAAAGCCTTGCCCGCACCGTGGCAAAAGGACTGGCGATGGAAAAGGCGAAGCGCGAAGCAGAGAGCAAAACCAGTTCACTCGCTTCCATGCTGATTAGCATGACTGCCGATATCGGGCTTTATCTTAGCGAAAATGCCGACCTGAGGCTGGCAAACTTCTTCCCCGCCGCTGCCTATATAGCCGAGATTCCCCTGCCGGAAGGCGAACACGAGATTTATCTGGAATACTATGCACCCGGTGGCAATCTGCTTTATCGGGAAAAATCCAGCGTTCGCGTGCAAGCCAGAGCATTGAACCTCTTGCAATCCTGGTGTTTTTAAATAAAATATGATAATAAACAAATTGGAGTAATAAACAATGGAAATTCGTAAACTCGATCAAATGTTTGAAGTTCTCGCCACGCGCCCCAAGAAGCGCATGGTGGCTGCCTGGGCGATAGATGCCCATACCATCTGCGCCGTGGGCGAAGCCGTACAAAAAGGCATTGTGGAAGGCATCTTAGTGGGCGATAGAAAGATTATTGCCAAAGTAGCGGCGGAAAATAATCTCGACCCCGCCATTTTCCAAATCGTGCACGCCGATAGCGACCTGCCCGCCGCCACCCTCGCCGTGGATCTCATCAATCAAGGCAAAGGCGATTTTCTGATGAAAGGGCTACTTTCTACAGATCGTTATATGCGCGCCATCCTAAATAAAGAACGCGGGCTTATGGATCCCGGCGCCATTTTGACCCATATCACCGTGGCAGAACCGGCGAATTATCATAAACTGCTTACCTTTGGCGATGTGGCAATCATCCCGCAGCCAGATTTGAACCAAAAGATCGTAATTACCAATTATCTGATTAAAACTGCCCACTTTTTGGGTATCGAAACCCCGAAGGTGGGGCTGCTTTCCGCCAGTGAACAAACTTTGCCCAAGCTATCTTCCAGTTATGACGCTGCTTTGATCGCCAAAATGGCAGAGCGCGGGCAGATCAAAGGTGCCATAGTAGATGGTCCTCTGGCGCTTGATCTCATACTGGATAAGGAAAGTGCAGAGATCAAAGGCATGGCGGATAACCCTGTATGTGGCGATGCGGATTGCATCCTCTTCCCCAATATCGAAAGCGGCAATACCTTTTACAAAACCGTGGTAAAGCTCCTCAAAAGCGAGCTTTGCGCCGTGGTGAGCGGTGCCCGCGTGCCCTGCGTGCTTACCTCGCGTGGCGATAGCGAACGCTCCAAGCTATATTCCATCGCCTTAGCAGCACTACAGGCAAAATAATGAAACGCCTGTGTGAAATAGCCGAAAAAGCGAAGGCTTTGGGTAGCAAGACGCGCATTGCCGTAGCTCTTGCCGAAGACCTCAATAGCATCGGCGCCCTTGCCCGCGCCACCTCCGAAGGCTTTATCTTCCCCCTGCTTTTGGGCGCTGAAAGCCGCATCCTGCCCCTCATAAAAAGCTTCAATCTGCCTTTAGATAGCTACCAGATAGTCCACGAGCCGGATCAGGACAAAGCCACGCGCCAGGCGGTGGATTTGGTACGCTCTGGCGAAGCGGATGTGCTTATGAAAGGGCTGGTAAATACGGATAAGTTCCTCAAAGCCGTATTGAATAAAGAACGTGGGCTGCTGCCCGCCGGACGCGTGATGAGCTATGCCTGTGCGCTGGAACTGCCTCGCTATGATAAATTGCTTATCATCTCGGATACCGCCGTGCTTACTTATCCCGATCTTGCCCAAAAGCAGGCGATGATAGAATATAGCGTTGCCATGGCGCACAAATTGGGCATTGCGCAGCCCAAAGTAGCGCTGATTTCCGCCACCGAAAAGGTAAATGCCGGCATGCCCAATACCCTGGATTATGCCCTGCTGTGCAAGATGGCAGAGCGCGGGCAAATCAAGGGCTGCACCATCGATGGCCCTCTGGATATCTTCCTTGCTTGCGATCCCAAAAGCGTGGAAATAAAAGGCATCCCCACCCCCATCGCCGGCGAAGCGGATATCCTCATCTTTCCAAATCTGGAAACTGCAAACGCCTTTTACAAGGGCTTAATGCTCTTTGCCGAGGGCGAACTTGCCGGACTCATCCAGGGCACCACAAAGCCCGTAGTGGTAATGAGCCGCAGCGAAAGCGAAGCTTCCAAATACTATTGCATTGCGCTTAGTTGCCTGATGGCGGTGGAATCGTGAAGCTCGCCATTGCCTGCGACCACGCCGGATATGCCCTCAAAGAAGAGCTAATCCGCGCCTTTCCCGAATATGAATTCATGGATTTTGGCACTTACGATAGCCAAAGCATGGATTATCCGGATACCGGCTTTGCCGCCGCCCGCGCCATCGCCGAAGGAGTTTGCGAAAAAGGCATCCTCATCTGCGGCAGCGGGATAGGCATGAGCATTACGGCAAATAAAGTGCCCGGCATCCGCGCTGCACTTGCCTGGAATACCGATATTGCGCGCCTCAGCCGCCGGCACAACGATGCCAATATCCTGGTACTCCCCGCCCGCTTCATCGCCGCCCCTTACGCCAGCGAGATCCTAAAAGCCTGGCTTCAGACGGCATTTGAAGGCGGACGCCACCAAATAAGAATAGATAAAATACATCAAGGAGAATAACTGTGAAACACATTCAAAAGCAAGATCCCGAACTCTTTGCTGCTATCGATAGCGAACTAAAAAGGCAGCAGGAAAATCTGGAACTAATCGCCAGTGAAAACTTTACCTCATTGGCAGTGATGGAAGCGCAAGGCAGCATCCTCACCAATAAATACGCTGAAGGCTATCCTTACCGCTTTAGCAAAAAGACCGGCAAGCCAAATTACGAGCTATATGGACGCTACTACGGTGGTTGCGAATATGTGGATATGGTAGAACGCCTCGCCATTGAGCGCGCCAAGCAGCTCTTTGGCGCAGAACACGCAAACGTGCAGGCACATAGCGGCTCCCAAGCCAATATGGCAGCCTATTTTACATTGGTAAAACCAGGTGATACCGTGCTCTCGCTGGAGCTGGCGCATGGCGGGCACCTTACCCACGGGCACCCGCTTTCCTTTAGCGGCATGCTGTACAATATCATCCACTATCAGGTGCGGCAAGATACCCACGAATTTGACTATGACGAAATCGAGAAATTAGCGCTTCAGCATCAGCCCAAGATGATCCTCACCGGCGCTTCCGCCTATCCCCGCAAGATAGATTTTGCCCGCTTCCGCGAAATTGCGGATAAAGTAGGCGCAAAGTTCATGGTGGATATGGCGCACATCGCTGGCCTGGTAGCCGCCGGTTTGCACGATAACCCCGTGCCTTATGCCGATGTAGTTACCTCTACTACCCACAAGACCCTGCGCGGTCCCCGTGCCGGGCTCATCCTCTCTAAAGAAATCTATGCCAAAGAGATAGATGGCAATGTATTTCCAGGACTTCAGGGCGGTCCCCTCATGCACGCCATTGCCGGCAAAGCAGTTGCCTTCCACGAAGCCTTACAGCCGGAATTTAAAAGCTACATGAAAAATGTATTGGAAAACGCTCAGGCATTGGCAAAAGCGCTTATCAAAGAAGGCTTTGATCTGGTTTCCGGCGGCACCGATACCCACCTCATGCTTATCGATCTGGGTCCCGAAGCAAAGGGCGGTCCCAGCGGCAAGAAGATGGAAGAAGCCCTGGATAAAGCAGGCATTACGGCAAATAAAAATACCGTTCCCTTCGATACCCGCAGCCCCTTTGTAGCCTCCGGCATCCGCCTGGGCACCCCTTCCGTTACCACCCGCGGCATGGGCACTCCCGAAATGCAACAGATCGCCGGCTTCATCGCCCGCGTGCGGGATAATTATGAAGACGAAGCCGCTCTGGCAGAGATCAAGAGCGAAGTGCAGACTCTTACCCGCCGTTTCCCGCTGTATCCGGAATTAACCTAAAACAATAGTCTGGCAAAGAGTCTCCCCGGCAGCGTCCGCAGACTCTTTGCCACCCCTTTTTAATCAAGACCAGGAGGCTCTTAAGATGCTTTATTTACTATTTGCTTTGCAGATTATCACCCTTGGCGTGGTATTTACCCTTATTTTCCGAAAAGCTGCGGGACCCTCAGCGCAGGATATCGCTACACTTAGTAGCGAAATTGAACGCCTGGGACGTTTATTCAAAGATGAACTTTCTATTATCCGCAGCGAAATCCAAAGCCAAAACCAGGCAAACCGCGAGGAATTGCAGAAAGCCTTGGGCGAAGCGGCGATGAACCAGCATAAACAAGCGCTGGATACCCGAAACGAATTGAGCAGCAATTTAGGCGAATTGCGCGAGCAGATTACGCGGGACGCCACCCAAAACCGCGATGAGCTTGCCAAAACCCTGAATAACCTCTCCGAAAGCCTGAGCCGCAAAGTGGCAGAGCTTTCTCAAATTACCGGTGAACAAAGCGAAAAACTGCGCCAAAGCGTTGAAGAGCGCCTAGAAAAAATCCGCAGCGGAAACGAAAGCAAGCTGGAAGAAATGCGCAAAACCGTGGATGAAAAACTGCACGCCACGCTGGAAAAACGCCTGGGCGAATCCTTCACTCAGGTGAGCCAGCGCCTGGAAGAGGTGCACAAAGGTTTGGGTGAAATGAAAAACCTCGCCACCGGAGTGGGCGATCTCAAGCGCACCCTCGAAGGCGTAAAACCCCGCGGCATTTTGGGTGAATTGCAGCTTGCGAACCTGCTGGCAGAAATCCTTACGCCCGAGCAGTATGAAGTTAATTTCAAGCCGCGTCCGCGCAGCCAGGAAGTAGTGGAATATGCCATTGCCCTGCCCGGTCCCGAAGAAGGCGATTCCAGAGTGTACCTGCCTATCGACGCCAAATTTCCCCTGCAAGATTATCAAAATATGCTGGACGCCTACGATGCAGGTAATCTTGCCGAATATCAATTGCACCAAAAAGCGCTGGTGGCAAATATCAAAAGTAGCGCCCGCGATATCCGCGATAAATATATCAATCCGCCTTTAACCACGGATTTTGCGCTGCTCTTTCTCCCCTTTGAAAGCCTCTATGGCGAAACCTTACGCATCTCCGGGCTTTTTGAACTCATCCAACGCGAATATCGCGTAATCCTCTGCGGACCCACCACCCTCGCCGCCCTGCTCAATAGCCTGCAAATGGGCTTCAAAACCCTCGCCATCCAAAAGAAAAGCAGCGAAGTATGGAAGCTGCTGGTAAGCGTGAAAAAGGAATTTGGCACCTTCGGCGATGTATTGGAAAAGGCGAAAAAGAAGATAGAAGCTGCGGGTAATGAACTGGATAACGCTACAAACCGCAGCCGCATGATCGAACGGCGCCTGGATAAGGTGGAGGTTTTGGAAGTAGATGAGCAAGCGCAACTGCCTGATGAGTAATGAACAATGAATGATGAATGATGAATGATGAATGATGAATAATGAATGATGAATAATGAAGACTCCGTTGAAATAACTCAGTTTTGAGAAAGTGGTTTTTACTGTGTTTCACATCATGATTTCAAATAATATCTTTGGACACACCTGAAAACACAAATTGTTGTTCGAATTTAGCTAAAAAAGCTGG
>JAQVIX010000075.1 GCA_028695495.1 Candidatus Cloacimonadota bacterium | reverse complement strand
TTGCTATTGAAGACTTTAAGCTCGCCATCGCGCTCGATCCGCTCTTTTCGCCAGCTTATATGAACTTAGGCATTTTGGCGCTCAATAGCAAGGATTACCCCGCTGCCATCCGCTATTTTTCCGATATTGCCCGGCTGGAACCAGATAATCTGGACGCACTGAACAACCTGGGTATTGCCTATATCGCTTTGAAACAAAAAGATAAAGCCTTTGATACCTGGCAAGCTATCCTCAAACAAAAGCCGGATTATGAATTAGCAAGGAAAAACCTTGAGCACTATCAATGAAAAATACCTGAAACTCGCAGTACGCGAAGCCGAAAAATCCCGCGGACATACCGGCTCCAATCCCTTTGTAGGTGCGATTGTCGTAAAAGATGGCGAGATTATCGCCCGCGGACGCACTCAGGCTATGGGCAAAGACCACGCGGAAGTGGATGCGCTAAAAAAAGCCGGTGCCGCCGCCCGTGGCGCTACACTATACGTAAGCCTGGAACCCTGCTGCCACTATGGCAAAACCCCACCCTGCACAGATGCGATTATCGCCGCCGGCATCCGCAAAGTGGTGGCGGGCATTCAAGACCCCAATCCCAAAGTAAACGGCAAAGGCTTTCAGGCTCTAAGAGAACATGGCATCACGGTGGAATGCGGGTTTTTGCAGAAGGAAATCAGCCGGCAAAACGAGATTTACCTTACCAATATCACCCAGCAGCGCCCCTTCGTGATCTGGAAAACTGCCCTTTCTCTGGATGGTAAATACGCAGCGCAAGATGGTAGTTCACAGTGGATTACCAGCGATGCCTCCCGCCGCGAAGTGCACAAAATCCGTGCCCAGGTGGATGCCATCCTCAGCAGCGGTCGCACTGTAAATCTGGATAACGCCATGCTCAATGTGCGCGGGGTATCTAAAGCAAGGCAGCCGCTCAGGGTTCTTTTGGATTCCCGCCTGCGAGTCTCCCCACTTTCGGATTTTGTAAGAAGCGCAAAAGAGTATCCCAGCCTGATATTTTATCATGCAGCCCCGCTTAAAAATATCCTTTCTCTTGATATAACCGGCATCGAGATGCAGCAGGTCCCCAGCAATGATCAAGGGCTTGACTTGCAGTACATCCTGAATAGCCTTTATGTTCGTGGTGTCCGTAGCATCCTCATCGAAGCCGGCGATACCCTCAGCTCCTCTTTTATCGCCCAAAAGCTTATCGATAAATACATTATCTTTTATGGCGACTTGCTTTTGGGAGGCGATAAAGCCATACTAAAGAGCCTGCCTATCTCCAATATCAGCCAAGCCATCCGCTTTAGCGAAATCTCTTACAAAAAAATAGGCAATAACCTGATGCTTACTGCCTATCCATAAATACTTTACTTAGATTTAGAAATAGCTATAGTCGCACTGTTTCGTAGTTTGATACACCCCACCATAACGAGGATTGTACCGATATTCCAGCTTCTGAATCAGGCGCTGCCTATCATCATAAGTATAGCGGATTCCGCCCAGGGGAGCATCCTCGCCCTCAAAACTTTTCTCTTCCAATAAAAGCCCCTGCTCGTTATAAATATATTCCACTCGTTTTTGCAATTTACCTTCGGGGTCTTCGCTTCTTATTTCCTTCAGTGCACCTGCGTTATCTTCAGTATAAAGGTAATGGTGAATGCTATTTAGCTCGTCAAAATAATCGTATTCATATTCCTGCGAGACCAGTGAATTGCTTGCCAGCGGTGCCTGGCTATAATGCGTAAGATAACCCACCTGATTGTATTCAAAGTCCCACTTTTCATCACCTACCGCAAAGTAGCGGCTGCGCTTTTTGTTTAGCAGCTTTCCCTTGGCATCATATTCAATCATCGTAATCTCATTATCTTGCGGTCCCTGCTGCTCGTATCTGCGCCCCGTAAGCCGGTTCATATAATCATAATAAAGCGTTTCCCGCTCTTTGGCATCTTGCGAAGATAGTATCTTTACCTGTCCCAAAAAGCTTCTGTTGCCTTGCTCCAAAATCCAGTTTTGTAAGGCGCCCCGGTCGTTGTAAAACCCAGTTTTGACCTGGCTTAGCTTCATCTTGTTTTGCCCAAAGGTTTGGTTTATCAAATACTCTTTTTCCACCACCTGCTTTAGCCCGCGGTAGTTTTCGCCTTCTTGTGCCGTTAATATCGCTATCCCCAGCGCTAATACCAAGCTAAGTAATAATATCCTCTTCATGTGAGATTGCTCCATATTGTTTTTATTATTTCATATTCGTTTAATACAGTTTGCAGATTTCCCTGCAAAACATCTGTTTCCACATCCAGATTCTGCTCCATATACTGCATATTTTGCACCAATATAGGCAGATTCATATTCAGCGCGATCCCGCGGATGGCATGGGAAAAGTATTGAATCTTCTTCAGGTTATGCTCAGCCACTGCACGCTCCAATGCTTCAAAGTTCTCGGCTAATTGACTTCTTGCCAGCTCGATCAATTCAATTAGCAATACCCGGTCTTTGAAAATGCGCGCAAAGAGTTTGCCACATTCAAAGTGCTCACAATTGATGCACTCGCCTTTTTCCTTTTCTGTATCTGGCTCCAAAGCAGGAAGTTCCGCCTCTTCGGGCAGATATTTTTTTAGCACCAGCATCAGCGCTCCCACCGAAAGGGGCTTGGTTAAAAAGTAATCCATCCCGGCTTGTAGGTAGTTCTGGCGCTCATGTGCTATTATTCCCGCTGTAAGCGCTATTACCGGCATTCTCCCGCGCTGGGGATTCTCCGCTTCCCACTCACGAATGCGTTTGGTAGCTTCCAAGCCGTTCAACTTTGGCATTTGCAAATCCATCAGAACCAAATCCGGCTTTTGAGTAGTAGCAAGGCTCACCGCTTCCAAACCATTTTCCGCCTTAATCAACTTTATGGCAGGCAATTCCTTTTTCATGATCTCTTCAAACAATATCTGATTCATCGGGTTATCATCTGCCACCAAAATCTTTATTCCCTGCCAATACTGCATTGCATCACTTACTTCTTCCTGGGGCTTACTTACCAATACATTATCCATTTCTTCCGCCACACCCTCCATCACCTCACGCAGATACAGATACAATTCTGTAAACTTCACCGGTTTCACCAAACGGTAGCGCAAACCCATGTCTTTCAAAGCGTCCTGACTCAATCTATCTTCGGTAGAAGTATTGAGGATAAAGGCAGGCATAGGCTCACCTTTACTTTCGATTATTTTGCGCATTTCGCTGATCAGGCTAATATCTTTTAGCCCTTCCAAATGGTAATCCACTATGATTACATCAAATGTACCCACCTTCTGCAAGGTTTCGAGGGCTTCGGGTGCGCTTATTACGGGATAATACTCCATTCCCCAATACTTTAGGGTATTTCCCATTATCTCCAGCTTGCTGGGGTTATCATCGATAAAGAGGATTTTGCGTCCCTTCAAATGGGTATAACTCAGGTTTACCCCTTTTTCAAAATCAGTATTGATAGCAATGCTAAAGATGCTGCCTTCGCCTTTTTCGCTCTTGATCTGGATGTCTGTGCCCATCTTTTGGGCGATAAAGCGGGAGATGGAAAGCCCCAAACCGGTACCGCCATATTCGCGGCTGGTAGAGCTTTCTGCCTGGGTAAAGGGACGGAATAGCTTTGCCTGCTGCTCCTGGCTAATGCCTATTCCGGTATCTCTTACCTGAAAAGTAAAGCAGGCGCGTCTTTCGGTAAGGTATTTGTAGCTTACTTTTAGCTCCACTTCGCCCTTCTGCGTAAACTTGATGGCGTTGCTTAAGAGATTGATGAGGATTTGCTTCAGCCTCAGGGGGTCAACCCAGGCAAAGCGAGGTATATCCGGCGGGATATTTACCAAAAACTCCAGTTGCTTTTTGGCAGCGGAAAACTTCACCACATCCACGGTTTGCTCTATCAGATTCACCATATCGGTTTTTACCAAATCCAAATCCAGCCTTCCCGCTTCAATCTTGGAATAATCTAGGATGTCATTCAGAATCCGCAGCATGTTTTGCGCACAATTTAAGGCATTATCCAGATACTGGCTTTGGATGAAATTAAGCTGCGTATCCATCAATAGATCAATAAAGCCCACTACGCAATTCAGGGGCGTGCGCACCTCATGGCTTACATTTGCCAGCAGTCCGCTTTTTGCCTGATTTGCCTCTTCTGCAATTAGCTTGGCTTGCAAAAGCTCCTTTTCATATTCTTTTAAAGAGGTGATATCCTCAAAGATTTCCAAAACCGAACTTACTATACCATCTTTCCCAATAATAGGTACGGCGCTTACGTTGAAATACATAAGCTGGTCTCCCCGCCTTAGTTCCCGGATTATCTGATGCTTTTTGCCATCATCAATGCTTTGTTTTACGTGGCAAGACTCGCACTCTTCAGCTATACCTTTGGTATTTAATACTTGATAGCAATGCTCTACGTCCTCATGACTTAGCCCCGGAAACCACTCCCGAAGCTGCGGATTCGTTACCAGCAATTTCAGGTCTTTATCGATAAAAGCAATACCTACGCTCAGGTTTTCCGTAAGAATACGGTTTTCTTCATAAAGCTCCTGAAATTCCTCTTTTTGCTCCAGAATTGTGTGGTTATTTACCAAAAGCCGTCTGTACAAGCTGCGTCTGTGCCAGATCGTAAAAAGCAAGCCCGTAATAAGCAGCAAGATAATGGCATACACCCAGCCATACAGCAAGATAAGCTCTCGTATGGAATAGAAACTATACTTTTTGTAAGGACCTATACGCAGGTCTTTCAGGCAGGAATGCACGATATTGTAATTACGCGGAATCGTCCAGCCGCTAATCCCCGCCGCGACCAAAACCGGATCATCAGCCGACAGAGAAATAAGCAATTCAGATACCCGCTGCGCTACATGCGGCGTTATATGCGGCAGCTTTGCCAAAGGCCAGAAAGGATACATCTCCGTGGAATGCATAATGGGATATTCAGCGTCCCAACCTTGCAGATTTAATACCAAAAACTCGCCGTGAAAGAGTTTATTCTTTGCCATCTGTTCTTCCAATAGACCAGAGCGAGTAACTCCCACATCTGCTAAGCGGTTGCGCACACTCTCTATTACCCCGTCATGAGTGCCGCTAAAGCTTAAACGCTGTAAGTCCTTGGGAATATCCAAGCCCCGCGAACGCATCTCCCGCAAAGCCATCAGCCAGCCACCAAAGGAATTGGGCGCCACTGCCATTACGCTTTTGCCGCGAATATCCTGCAAAGAACGGATATCCGGATTATCAGCACGGGTAAAGATTACACTACTAAAAGAGGAGTAATTATCTCCATTGATATTATTTAATTGAGTGGCAATTGGCTCCAGTTTGTGTTCCAATTCCATCTCCGCAAAGATTCCCGGATTGGCGATCAAAAAATCTATCTTCTTTGCGGCTACGGCGGTTTTTACCTCATCAAAACCCAAAGGAACCAGGTCAAAATCATACTGAAGCAATGCCTCGCTAAGATAATCCGCAGTAGGCTGCCACTCCAAGATGCACTTTTCCTTACCCTGATGCGCCAAAACGCCCAATTTGAAGACGCGCTCTGTAGCACTTAAGCACTGAAAGCCAAAAGTAAGAACTATAAAAAGCGCTGCCATACGCGCTAATCCTGCGCTGTGTGGCAATTTCGGGTTTTGAATCGAACAGCGTTCTTGCCTCATACTTTGCTTCCTATAATATCTTTTCCGCTTTGGACACACTTTCTCAATATATCAAGCAGATAGAACCATTCAATATTTTCGGCTTATTTAGTCAAGATATATTCATGAGTTTAGAGCTTATGAGAGATATTTTGGGGTTGATAATATTCCACAATATTCATTTGTATTGGGTTTTTTCATTATTCAGGCTCGCCGCCTCCGCCCTTTGCTCTTAGCTCTTAGCCCTCCGCCCATAGCCCAATAGCCCTCCGGTTTGCTACAATACACAGCGGTTTATTTTTACATTATCTCCCGGTTTTTATACAGGTAATAACCCAGCAGGTAAAGTCCGGTGGCCACTGTAAGATGCAATACCAATTCCCCTGTGCTCAATGCCTTCATTTTTAAGCCAAAGGAAAACCCTGGCAGATTTTTGTAACTGAATATTCTCATTATGGTATTGAATATAAAGGTGAGCGGGCTGGGGAAATTGATTCCCTTCCAGGTGTTTTCTACAATGAGGTGCATCAGGTGTCCGCCCACTATGAAGATCCACGAATAAACTGAGGATTTTCGGCGAAAGAGGCAGGAAAAGAACCAGACACAGGAATTGATCACAAAACTGGCATACATTAGCATTGGCAAAGTGGAGAGCGCGGCTTGCACACTTACCAGCCAAAAGTTTTGCCCCATATAGGCAAGAAAAGCGCCCAGTATCAGCGCCCCAATTATGATAATCATAATGTATTGCAAGATTATTCCGATAAAAGATAAGCTAAATTTTGCTGCGATAATCTTCATCGGATTGCAGGGCTGAGCGCTGTGCAGTATCTCGCATTTCTTTTGATGGTCATGATTTAGCATAGATTCATTTACGTGGCTCATGGTCGCCAGGCAAAACATGCCTATTACGCCGGCAATGCCCACCACCAGGTTCCATACCAGAATATCCAGATAATGCTTTTCCAAAGCGGGAAAATCCACCAAGGTGAAGCTTGAACTACCGTAGCGGGCAAGGGCGTAAAACGAGATCAGCGCAAAGAGCACTAAGATGCCGCTTACCACATAAAAAGGGATTAAAAAGCTATTCTTGTGGGTCTGCCATTCTTTGCGGATGAGTGTACTATATTGTTTCATGAGAACCTCCTACGTATTCTAAAAAGATATCTGCCAATTGTGCTCTGCCATATTGCGCGCCCTCTATCTCCGCCGCTTGATCCACTATCGCGCTTACAAAGCCCAAAGCGCTATTGATTACATTTGGTTTCAGCGCTTCCAATTCCGCCCGGCGTTCCTGCGGCAAGGATATTACTTTCAATCTGTCCTTTAGGGCATCCACCTCTTCATGCAGGATAATCCTGCCATTATCGATAAAGATAATCTCCTGCAGTATATGCTCCACCTCTTCCACTTGATGGGTGGAGATAAAGATGCTGCGCTCTTCATCAAAAAACTCTCCTAAGATGATATTGTAAAACTCTTTACGAAAGGCGATATCCAGCCCCAAAGTAGGCTCGTCCAATAGCAGATAGCGCACATCCAGCGAAATGGTAAGGAGTAGATAAAGCTTTGTTTTCATGCCTTTGGAGAGCTTCGCCACCTTCTTATTCATGGGTAGCCCGCTATTTTTGAGCAGCCTCTCGGCACGTTCCTGATTAAAATGCGGATTCATATCTCTAAAATAATCCCAGCTTTGCTGCACCGTAAGCCTATCGTCCAAGCCGCTTATATCTGGAATAAACGCCACCTGGTCAAAAATGCGGTGATCCCGGTGTTTGATCGCTCTATCATCCAAAAGCACCGTGCCTTCATGCCGGATAAAGCCCAGCATGGAGCGCATCAAGGTGGATTTGCCCGCACCATTGCGTCCCAAAAGCCCCACAATCCTCCCCCAGGGCAAGCTAAAGGATACGTTTTCCAGGGCTTTGAACTTGCCATAATGCTTCGTTAATCCCAATACCTCGTAAGGAGTGGGATTATTCTCAAACTTGCTTTCATACACAGTCATTTTTCTTCTCCATAAATACTTTTACTCATTTTCAGGATTTCTTCCAGAGGAATCTCATAACTTCGTGCCAGCTTTAGCGTTGGCTCCAAAGTTTCTTCCATAAAACTCTGCCGTCGGCTGCGGATTATCGTTTCGCGGGCTTTGGCAGCTACAAATACGCCTACCCCCCGCTTTTGATAAAGAACGCCTTCCGCTACCAAAGCGTTGATGGCATTGCCCACGGTAATGGGATTGATGCGATATTCGGCAGCAAGTGCACGATAGGATTTGAGCTGATCCTCCTCTTTTAGCACCTTATCCAGGATCTGCTCTTCGATCTCTTGCCGAAGCTGCAAGTATATGGGTACGTCAGCTTTAAAGTAGTTCATGCAGACCTCTTGTCTTAGTATTTCACTGGCACTGCCTTAGTGATGTAGTCAACTATAATGGTAGCGTGCTTTCTGTCAAGAAGTATTTTTGGATTTTTGGATATTGGCTGAGGACGGAGATGGGTATCGTTATGATATATAATGAGATGAGGATATTGAATATTTTATTTAATGATTATTTATCCGTTGCCACGAGGTTTGGCAGTTTAAAATGCACCACCAGCCCAACATTCGCGTAAATTAGCGTTCTCATTCGCGACAATTAGCGGTAGCTTTTCCATTGATAATCACGTTTTTTGTCATCGCTTGCCCATTAGCCTCTCTCACAGTGCCCTCGCCTCTCCCCACAAAATGCCGGTAGAGGCGAGGGCATTGCGAGGGCAACAATACGGTGAGCCATGGCTTTCCCCCATTCAATCAAAGATAATTACAAGCCCCAAAAGCGCAGCATCTTCTGCAGCATTATCTCATGCGTAATGCCCGCAGCGCTGGGTTCATAGCGGAAGGTATAGCCCATGCGGTAATCTTTGGGCAATACCAGGCGCAAAGAAGTATCGTGGGACACCATGATTTTGGTCTTTTTCTGCAAGTCGGTAGCTTCTTGCAAGCCAAAGGAATAGTCGATAAAGAAACGGTAGCCCAGATATTTACTCATGGAAATGGAGAGGTTATTTAGTAAAATCGCCGAAGAGAAACGGCTAATATCGCTGGCAATGTTATTGATATCTGTAAGTTCTGCTAATTGAGAGGGATCGCTGGAATACTCGGTAAAGAGATTTTGGATAAAGCCGGCATTGATGCTAAAGCTATCCAGCCCCAGGCTGCGGCGCAACCAGTTTTCCACTGGGTAAAAGATGGGGTTTAGCACCGAGGCATTCAGGTTTTCGCCGATAAGCCCCAATGCCTCATCCTGCAAGAGGTTCTGCTTCTGTTCATCGGGCAATTCATCCATATTTTGGTTATAGCGCATGCGGGAGAGCACCTGGCTAATGTTGCGGTCTTGGGGGTTATCGCTAAAGAGCGAGATTTGCAGGCGATCCAGCAGGCTCTTATCAAATTCCGGAGTGGAATGCACGGACAGGCTTACGGTGCTGCCATCCGGCGTGCGTTTGGAAAAAAGCCCTTCCACGTTGATGATATCCTGCTGGTCGATCATGGAGATATTGATATTATCCACTTGGAATACGGTGCCCAGGAAGTCCACCGTCCCGCGGTCTGAAGTAATAAATACCTCTTTTACGATGAAGTTATTTCCATCGTACAAAAGATGCAAAAAGCCGCCCGGTTTCAGGCTCAGATTCGTAGGATAGGTTACGTAGCGCACGTTTTCCCCGATATTTACAAAGATATCCATCTGGAAAGGCAGGGGAATGGGATCGCTATCCGGCTTTTTACCGGTATTACGCACAGAAAGAATGAGATTCACCAGGTTATCTGCGCCCGGCGGGAAGAGGATATCCAGGTTTGAAGCGGTAATATCGGCTTCTATCTTCATATCCTCAAAGGGACCGCGAAGTGTGGCATAACGACTCTTTTGCCCTTTAAGCGCTATATTCGATATCGTTTTGGGGGGCGCTACCAGGGGGATGGAAGCCTGAATGCCGGGCTTTTCGATCATCAACCTCAGATAGCCGAGATCTAAGAAGGCAATCTGAAAATGGTCGTTTGGCTCGGCATCAAAGACGTTATTCATATAGAACTTACCATTGCCCATGCTGAATTGCCCGCGGCTGAGAATAAAGCGGTTATTATCAAATAAACCCTTGATTTCGATATTGCGCAAAGGCTCTACCTGGTCTTTGAGATGCAAAAAGCCGGAATGGATATCCAGCTCGCCGGAATATACGATAAAGCTTTCATCATCATTGCCCAAAGTGAGATTGAGGTTGGATTCGCCACGAGATTCCAGGATGTAATCCGTAAGCTCTTTTAGCCAGGGGAAAAGCTGCCCTTCCAAGGAGAGCGCCAGGCGGTGTCCGGCATCAAAATACTCCTGCGAAATGAGATTGTAACCCAATGAACCCTTGGCACTTAGCTCAAACATATCGGTGGCGCTTACTTGCAGGCTATCGATTATTAAAGCTTCCGAAAGCTGCGCAGCTTTGAGCCGCACATAATCCAGCTCAAAGTCTTCGATATGAATCTCTTTCGCCTGCAAATCGGCAGCAAACTCCAGGCTGGGCACTTTGCTATTAAGTCGTTTAAGTTCCGCAGATACACTGCCCGCCACGGTGGCATCCAAAGGCGGCTGGGTAAGAAGTTTTTGCACTTCGATCTCGCCAAAATCTGCCTGCACAGTTAGGTTGAGAGCGGGCAGTAGTTCCATCTCGCCTGCCAAAGAGATTAGGCGCGAACCCTGGGAATTGATGTCGCCCAGGACTTCAATCGCTTCCGGAGCGCCGCTAAGCGTTAATTCTAAATCTATGGGAATAATGCTGATAAGGTCTATATCCTGAAGGTTTAGCCTGCCATCAAAAAGCCGATCCCCTGCTTGATTGTATTTGGCAAAAAGGCTGAAATCCTGAAAATCTGGCAGATACAGCGCCAAAGAGGGGTAATAGGCAGCGATAATCTGATTGTTCAAACCCTTGAGAGCCAGGTCAAAGACCATATTTTGCCAGTCTTTGGGGTTGATTTTGCCGCTTAAACTCAGGAGGTTGCCCAGGCGTAAGCCATGCAGGCTCAGTTCCTCATTTTGGTATTGGGCAGCAAGATCAAGCTTGAAAGCTTCATTATTAAATGTCGCATTATAGCTTTGCAAAAAGAGGGAACCACTTAAATCCTTTATATTTACGCTTCCCAAGAGGTCAAAATCCCCTTCCAGAGGGTAATCCCCTGTGGCTTTTAGCTTTAAGCCGGTGCGCGTCCATACTTTGTCCTTATACATATTGAGCGAGATTGTACCGTCAATAATGGATTCGAGATTGTGGATTTTGGGGTAATAATCCCCCGGTTTTTGGTCTTTGAAATCCAAATCCAGTACGTATTGCTGCCCCAATATATCCCCAGCTAAGCTTAGTGTAAGTTCATCTTTGGCATATAGATCCGCACTAATAAGTAAAGCATCTTCCAAAGGAACCATCTCTAAATTGCCATTGATGTTTTGGATAAGGGCATCCTGGTAGCCCATATCCAGATGGGAGATATTCAAGCTAAGCATAGGATAGGGGGTTAGCAATAAGCCATCCAGTTCCAGCTTGCCTTTTGCCGTATATACGGGATTCTCTGCGCCCAAAGGCTCGGTATCCAGCTCCGCCTTTAATGCCATAAGGTAAGGATCAAAGCTGGCATTTAGCTTTAACGACTGGTTTTCGTAAATGCCATGTTCCAGTTCCAGATAGGCTATGTCCTTCTCGTAGCGGGCTTTGAGCTTGATATCCTCTAATCCCCAGATGTCATAAGCGGCTTTGGCGGAATTTGCCTGCAAGGCAAGATAAGGCTCCTGAAAAGTGCCGGAAGCCTGTGCCTGAGCTTGCACGCGTCCGGAAAGCTCTGGCAATATCATCCCCAAATCCAGATTGGCGTTCAGGCTGGAACCATCAAAGCTTGGCTCTTTACCCAGGTTTTGCAGGTTTATTCTGGCATTGAAAGTGCTGCTGCCCAGGCGAGAACTGCTGATCTCGGTTTTGAGATTGGCACCATCCAAACTGGCAGAGATAAAGGGCACTTTGAGGGGATATTCGTTTAGCAGAGTAGCCTGGGTATTCCAAATGATAGCTTGGGCGCTGTAATCCGCCTGTTCAATATCCAAAGTCCCGCTATAGCTTAAGTTTAGGTTTATCTCGCTACCAAAGCCCTGAATATCCTGATGCGCAATATACTGCGGTTTGTAGTTTGCCAATTCCGCTTGCGCTTGCTCTATCTGCCCCGCCTTCAAAGTGCCTTCAATAGCCAGGCTGCCTCCGCGGGAACTTATTGCCGTTAAAGAGATATGGCTGGCTTGGTCGTTATCCAGCTTGAGGTTTATCTTGCGAAGTCCCTCTTCTATATATAGATAGTCATCGTTTTGTATCTTCAAGGGAAAGGCTAAATCGGCAAAAATGCTGCCATCGACTAATTGAGCAGTTTTGAAGTATTTACGAAGGTCTGGCAAATCATAAGTCCGGCGGCGTTTAGGCTTGTACTTCTTATCTTTGGGCGTATCTACATAGCGTAGAATGGCATTAGGACGCAGGATTTCGATACTGCTAATGGCGCCATCGGGTTTGAACTTATTTGCCAATAGTTTATAGAGATTGTAGCGGATGCTGATGCTCTCCACTTCCAAATCCAGCAGGCTATCCGGCAGGCTAAGGCTAAAGCCTTGCAGGTAAATCTGTTTATCGCTTATATGCAGGTCTTCCACCTGTATTTCGGCACCAATCATGCCCCCGACAAGCCGCGCCAGATAATTCCGCACCCAGTTTCTGCCGCCAAAGCTATACCAAAAGCCAAAGAACAGCACATTGATCACCAAAAGGATCAAAATAAAGATGAGGAACTTATTGGAACGCGGCATTTTAAGACTCTATAGAGGACTTAATACCCCTTGGGAAAGCTCAAAACGTTTATTGGATTTGGAGGCGGTATCGGAATCGTGGGTTACGATTACAAAAGCTTGCCCCAAATCACGATTTAGCTCTTTCATTAGCTCCCAGATGCCGGCGCTATTGACGGGGTCCAGGTTTCCGGAAGGCTCATCTGCCAGTACCAGTTTGGGTTCATTGATTAGCGCCCGGGCAAGGGCAATGCGTTGCTGTTCGCCGCCGGAAAGCTGATTCGGATAACGCTGCCAAAGCGCATCAAGCTCCAGGCGTTTCAGCATATCGCGGGCGTGGGAGATGGCTTTGCCGCTGCTGGTTCCGGCTATCATCTGGGGCAAAGCGATGTTTTCCGCCGCAGTGAGATCCTCTACCAAATAGTGAAACTGGAATACAAAGCCTAAATGCAGGTTGCGCAGGCTGGCGGCATCGCTGCTAAGTGAGCTTACTTTCTTGCCATTGATGTAGATAGCGCCGGAATCCGGT
>JAQVIX010000154.1 GCA_028695495.1 Candidatus Cloacimonadota bacterium | reverse complement strand
CAATCCCCTGCCCTGCTGAGACTTAAGAGCTATCCCAACCCCTTTAACCCCAGCACCAATATCACTTTTGATCTGCCAAGTGCAGGAAAAGCCAGCCTTAAAGTGTATAATATCAAGGGACAAATGGTGAAGCTACTGGCAGATGAATCTTTTGCTAAGGGAAGCCACACACTAAGTCTGGAATTGCCAGCTAAGCCCAGCGGCATCTATATCCTTGCCCTGGAATCAAATGGCAAGCGGATAACGAAGCGCATCAGCCTGGTAAAATAAGTTTTGCTTGACCAGAAGCAGGCTCCCAAGGTTCCTGAACAAAATTGAACTGATTAAGGCGGATTACTTGAAAAAGATAATGATCTTGCTCCTTGTTTTGGGAGCAATCAGCGGGCTTTTTGCCCAGAGAGGGCTATTTAACCTCTCGTATGGCAATACGATGGCGGAAGTGGATAGCATCTTGGCGCTGCACACTTTTTACCCTGCCGAGAGCGGCAAGAACTACGTAAAATACTACAGCGATATCAACGAGCTGGTGGAATCCATCATGGTCTTTGTGCATCCGGCGAGCCAGCGCACGGTAGGCTGGTTTATAAAATACAGCCGGGAAAACAGCCGCGAGAGCGATGAGCTGGTAATTCAGCGCATCATGAATATGCACGGCGAAAAGAACCATCTGGACAAAGAAACCGGACAACTGATCTGGTTCTTATCCACCACCCGCAGTCTGCATTTGATTTACGCCGAAGATGAAAGCCTTACGGCGCTATATTTCGATTCCTATTTTGCCGATCTCTTTCAGGTAGAAAACGGGCAATAGACTATCCAATAAATACTTATACCGGCGCTGGCGGACTTTCGATGAGCCGCATCTGCTGCCGGATTTGCTCTTTCTGCAGCTCGAATTCCTTCATTTGTTCGGCACTCAGGCGCTCCGCACCCACCATGCGCAATTGATTGGGATTTACGTATTTGCCGCCGGAAATCATGCCAAAATGCAGATGTGCGCCGGTGGATACTCCGGTGGAGCCTACTCTGCCGATGATTTGCCCACGCTTTACGCTTTGCCCTTGCTTTACCCCGATGCTGGAAAGATGCGCATAGTTCGTAGTATATCCGCTGGGGTGCTTGATGCGCACTTCCTTGCCATAACCGCCGTTCCAGCCGGCAGAAGATACCACTCCGTTTGCCACGGCATATACCGGTGTGCCGTATTTGGCGCGATAATCCACCCCATCATGATGCGCCCAGCGTCCGGAAACGGGATGTAAACGCCTGCCAAAGCTGGAGCTTACGTGGATGCTGGATAGCGGATAGCCCACCCCATTGCTGGCAGCACCCTTGCCATCTTTGGTATAAAGTCCGTTAAGTACAGATTTCTCGTCATCCTTTTCATAGCGAAAAAGCTCGTGGCTGCCGGTGCGTTTGCCGTCGTATTCCACATAAAGCACCTTCGCGCGGGGCAGGGGCTTACCCTCAAAGATGCGCTCTTCCAGAAAGACCTTAAATTGATCCCCTTTATGCGCTTGCGTTTGGAAATTGATTTCGCTTTCCAGCCCGTTATTGATATTCTGTTTGATGGCAGGCGCCAAGCCCAGCTTTAATAATGCGGCATCCAAAGTGGTCTCCAAAGTGCCATTTAAGATGCGTTTACGCCTTTCCACGGGTAGAGATTCCATGGTATAAGCCAGCGAATCTGGATATGCCACAAAGTGGTGGCGGATGGTAGGCTCTTGCACAAACATCATTTTGCTGATTTTATCGCCGCTTTCATTTAGAATTACGCGCAGGGTATCGCCCGGCTGAATGGTGGTAACATCGATATAATCGCCCATCCGGTATGAAATCATGCCTATTTCCGGTCCGGGGAGCTCCAGCTTTGATAGTACCGAATAGATGGAGCCGCCGGGGGGAATGGTCTCGGTAATCCAGGGTTCTTTGGGCAGTTCCAGAGCGGCAAATTCGCTGGAATCGGCTTTGTGCCCGAAGGGCTGAAAGAGGCTATTCAAAGAAAAGGCAGTGAGATTCAGGGCGATGAAGGCGAGCAGGATAATCTTTCCTATATTCATACTCTTGGTTCTCCTTGCGGATGGCTACGGGAGGCGGAATGCTCCTGATTTTGTGATAGCGGATGGTAATGGATATGCACCTCTTTTAAACTATCGCCAAAGCGCTGCTTGAGGAGCTTTTCCACCTCGTGCGATTTGGCATGTGCTTCTTCCAGGCTGAGTTTTCCCACCATGGAAAGCGTAAGATGCAAGGTGTAATAAGTTCCAAAGCGGTGCATGCTTACATCTTGGACACCCTGCACGCTATTTACCGTTTTGGCAATGCTTTGTAAATCCCGCACGAAAGCTTCATCCGGAACTCTATCCATCAATTCCGAAGAGGAATCCATAATGATTTCCACTCCGGTTTTGGCGATATAGATGGCTACAATGGCGCCGGCAGCGGGGTCCATCCAGGGATAGCCCAGCTTGCCCATCAGTAGCCCCACCACCACGGCAAGCGCCGCCATGATGTCGTTCAAATGGTCATTTGCCAATGCTCTAAGGGTGGGATTATGCGTATTTTTGGCAGCTTTTCGGGTAAAGAAATAAAGGAAGATCTTGAGGAAGAAGGTAGCCAGTGCTATTACCAGCGCCCATAAAGAGGCGATGCGCGCACTTGCGCTGCCGCTAAATAGCTCGTAAACTTGGTTGATGCTGCCCCAAAAGATTGCCACACCGGTGGTAAGGATAAATGCACCCACTACGATGGCGGCGATGGGTTCCAATTGCCTGTGTCCCCAGGGATGCTCTTTATCCGCAGGCTTTTTAGCATGCGTCATAAAGATCTTAACCGCAATATAATAGGCTACATCCGAAGTGGAATTGATACCATCTGCTAAAAGTGCCGGACTATGCCCAAAGATGCCCACGCTGGTCTTGAGTGCTGCCAGGATTACGTTGCAGAGCAAGCCCAGATTCACCGAAATGGCGGTAAGCCGGTCTCTACTTTTTTCGTCCGACATCTTCCAATTCCATGATATCGATAAC
>JAQVIX010000074.1 GCA_028695495.1 Candidatus Cloacimonadota bacterium | reverse complement strand
AGACCGCAAACAAACCTTTAGGATGTTCTAAGGATATACCATGAAACGATTTATCTTGTTCTTGATGCTTCTTTCAATCAGCCTGCTTTTTGCCGGCATGCCAGATACGCTCTTTACGCTTCCCATGCCGCAATTTTGCGCACCGTATTACGATTTCTTTGCCCGAAATTATATTGGCAGCGAAGCGGCAGGGCGCGGCTATACCGGGCTTTCCATCCCCGCCCCTCTGCCGGGGGTAATGCTAAACCCCGCCACTTTGGAGCTGGACAAGACCCGCTTTTATTTGGAAGCCATATTCAAGCCTGCCTACGCCGCTGAAGCATTGCCCTTTAGTGCGGAGTATCACGGCTCGGATTTGCCCTTGGGCATCGTGGCTTTGGGCTTCCCGCTGGGTAATTCCTGGGATGCCGCACTCAGCTATTCCTGTCCGCAATCCCTGATATTAAAGGACTTTAGCGTAGAGATCAATCAGGGTGCAGGCATGGTAGTGCGCCGCCCCACCCAAATCCTGCATCAGGCTACCGGCACTCTGGCGTGGCAGCCCGTTCCGCAGCTGCGTTTGGGGCTAAATCTCATCAATCAATGGCATTATATAGACGACCATCTTTGGGTGCATAGCTGGGATAGGCAGGAGTATTTTAGCTACAATTTCCGCTTGCAGCCCGGACTCATCTTGGGAGACGAGAGCAAGGGACTGGGGCTAAGCGGTATGCCGCCTACACCTACCAAATGGGAGCTAAGGCTCGCCAGCTATGAATACGATATCCCCTGGGAAGCGGCGGTGGGCGGGCACTATAGCCAGGGCGACCTGCGGCTGGCGCTGGATATGCACTATCAAAATACCGCTCAAATCCATGAAGATTTTAAAGACCACTACAGCCTGCATCTCGGCCTTGAAAAAACAAAAGGCGTAAATACTTACCGTGCTGGCTATTTCTATAGCTCGGATGTATATTCCGGCTATGTAAAAATCCCCATCAATCCCGCCGCGGAGAGTGGCGAGCTTGATCCGGATTATTTTTGGGAATATGTGAATCCCTATCTCAAGATTTCCGATACCGCACAGCATTTCCTTGGCGTGGGCTATACCCGCAATTTCCGCCGCGGAAATATCTATTTCAGCGCCATGCACGCTTTTGGCTCGCCGCAGGCGCAAACTCAGCTCACTTTGGGGCTAAACCTGCATACCAGCACCTTTTTCAATACCAAATTGCCGGAAAAATGAAAGAGCGCAGCGTTCAGATAAGAGCCATTGAAAGCTACGATTTGCCGCAAATCGAGGCGGCGGTAAGCACCTGGATCAAGGATTTGAAAGACCAGAAGTTCCAGCGCAGCAAACGGGTATTGATCAAGCCAAACTGCCTGGGCGCCTTTCCGCTGGAGCGGGCGGTTACTACCCATCCGGTGGTGGTGGAAGCGCTTATCCGCTACTTTTTGGGGCGCAACAAGGAAGTTTGGGTGGGCGATAGCCCCGGCGGTTCCACCTCTGTACAAAGGGTGTGGGATGCCTGCGGGCTTAGCGATCTGGCAGAGCGTTATCCCATCAAACTGATCAATCTCTCCACCTTCCCCTTCAAAGAGCGGCGCTATAACGGGATTGATGTAAAGATTTCGGATGCGCTTTTCCAATGCGGCATCGTAATCAATGTGGCAAAGTATAAAACGCATTCGCTGGTGGGATTTACCGCTGCGCTCAAGAATCTCTATGGCTTGGTGCCCGGCATGGTAAAAAGCGAGTATCACCGCCTGTATCCGGATACCAAGGGTTTTGCACGGCTTTTATGCGCCGTATATGGCATTGCGCGCCCCAAGATAAGCTATAATATCATCGATGGCATCGTGGGCATGGATGGTGCGGGACCCTCCGGCGGCAATCCCCAGCCTTTTGGGCTGCTCTTTGGCTCAAAAAGCATCGCCGCCATTGATGCCGTGGCTTCACGCATGATGGGTTTTAAGACGAGGGATATCCCCTACCTCTGGGAAGCGCTGCACACCGAAGGCATCTTACCCTCGCAGATCGCCATCCCCCAAAGCTTTAAGCATCATCATATCAAGGCGGATATCACCACCGTAAAGCTCAGCCAGGAAGGCTTGAAATATCTGCCCGCCTTTGCCGCCAAAGCTTTTAAGAAATTGTATTATTATTACCCCGTAATCAGCGATCGCTGCATCCGCTGCGGGGTTTGCGTGCGCTCCTGCCCGGTGGAGGCAATCTCGTATCAGGCAGATGGTTACCCCAAAGTGGATGTGGAAAAGTGCATTAAGTGTATGTGTTGCCACGAGCTTTGCCCCATCCATGCGGTAGATATTCATAAATCCTTAGTGGCACGGCTGGTATAAAATGGCAAGAGGCAAGAAGCAGGAATGTCCGCGGATAGTGCACTATCTCTTTGTGCTGGCGGCAGTTTTCTTACTTCTATGGGTATTGGTCTTTGGGCAAAATAGTTTTTGGAATACTACAAAACTAAAGAAGAAAGTAAACAAATTGGAACAGGAAGCCCTGCATCTGAAGGCAATAAACGATAGCCTTGCCAAAGAGAATGCACGGCTGAAGACCGATCCCGCCGCTGCGGAAAAGGCGGCGCGGGAGCTTTTTGGACTTACCAAACCAAATGAAAAGGTCTTCCGCTTTGTTCCGGCAAAAGAGGATAAAAAATGAGTAATTGCTACAGTTTTGATCGCCTTATTTCACTTAGCCCCAAAGAATTGAAAAAGACCAAAGACATGGCGGTGCAGATTTTCAGCATCCCGGAAGAGCGCTTAGCCGAGCTTGTAAACGAGGTAATCGATAGTATCCGCATATTTTATGAAGCGGGTAATGAGGAACTCCTGCTCGAAACGCTCGCCGTATTCTTCCACGAAAGCGTATGCTATCTTTCCCAAATCCGCAGTTTGCGCAATAGCGAGCTGTACCATTTCCTAAGGGTTTTAAATCATGTCCCCATTTTGGCAGAATCTCCATTTTATACCGAAACCCTGAACATCTTATCCAAATACTTCAAACAAGACCCCAGCATTGTAAAGCTCTTTGATAAGCTGCAAAATATGTATCTCTTTGAAGAGCTGGGCTATATAGAGGGTGCCAAGGCGCTGGCAAAAGAGCTAAAGAGCAAGATTGACGATAGTAACCTGCATCTTTATACCCTGTTTCAGATTTGCCTCTTTCGCCTGATGCCCGAAGATGACTGGGAAAGCCGCCTGGATTTGGCGCTGAACCTGCTATATAAGGTGTATCATCAGGAAGGTCCCGAATGCAGTATTTTCCTCATTATCGAATGGCTCAAAGCGGCTGAGGCCCTGAAACATAGCCCCATCTACAAGGCGCTACTAAAAAACCTGTATAAACTCTGCAAACATGATATGAACCTGAATTCCGCCAGCATTGGCTACGAGCTATTTGAGCTGAGCAACAAGCTGGTGAGTCCAGAGGAAAAGCTGGAGATATACAACGAGCTTATCCTATACCCTTCCAATATCTTAAATAGCCTGCAACTAAGGTCTTTGCACTTCTTTGCGGGGAACTACCTCAGTGGCAAAAAAGAGAAGTTTCGCCTTTCCATCAATAGCTTTATCTCCTCAAACTACTATCTGCATAAATGCTGGGAGCGCCTGGTGGAAATCTCCAAATACGTGCGCACCCATAGCACTCCGGTAATGTTCAAAAACAGCGTGGTATATCTGGAAGCGCAATTCCTAAACCTCTCGCATTATACCAGCATCCGCAATAACTGCTATGTGGAAAACCTGCAAACCAGCTTTGAGGAGATAGAAAAGCTCTATCGCGAGATGGAAGAGCTTTCGCTTACGGATTCTTTAACCGGGCTAAAGAACCGCCGCTACAAGGAGATAAACCTCTTTCAGATGATCTCCTTTGCCTCGCGCCAAGGCAGCAATATCTGCTTTGTAATGGGAGATTTAGACCACTTCAAACGGGTGAACGACGACTATTGCCACGAAGCCGGAGATATGGTGCTAAAAGAGCTAAGCCGCCTGATGCTGGATGAATTTCGCAAGAGCGACGTGATTATCCGTTATGGTGGCGAGGAGTTTCTCATCATCCTCTTTAGCCTGGAACAATGCGCCGCCCGCGATATTCTGGAAGGCTTCCGCCAAAAAGTGGATAAGCAGGTATTTATCTACGACCATCAGGAAATATCCATCAGCATCAGTTTTGGCTACTATTGCCGGTATTTCAGCAACCGCCACGATGAAGATGAAGTAAATAAGTGCATCAATTACGCCGATCTGGCGCTAATAAAAGCCAAAGAAACAGGTAGAAACAAAGTATGCGCATATATAGAGCCTACAAATAATCCTGCTTGACAGCTTTTGGGGGTTCAAAAAGCTATTGCTGCATTAAGGAGATTGCCATGGCAAAAATAGTAGTAGAGAATCTACATAAGTATTATGACAATGGTTTCCACGCCGTAAAAGGTATCAGCTTTGTAGCTGAAGATAAAGAGTTTGTGGTGTTGGTGGGACCCTCCGGCTGCGGAAAAACCACCGCACTCCGCCTCATTGCCGGATTGGAAGAGATATCCTCCGGAGATATCTATATCGGAGATACTTTGGTGAATAAAATGCCGCCCAAAGAGCGGGATATCGCCATGGTGTTTCAAAATTACGCTTTGTATCCGCACATGACGGTATGGGATAATATGGCGTTTGCCCTGAAGCTGAGGAGAGAGCCTAAGGCGGAGATTGCCAAAAAGGTAAATAGGGCGGCGGAACTATTGGGCATTGAAAGCATGCTAAAGCGCAAGCCGGGGCAGCTTTCTGGCGGGCAAAGGCAGCGCGTGGCGTTAGGACGCGCCATCGTGCGCAATCCCAAGGTATTCCTCTTTGACGAACCGCTTTCCAATCTGGATGCCAAGCTGCGTGTAGCCATGCGGGCGGAGATTGTAAAGCTGCACCGCACTCTTGCCAATACCATGATCTATGTAACCCACGACCAGGTGGAAGCCATGACCATGGCAGACCGCATTGTAGTAATGAAAGATGGCATTATCCATCAGATAGATAGTCCGCTGGATATCTATAACAGCCCCGCCAATCTCTTTGTGGCTGGCTTTATCGGCTCGCCGGCGATCAATATCTTCCCCGGCAAGCTAATAGCACATAATGGCGCTTTGGCGTTTGATAGCGGGGATTTTGCGCTGAAGCTCTCCCCCCTGCAGGCAGAAAAGCTAAAGAGATATGAGAATAAGGCAATTATCATGGGCATCCGCCCCGAAGATATCTACGATAAACGCCACGATAGCATGGCAGAAGCGCCGGAAAGCTTTGAACCGGTTTGCGACCTGGTAGAGCCTTTGGGCAATGAATACCATGTATCGCTCAAGACTGCAAACTTCAGCTTCATTGCCCGCTTGGACCCCAAAGACCTGCCGGAAGCCGGCAAAAGCCTTGCCGTAAGCGCCGATATGCAAAGGGCGCACTTCTTCGATCCCGATAGCGAGAATAGAATAAGCTAAATCCAAATGCTGCGGGCGCTTTTGGCACTATGCCTTCTGCTTTGCTCTGGCTTAATGGCAGAAGTGCTAGAACTCTCGCCCTCTGCCAATGCACTGGCGGGCATCTCCCTGCTCTCGGATAGCGTAGCAGATACTTATCTCTCACCGGCGCAGCGGGTAAATGGCTGTTCCTGCTACTACATACGCCCCTTTGGCATGGGCGATATACCCTTCTATGGCATTGCTACGGGCTTTGAGCGGGATTGGCTCTATCTGGCGGCAGGCTCAGCGTATCTGAATCATCCAGACTATCAGTGGCATAACCCCTACCTGAATCTCTGTATCGAATATGCCAGTTTGGCTGTGGGTGCGGGTGTGCATTTGGATTACAACCAGGTGGAAAGTGCCGAAGCACTGTTTTACTACTCCTTAGCCTATGCGGCAAGATACCGTTATCGCGCCTCCAGCCTGGAACTACGGGCTTACAAGCCGAACTTGCCAGACGGGGAATATAGCCTTAGTTTGGCGCAGGATGTTTTAGAGAGCGGCAGCCTGGGCTTGGCGCTGGTAAAAGAAAAGAGCGGCGAGCTTTGCTACAAAACCGCGGTGAATGCACAACTGAATAACTATCTAAAGCTTTACGGCTCCTGGCAAAATAACCCCGCTCGCTTTGGTGCCGGTATCAATTGCAATTACGCCAAATGGAGCCTGATTTACAGCCTGCGCAGCCATCCCCGGCTGAGCATGAGCCAGGCATTTGCCCTGGAATACTCCTGGTGAAGCGCCACCTGCTTTGCCTCTTGCTCTGTCTATTTGCCGTAGGGCTGGCAGCGCAGACGCTGGCGGAAGAGGCAAATCCGGAATTGCTGCTGGACGAGCTGGATGACCTTAGCGCCACTGCCCTATTTAAGGAGCAGGAAGCGCATAAGTTTGCCATAGCAAGCGGCTATCAGAATGCCACCTGGAAGGGGCAATTTCAGTATAAAACAGACAAGTGGCAAAACCGCGGGAACCTACTCTACAAAGGGGATAGCCCTTGCTATAAATACCAATTACGCTATGGGGATACGCTCGCTTTGGGGCATTACCGCTTTGCCTGGGGCGAGGGACTAATCTTTGCCAAAGCCACGGCAGCGCCTGAGATACTGGCGCCCGCAGCTGCACAGAGCTACAGCCCTCTGGGCGTGGCTTTCGGCTGGGACTATCAGGGTTTGCGGCTGGATCTCGGCGCCTCGGAGCAAGAGCGGCAGGTACGGCTAAAGGATGGGATGATAAGCTCAATCCCCAAAAGTGCGGGCAGTTTATTAGCGCAGAGCCGGGAGCGCTTACATTACGCTGCCTTGGGCTTTGATGGTGCACAGCTCAAACTGGGCGGCATCTACTACCGGCAGGAATATGACACCGCTTTTGCCCCCGCTTTGGGAGATTCCCTGCTTTGCCTTTTTGATAGCTATATCGCATTTCAGGCTGGACACCACAAGCTAAAAGCCGAATGGCTCTGGCAAAGGGAGCCTTCATATATATTCTCCTGGAAGCAAGAGCAGAAGCGCTTTAGCCAATACTGGAGCTATAAGCATTTGGGAGATTACCAAAAGCCGGCATACTCCGCCCGCATCAACCGCCTGATAAACAAGCCCAATCGCGAGGAAATCTCTGCCAAGTTTGCTTATTCTCCCACTCTCAAACTATATTGCGAGCTAAATAGCACTCTGAACTCCGCAGAGGGGCAAATCTCCCCCAAAGGCTGGCAGAGCGAGGAACTCCTGAAGCTTCGCTATACGGATGCCCAAAGCCGGGCGGAATTGCAATTCATAAGCATCAGCCGCGATATCCTGGCTACCATCGATAGCCTTTATAGCAGCAGCAAAGCGCGGCACCAGCGCTTTAACTTCCGTCTATCCCAGCGGGTGGCAAAAGATTTGCGCCTCCAGCTTGGCATCCGCTATCAATATCAGGAGCGGGAGCAAAGCCTTTTACAGGGTATTTATTGGGAGCAAAGCCTGAAATACCAGAAACCGGGCATCAGCGCCAGCCTGGGCTATGCCTTGTGGAATAGCGGCAAATACCCGCTTTATATTTACGATGAATATAGCCAGGATTACCAAAGCCACGCCTCCGCCGCAGCTGCCCTAAAGCTCGCCTGTGCTTACACCTGGCGCGGCTGGAGCATCAAAACGCACTTGCAGCAGGGCATAAATAAAAGCCACGAGAGCCAGCTAAACCTGCAAGTTCAATACCAATGCAAATAGCCTGAAAGCCACAAAAATTGCAAAGTTCAGAATAATAATGGCAATATGCAGATTTCTGCTTAATTTATGAATAAGATAGCAAAAACAAGGGAGACAATCGTGATTTCAAAGCTTGGGATTCATCAGTTCCAGCCAGATAAAGTATGGAAATGGAAGAGCTTGGAAGCCAGAATCGCGCGCATCCTTTCCTTGAATGATTACAAGGAGATCCGCCTTTCGGTATTGCAGGATTACCAGCTCGTGCAGCAAGGTATCAATGCCTTATCGCAGGTAAATACCGCTTTCCCCACCGCGGATAACATCGTAAATCTCTTGGCAAATTGCGGAGAAGAGAGCCTCTTTAGCCTGCGTCCCGAAGGCACCATCAGCGTTTTGCATCATTGCGCCGAACTCATCAAACCCCAGGAAATAAAGCGTTATTACTATCTCAGCACCATGTTTCGCAAAGATGCTCAGGGCAATCCTCAGGAATACCACCAATTAGGCGTGGAGCTTTTGGGCAGCGATAGCGTAATGAGCGATAACGAGGTGATTAGCCTGGGGCTAAAGATACTCCACAATCTGGGGCTAAAAGGCGCACGGCTGGAGCTAAGCAGCCTGGGTTGCGATAATTGCCAGCTTGAATATAGCGCTGCCCCTGCAGCCGATAAGGATACAGAAGAGCTTCAGCATCTCTGCCCCTCGTGCCACTATAAACTACTGCAAATAATGAAGGTGCAAGCCAATTTGGCACATCAATACCGGATGGAAAAGCAATTAGTCCGAAACTTTGCTTATTACAACGGCACGGTATTTAACTTTATCCTACCCACCCGCGAGGGCGATCTGCTTTTAGGAGGCGGCGGCAGATACGACCAGCTTTCCCGCACTATCACCGGCAAAAAGATTCCCGCTGTGGGCTTCTATCTGGATATCGATGCGCTATTTGAACAAATGGACAGCCGCGAGCTTTTTCAATATCAGAATAAAGAGTTTAGCGTATATATCGCCTCCCAAAGCGAAGAACTGGAAATGATGATGCTGCAGATTGCCCAGGAATTGCAGGAAAACAACATCAAAACCGTGCTGAGCGCGGATAAACACAGCCTGGAAGACGACACCCTGCTTGCCAAAAAGAGCGGCAGCGAACTAATGATAATAATTCGCGAAGAAAACGTGCGCGAAGGCAAGGTGCTATTGCGCAAAATGAACAAAGAACATCAGGATTATGTAGGATTGAGTAATATCGTGGACGAAATCCTCTTAGCCAGAAAATCACTGAACAAAGACTAAAACAAGGAGAAATCTAATGAAATCCGTAATGACCCCAAGAGCCCCGGCAGCCATTGGTCCCTATTCTCAGGCTGCTTTGATGAACAACGCCCTTTTCGTAAGCGGCCAGCTTGGTATTGATCCTGCCACCGGTAATCTGGCAGAAGGCTTTGAAGCGCAAGCAAATCTGGTATTTCAACACCTAAAAGCCATCCTCGAAGCCGCCGGCATGGGAATGTCGCACGTGGTAAAAGTCTCCGTATTCCTCAAAGATATGGATAATTTTGCCGATCTAAATGAAATCTACACCCGCTATTTCAGCGCTCCCTATCCCGCCCGCGAAGCCCTTCAGGTAGCCCGCCTGCCCAAAGATGGCTTGATCGAGATCTCCCTTATCGCTATGAGGTAACTATGAGTATCAGCACCAAAGGCGGAGACCGCGGCCAAACCTCACTGTATAGCGGCGAACGCGTATCCAAAGCAAATCTGCGCGTGGAAGCTTATGGCACCTTGGACGAATTGGATTCATACCTGGGCTTTGCCAAGCATCAGGTAGGAGTAATCCGGGTATATGAGCTGCTGGTGCAGGTGCAAAGGCAGCTTCACCGCGCCATGGGCGAATTGGCAAATCTTAGCAGCAGCTTCCAAGAAGCCATTACTCCCGAAGAAGTGGAAGAAATCACCGAACAGATTCATCAATACGAGGCTTTGGTGGAGCTAAAAGGCTTTGTAATTCCCGGAGGCTGCGCCGCCAGCGCACCACTCGATATTTGCCGCAGCGTGGTGCGCCGCGCCGAACGCCGCATTGTAGAACTGGCAGAAACCCAAAGCGTATCTGCCACCCTGCTGATGTATATAAATCGGCTCTCCGATCTCTTTTTTATCCTCGCCCGCTATCTGGAAGCCCAAAGAGGCATGATCGTATATGTAAAAAGCTATTAGCATACTGTTATTGAAAAAGAATAGAATAAGGAGAATATAATGTACAAAATAGTATTGATTCGCCACGGCGAAAGCATTTGGAACAAAGAGAATCTCTTTACCGGATGGACAGACGTGGACATCACCGAACAAGGCATCCGCGAAGCCAAAGAAGCGGGACGCCGCCTGAAAGAAGCAGGATTTACCTTTGATGAAGCGCATACCTCCACTTTGAAGCGCGCCATCCGCACCCTTTGGCTGGTTTTGGACGAGATGGACCTCATGCACACGCCCATCCAACACGATTGGCGCCTAAATGAACGCCACTATGGCGCTTTGCAAGGCTTGAACAAAGCAGAAACTGCCGAGAAATACGGTGAAGAGCAAGTGCTGCTCTGGCGCCGTAGCTACGACGTTCCGCCCCCTGCCCTTACCGAAGACGATCCCCGCTATCCGGGGCACGACCCCCGCTATTCCCATCTGGAAAAAGCGCAGATTCCCTTATGCGAATCCCTCAAAGATACCGTTAGCCGTGCCATGCCCTTTTGGAACGAGGTAATCATCCCCCGTTTGGTAGCCGGACGCAAGATGCTAATCGCCGCCCATGGCAATAGCTTGCGCGCCATCGTAAAAAGCCTGGATCACATTCCAGATGATGAGATCGTAAGCCTGAATATCCCCACCGGCATCCCCCTGATCTATGAGTTTGATAAGGATTTGCAGGTGAAAAACCGCTACTATCTGGCAGATGAAGCGGAAGTGGCAGCCGCAGCAAAGGCGGTGGCAGACCAGGCAAAACAGAAGTGATTGAAGGCGGAAGAGATTCCGCCTTTTTTAGGTTTTAGGTGATAGGTTTTAGGTGTTAGGCGCTGCGCTCGTTTCAAGAGTAACTTGTTAGGTTTAAGACTTTGATTTATGGCGTATTCGCGCAAATTAGCGGAGCTTTGTTTTCACTTACAGGTAACCCATAAATCGATAACCCCGCCACGAGCGCAGCTATGATCAACCTGCGCTTGCGCAGCCGTCATTATTCATCATTCATTATTCATTAGCTGAGCGCAGCGAAGCAAGCCTCCCCGTTTGCCGCCCTCGCAATGCCCTCGCCTCTACCGGCTTTTTCTGGGGAGAGGCGAGGGCATTGTGAGGGAGAAAGACGAGTGTGCGGCGGTTGGAGTATCCTGATACAAAAAATGAACAATATAACAAGGAATATCCGGACATTATTTGTTGCGGTGTTCATTTCAGCAGAATGCCCCGAAATGCCATAGCTATCTGTTATTTTAAACTTGCCTACCGAGCGGAACCCCGTTAGGGGTGGCATTTTAGATAGCATCCGTGTCACAACACACAAAATGTAATAAAACCCCATCCCCTCCCTTTTTTATATTCAAAATCCACGGGGATTTTGAATATAAAAAAGGGAGGGGATGGGGGATAAAAAGGATTTCATTAAAACATGCCTGTCACCCAGGGTTTATCTTGCCCAAACACTCGCAAGCTCATGTTTGTGCAAGAACACCCTAGGCTACCTGAAATTTCGAGGCTGTCCAGAAATGCCAAAAGCAAGCACGATATCTGTCGCATTGGGAGTGTAGGGGCGCAATGCTTTGCGCCCGCTTTTAACAAAGCGTGCGCAAAGTACACACCGTAATAAATTGATACTGAGTCCGTAATGATTACCTGTTAGGTATAAATTTCGGCGGGTTTGGGTGCCTTGAACCCCTACATATCAGGTGTGGACATTTTTTGTTTTGTGGGTTTTATTGTGTTTCGGGACAGCCTCTAATAAGTCGCGCAAGCGCAGTTTGATCATAACTGGCGCATTATCGTGGAATTTGGAAAGGTTTCATGAAGTCCTTGCGCTAAATTGAGGCATTGGTAGCGCTTAAAGGCGGAGAAGCGGCAAGAAGTCCAAAAGGCTGGTCGCTTCGCTGCACTGCTTGTGAGTTTGACACCCCAGTGCTCCGCACTCCATAGGGCAGATGCAGTGCTCTGCCTCTATAAACCAAATGAAACAAATCGTTAAGGTTTTGATTGTGTGGCTACATTGCTTGATTCGGAAGAGAGTATATTACCGGAATTATCCATAAAAGACAACAAGAGTTGTTCGTTTACCTCTGGTGTTTTTTTGCGTTTTAACCGGTATTTTCCGCCTTTTTTATCAAGAGGTTTTTCCTGGCTCTCATCCCACAAATAGCCGGGCTTATGTATTCTATATGAAACAAGTTCGGCACCCTCTTTCTTTGTCTTTTTTGATTCAACATCATGGAATCTGGCAAGAGCACCTCTTAAATATTCTTCATAAGTATCTACACAAATCCATTGTCTTTCAGTTTTTTCACACACCTCGCCGGTTACACAGCTTCCGGCAAAAGGATCCAGCACCAAATCCCCTTTGTCCGTAAGCATCCGGATAAAGAATTCCGGTAATTCGGAAGGGAATCTAGCGGGATGTGGAGCAATCCCATTCTGTTTGCAATATCGTAAATAGTAGCTATTGCTTTCTGTATTTGGTATCGCAATCATGTTTGGGGCAATAGAGGCTCCGTTATCGTTATTGAATTGCGTGCCAATATCATGACCCGATGGACGTTTTTTGGCTTCATAACCCGTTTTTAGCAAGCTCTTCATACTATCGCTATAGGGATTGAGTACCCGGCTATTGCTCGCCTTGGGAAAATGGGATGGAGAAAGCCACCATACCGTATTGATGGCATCCTTTAAGCGGATTCTGCGAACAGTAACCCATTCTGCCGGTGATGGCAATTTCGATGGGTTCCACCAGAATATGTCCTGAGCAAGATTAAACCCATATTCTTCGCAAAGCATTATCAGTAGTTTGTAATGATACAAGCTCCTTGTAGGCACTCCTTTATTCCAGGCACCACCGATATCGATTACCAGGCTGCCATTGTGCTTTAGAATCCTGCGAAATTGCTCTGCAAAGGCTTTAAACCAATCCAGATAATCATAAGATTCCACATTTCCGTATTCTTTTTTTCTTACAAGTCCAAAGGGAGGGCTGGTCATGATCAAATCAACTGATTGATCCTCAAGAGCTGCCATATAGGTCAATGAATCTCCATGGACTATTTTACCATGCTTTGTTTCAAAATATGTGTTAAAATCTGTCATTTGAGGTAGTGTCTCAAAGAGTGGTGTAAATTGGTAAGCGCCTTTTGAAGAAAAAGGTTGAGCCAAATCCGTTCTTTGTTTTAATGGTTTTCAAGACAAAAAACTAAAGAACAAGGAGACGAAAATGACTC
>JAQVIX010000073.1 GCA_028695495.1 Candidatus Cloacimonadota bacterium | reverse complement strand
ACTGAATTGGCAGATGTAAGCATCACTTTTTTGCACGAAGATGCCGGATATAAGACCTCCCTTGGCTTTTTTACATACAATACGAGCAATCCCCCCACAAGCAAGAGCCGGATTACAGACCACATAGTTCTTTTACCCAATGCCTCTTTGGTGGGCAGCGGCGGCTCTTTGCAATCTGGAGACACCATTGAATTAGGCAGATATTCTGCCGGTAAATCCATTTCCTGGTTCCTGGTTGCGGATGGATTTAAGAAGAATAAAAAACCTGCAGTTGACACTGGCAAGCCCATCTACTACTCGCTTAGCCACCTCAACCCCGAAAGTCAGGCTTCGAAGAAACAGCATGCTGTGCAGCTATTTGACATCCCCACCCAGAAGTTTGTGATCGGCTTTGAAGATATCAACCGTCAAACCGGAAGTAGCGACAACGACTTTAACGACCTCATCTTTTACGTAACCGTTACCCCCGTTTCCGCCGTGGATGATATGGAACATATTCCCACCATTGGCGTATTGGATACCGATGGCGATGGAATCCCGGATGAGCAGGACGATTATCCGAACGACCCTGATTTGGCGTTCAATAACTACACTTACGGTGAAAATGGCTGGGGCACCCTGGCATTTGAAGACCTTTGGCCAAATATGGGCGATTATGACTTCAACGACATGATCATGGATTACAATTACAACCAGATTACCAATGCGGAAAACAAGGTAAAGAAAGTAGAAATGCGCTTTAAGCTACGCGCAGTAGGAGCAAATTACAATAACGGTTTTGCCGTTCAAACTCCTTTTGATAGTGCAAATCTGCATAGCTTTACCGCTACTCATCCCGATTTGTTTGAACACGAGCTGGGCAGCAAAGCGGTGATGCGCATGTTCATGGGTTCCTTTGATCTCATCCCCAAGCCGGCTCACTTTATCAATACTGAGACTGATAAGCCGTTCATCCAGCCACAGGAATTTAGCATAAGCTTCAAGCTACAGAATGCCATCCCCTTGATAGATGTGGAATCTGCACCTTATAACCCCTTTATCTTTGTAAACAGAGTGCGTAGCACGGAGATTCACCTGCCTGGTTTTGCTCCTACAGACAGGATGGATATGACGCTCTTTGGCACCGGCGATGATGCCAGCAGCCCCGGCAACTGGTACAAAGCCAAAGATAGCAACCTGCCTTGGGGTGTAAATATCCCCGTAAGCTGGGATTACCCGGTGGAGCACGCACAGATTACCAAACCTTACCTGAAGTTCAAGGATTGGGTAGAAAGCAGTGGCAATAGCCATTCCGATTGGTACACCAATAAAGCTGGCTACCGCAATCCTGATTTCATTTACCAAGCCCCATAAAAAACCCGATACACATCCGAAAGCGCTTGCTGTTCCCCCAAATGGCAAGCGCTTATTTTTTTGTGCGGATAAAAAAGCAATCTTGACAAAAGCAGGCAGGCAGTTAAATTGCCTTTGAGGTAATAATGCAGCAGATCGGACTCAAGGAAAACCAGATTATTGCGCTGGTAGATTGCAATAACTTTTACGTTTCCTGCGAACGGGTATTCAATCCCAAATTGCAGAAGCGTCCGGTAGCTGTGCTTTCCAATAACGATGGCTGCATTGTTTCCCGCAGCAATGAAATAAAGGCGCTCAAGATTCCCATGGGTGCCCCCGGCTTCAAATATGCGGCGCTCATCAAACAGCATAATGGCGTAATGCTCTCCTCAAATTATGCGCTGTATGGAGATATGAGCACGCGGGTGATGGAAGTGCTTTCTCGCTTTACTCCGGCATTGGAAGAGTATTCCATCGATGAAGCATTTCTGAACCTGGAAGGACTGGTGATTACGGATTATGAAGCCTGGGGGCGCAATCTCAAACGCATAGTGCACCGTTGGACGGGCATCCCCGTATCCGTAGGCATTTCCCGCAGCAAAACCCTCGCCAAGATTGCCAATCACCATGCCAAGCGCGTACCTGGCTTCAAAGGCGGTCTCGCCCTTTTGGAAGAAAAGCGCATTGAAGCTGCGCTCTCTCGCCTGGACGTGGGCGAAGTATGGGGCGTGGGCAGGCAATATGAGAAGTTTCTAAAGCAAAATGGTATTCAGAGCGCCCTGGATTTGCGTAATGCCGAGGATAAGTTTATCGATCGCTATATGACGGTAATGGGCTACAAGACCCTTTTGGAACTAAAAGGCTATTCCTGCATCGAGCTGGACGAAGCACCCGCCGCCAAGAAGAGCATAGTAAGTTCCCGCTCCTTTGGGCGCATGGTGAATGGACTAAGTGATCTCTTAGAAGCGGTATCCAGCTATGCCACCCGCTGTGCAGAAAAGCTAAGAGAACAGCACTGTGTAGCCGGCAATCTTACAGTATTTCTGGCTACCAATCGCTTCAAAGAAGGTCCCCAATACAACAATTCGCGCTCCATAAGCCTGGAACCCCCCAGCGCGTACACTCCCGAAATCGTACAAAAAGCCCTCTCGCTTTTGGAAGAGCTCTATCTACCCGGCTTTGAATACAAAAAAGCGGGGGTAATGCTAAGCGAGATAGTCCTTGAAGCAGACGTTCCGCTCAGCATTATCGATACAAACTATCTGGACGACAAACGCTTTAAGCTAATGCAGGCAATGGATAGCCTAAATAGCACTTACGGTGCAGATACCCTCTTTTTGGCGAGCAGCGGCGTAAAGCAGGAGTGGCAGATGAAACGTAGCAAATTAAGCCCCCGCTACACCACAAACTGGCAGGAAATCCCCAAGGTAAAAACATGATCTATAGTATTGAAGCTCCGGCAGAAGCCAGGATTAAGACCCAGCGCAGCGAGTTTATCGCCTTTCTCTATCCTATATCCGATGTCTCCGAAGCGCAGGAACTGCTGAGGAATCATCAGCTTAGCTATGCCAATGCCACGCACAATTGCTATGCCTATCTTTTGGGCTTTGCCCAGGAAACCCAATACTATTCCGACGCCGGAGAACCCAGCGGCACTGCCGGCAAGCCCATCTTAAATGCACTCTTAAGAAACAATTTAAGTGGCGTATTGGCAATAGTTACCCGCTATTATGGCGGTATCAAATTAGGCGTAAAAGGCTTGATCGAAGCTTACGGCGAAACTACCACCCTCGCCATCCAGCAAGCCAGCCTCATCCAGTACAGCCTGTATTTTGAGCTTGACTTAGAGACGGATTATTTCTTTTTGGATATATTGCGTCACAAGATGCAGGAATACAAAATTATGGAGCTGGAAGTGATTTATACAGATAAGGTTAAGCTCACCCTCAAGGTGCCCGAAGCGCAGTATCTGCCCTTCATAGAATACCTCGATGCCCAGCAAGCCTCAGGTCGTCTTACTTACTTTCAGGAGGTAAAATAATGTCCAAACTAATCGTAATTATCTTGCTTTTGCTGCTCAATACCCAGCTAAGCGCCGAATACCGCATTGTAAAAAGCAAAAACGGCAAAGATATCAGTATCCACACTTTGGCAAAAGAGCTAAAGAAATATGACGTAATCTTTGTAGGCGAAGAGCATGGAAACGCCACCATCCACTCATTTCAAAAAGAGCTTTTGCCCCTCATTTATCACCCCAAAAAGAAGCTCATTCTCTCCTTTGAGATGTGGGAACGCGATACCCAAGAGATTGTGGATGCCTTTTTGGCGGATAGGATAGATGAATCCAGCTTTATCTCCGAGAGCCGTGCCTGGGATAACTACCAAGATAGCTACCGCCCCCTCTTGCTCTATGGCAAAGAGCACAAGCTGACGGTAATAGCCGCCAATGTACCCCGCAGTTTTGCGGGCAGAGTGTCCCGCGGCGGTTTGGCAGCGCTGAATGAACTGCCGCCCGAAGAAAAGCGCTTTATCGCCTCCACTATCCACACTCCGGATGATGCTTACAAAATTGCCTTTTACGGAACCATGCAGCGTATGGGCGGGCACCTCTTCGATTCCGAAAGCTTGCAGCGCTATTATGAAGCGCAGTGCATCAAAGACGACACCATGGCAGAAAGTATTGTAATCGCGTTGGATTACCACAAGAAAGCGCGGCTTATCCATTTCAACGGCGCCTTTCATTCCAATAACTTCCAGGGCACGGTCTCCCGTTTACAAAGCGCCCTGCCCAAGCTCAAGATTGCCGTGATTAGCCCTATTTTTCCCGAAGACTGGCAGAGCCTGCCGCCAGATAAGGAATTGCGAAATCGAGGCAGCTACCTCCTGTTGCTAAATAAAAGCGCCAAAGAGGTAGCCGAATGATTCGCAATACCGTTCATGCCGGCACCTTCTACCCCCGCTTTGCTCATCAATTACTGGCGATGTTTGATAAATGGCAGGAAGATGTACTCCCCGTTATCCCCAGCGAGCGCAATATTGGGATTTTGGTGCCCCACGCCGGCTTTATATATAGCGGCAGATTAGCCTATTTGGGCATGGCATCTGTGGCTTACGAAAGCTTTGACAGCATCATTATCTTGCATCCCTCGCATCAGGGTATCCATTTTGACTACAGCGTTTCGCCTTATAGCATATACGAAACCCCGTTGGGCAATTTGGAGCTGGATGAAGATCTGTACCGTCTCTTTAGCCCCCACGCCTCTCAGGATATCGCCCTGGATTATCACGCTTTGGAACACTCCCTGGAGATTCAGCTTCCCCTTTTGTACCACTTCTTTCCCCACGCCCGTATTTGCCCCATCCTTCTGGGAAATCAGAACCCGGTAGTTTCCGAAAGAATAGCAGAAGCCCTTTACGAAGTGGTATATAAATCCAGCAAACGCATCTTGATACTGGCATCCAGCGATCTCTCCCATTACCACGCCGCCAGCAAAGCGGAAGCGATGGATAAAAAAGTATTGGAACACTTCCAAAAGCTGGATGCAGAAGCCCTGTATCGGGATGCCAGCTTTGGCAAGCTCGAAGCCTGCGGCTTGGGCACCATCCTCAGCCTGGTTTATTACAGCCAAAAGTATAGCTCCGTGCAGAGCCGCATTATCGAATATACCCATTCCGGCACCATTTCCGGGCACAATAGCCAGGTGGTGGGCTATCTCGCCGCCAAGATTTACGTTTAGGCCGCAAATATGCTAAACGATAACCAAAAGAAGCAGCTCTTACAGCTTGCCAGAAATAGCATAAAAAAACGGCTACTGAACGAAGCTTATCAAACGCCGGAAGACCCTGCCTTTGACGCAGAATGTGGCGCTTTCGTTACCCTGCATTTGGATGGCAGATTGCGCGGCTGCATTGGCTATGTTCAAGCCTTCAAAAGCATCAGGGATACCATCCGGCAGATGGCGCTTGCCGCCGCCTTTGAAGACCCCCGTTTCCCGCCATTGCAAAGGCAGGAACTCCCCCATATCCGCATTGAGATTTCGCTGCTTAGCCCGCTTATCCTCGTTCAAGACCTAAATGAAATCACCATCGGCAGAGATGGTTTACTGCTAAAACACCCTTATTCTTCCGGTTTGCTCTTGCCGCAGGTAGCCACACAGTGGGGCTGGGATCGGGATACATTTCTCAAAGAAGTTTCGCGCAAAGCGGGGCTGCACTCCAGCGCCTACCGGGATGCTGGCGCCAAGCTTTACCGCTTTTCCGCGGAAGTCTTTGGGGAAAATGAATGATGAATGATGAATGATGAATGATGAAGGCTGAGCTTCGCTTCGCTTCGCTACGCAAATGAATGATGAATGATGAATAATGAATGATGGCGGCTGAGCTTCGCTTCGCTTCGCTACGCAAATGAATGATGAATGATGAATGATGAATGATGGCGGCTGAGCTTCGCTTCGCTTCGCTACGCAAATGAATGATGAATGATGAATGATGGCGGCTGCGCAAGCGCAGGTTAATCGTAGCTTACGCTCGTAGATAATTTACTTTGTTGATTTTTGCTTTGTTCTAATTGCGAGCGCAGCGACCAGCCTTTTGGACTTCATCCCGCTTATCCGCCTTTCATTGCCGTCACCGCCTTATGCAAGCGGGTAGGAGTTCAAAAGGCTTTCCAAATATCACGACAATGCGCCAGCTATAATAAACCATTGCGAAGCTCGCGAGCAATACCTTCATTATTCATTATTCATTGCAACGCAACGCGTTGCCCTACCGCCATTATTCATTCTACTCTCTCCCGTCCCTTCCCCGTTAAGCGAACGGGTAAGGGACGGGAGAATAAGGAGTTACCAGCATGAACCAAAAAATGCTTGTTCAAAGATAGCGGCTAAGAAAAAATAGGCTCACTTTCAAACATAGTGGGTAAAGAAAAAAACAATGAGCTAATACGGAGAAAATGAAGTCTAAGATGGCTTCATATTCAAGCTGTGAAAAGGTCTTGAGGCTGTCCCGAAATGCCAAAAGCAAGCACGATATCTGTATCACTGGGAATGTAGGGGCGCAAGGTTTTGCGCCCGCTTCTAATAAGGCGTGTGCGCAGCACACACCGTAATAAATTGATACTGAGTCCGTAATGATTACCTGTTGCGTGTAAATTTGGGCGGGTTTGGGTGCCTTGAACCCCTATGTTTCAGGTGTGTACATTTCTTGTTGTTATATTGTTTTTCGTATTACTGGACAGCCTCAAGCTGGTAAGGCATGTGCTGGCACCGGGCTGCCAAACTCCGATTTGGCAGAAAGTATAAAAAACATGCGGCAAGATGCAACATCTACTATCTTTGGGAAAGCCGCTTGAGCTCCTGCTCGCTTGTATAGGGCGTTGGCGGCGATAGAAGGCGGATAAGCGGCAGAAGTCCAAGAGGCTGGTCGCTGCGCTCGCATTTAGAACTAAGCAAAAATCAACAAAGTAAATTATCTACGCGCGTAAGCTACTATTAACCTGCGCTTGCGCAGCCGCCATCATTCATCATTCATCATTCATTCTACATTCCGCCACGCTTTTCTGCCTGCGGAAGAAGTGTTTCGGATCGCCCCATTCTCCATAACCGATGCTTTCGCCCACCCGCTCGATGCTGGCTGCCAGGCTTTCCAGGGATTCATCGGCATTTTCATCCAGATTGGGTTTACCCTCATAAAGCTGGTATCCCTCGCGGTATTTGGTATCCGTTATATTTGGCATCAGCACGTTTGCCCCCGCCAAAAGCCCCATTTCCCGTCCCTGCGGGTGTAGCGCCTGCAACGCCGTGGTGGTGGCGATATTTACATCCTTTAGCGCTATGCGGCAGGCGGCAATCAGCTTTAGCCCCTGCGTTAGCGCCTGCATCTTATCAAAACCCTCCACCAAATGCGCCAAAGGCGTGCTGTGGTGCGGAATATAGGGACCCATGCCCAGCATATCCACATCCTCATCGTAAAAGAAGAGAATATCCTCGGCGATATCCTCGTATGTTTGCCCCGGCAAGCCCACCATTACGCCGGTGCCCACCTGATAGCCCGCTTTTCGCAGCAGCGCCAGGCAGTTCCGGCGTTTCTCAAAATCGTGATCCGCCGGATGCAGCTCCCTATAAAGCGTCCTATTCGTGGTTTCCACCCGCAGTAAATAGCGGTGTGCCCCAGCCTCGAACCATCTCTGATAGGTTTCCAGGCTTTGCTCTCCCAAGGAGAGGGTAATGCCCAATTCCCCATTAGAGAGCTGTTTGATGCCGCGTAGCAGCTCGCTTACCAAATCTATCCAAGCCTTATCCGCGCGCTCTCCCGCCTGAATTACCAGGCTGCCATAGCGCTTTTGATAACACCATTCTGCCTGTGCCAAAGCATCTTCCAAGCTTATCGTATAGCGCGGAAAGTCCGGATTGCCGCTGCGGATACCGCAATAGTAGCAATTCTTTGTACAGATATTACTTAGCTCTATAATCCCGCGGAAATATACCGTGGTGCCTACATATTCTTTCTTTACCGCATAAGCGCGGCGATACAATTCCTGTAGCTCTTTTTCGCCCTCAAGGCTCAGCATTTGGAGCAGTTCTTTTTTATCTGGTCTCATCTGTATCTCCTTATTTCACCGCTCTTATCCGATAAAAGCGCCTATCCTCCAGCGGGCTAAAGCTCAGGCTATTGCCACTTACATTTTGCCAGAGGCTATATTCCCCTTCCGGACTCAGTGCACGATATATATTGTAGCTTTGGGCATAAGGCACCGGCTCCCAATATAGGTGCAGGCTCCCCTGGCAAAAGCTCAAAGAAAGCTGAGGCTCTGCCAGATTGAAGCTGATAAGCTGCGCATTTGCCGGCGGTAGATTTTGCCCAAAAGAAAGCGTAATACTCTCAGTAGCCACATAGCTTTCCGCTTCTGCCAGCCTGTAGAAGACAAAGGATACGCTCTCATTTGCGGCGGCAAGCTGCACTGTAAGCGCTATTAGCCCACCTGCTTCGGAGCTATAACGGCTTATTCCCCGGCATTCACTATTTACAAAAGCTGCTACCAAATCTCCCGCAGCCGGCGCTTCCCCAAAGAAATCCACTTCCAGATACAGCTTTGCCGGCGCATTCGGATACGCCACCAAAGTCCAAGCGGGATATGCCGGATTGAGGCTATTTACCTCAGCGGCAAAGGGGTCTAAAGCACCACAGAGCGGCAGCTTGGTAAGTCTTCCCGTAATATCTTGCGCCTGAATGTAATAGTATAGTTCGCTGCCCAGATGTGCGGTACTCAATAGCGCGCGGTACTGATTTCCCGCCACGGGTATAAGAGCCGCCTGCTGCCAGGGACCCTCCGCACTATAGCTATATGCCACAAAGCTATGCAAAGCGTCCAAAGCATTTGTATGGTCTATCTGAATACTAAGCTCATATTCTGTAAAGGAGCTAAGCTCGTTTGAGGGCAGATGCCGGATGGCGATCATCTGGCTATCGAAGATGGTATTTACGCGGCAGTGCAGCGCATCATCGGATATATAATTACCATGGCTATAGCCGCGCACATTATAGCCGGGCATGGCGCTTTGATATGCCTGCAAAGCTGCGGCGTCATTTGCCGTTCCCATGATGGGCACATAGATATTATTATTCATCATAAAGGTATTGGCATAAGGTTCATTGGAAGGTGCATCCACGCGATAGATGCGGTATGGCGTGCCGTAGGAGCTGATAGCCGCCTGCCATTCCGCTACAGAGCTTTCAATCGCCGTATAATTTACGTGTCCGGGAGGCACGCGGATTATCATCACCTTATCCACATCCAAAAGCTTTGCCCAGCAATCTATATGGTCTATAGTGCCCGTGGTGAGCGGATCGCTATAGATTTGATACTCGCTTACTCCCAAAAAGTCCCAAAAACGCTGATTTATTTGCGAAGAGCTTAGCGAACTATTCTCACGCAGTACCAAATCCGTACTCATCGCCTTACCCATTCCATCCGTCATGATATTTCCGCCGGTATGGTTCAAGCCAATATGGTAAATGCCACAGTTATATTGATTTGCAATTACTCCGGGGATGAGGTTATCATTTGGACGCGGACGGTTGTAGGTAAAATCGATCAGCTTCATCTGATTTCCGGATTCAAAGATAGTCCAGGGTGCATAATCCCGCGTCCAATAGCTATCCGTATTAGCATTTATATAATGCACATTCGCCATATTTGCACCGGCACTATTTAGCGTATTATGCGCCGCGCTCTGGCTACCCGCTGTGGTAATTACATATAGCAGCGCATCTTCAGAAAGATTTTTGAGCAGCGTGGCAGGCTGCCCAAAGGGATAGCGCACCACAGCCGCCTGCGCCGGCTCCCATTCCGCCACAAAGCGTGGGGAAGCGGGCACGGCGATTACGTTTATATTTACCGGTAGATTCAGATTCGGATTATTTACCGCATTGGAACTAAAGCTAATGCTGCCGCTATGCGTTCCGGCATTTAGCCCGCCACTATCGATGTTAAGGCTCAGGGTTTGGCTGTGTCCCGCCCCCAGGGTGCCGCTGGCGGGGCTTAAATCAAGCCAGGCATTATTCACCGCCGCCGTCCAGCTCAAAGGCATATTACCGCTATTACTCAGCGTAAGCGATTTTTGCAAACTGCTATTGCTATTCAGGCTTTCATCTATCTGTTGCGGGTTTATGGAGATCAACGCTGCATTTACCGGCGTGGAATAAACCTTAAAACGTATATTGGGCAGATTTTGAGAGGCAGAAAGCGAGCTGGGCACGCCGCTATCGCTTTGAGCCTGCCGTGCCCGGTATGTACTTCCCGTGCTGCTATAGCGCCATACAGGATAATTTGAAACCCATGCCTGACTGCCTTTTAGCACCAGGATACTGAGGTTTTCTGTGCCATTAAAAGCAAAGCGACTATCCAGCTCGATCTCCATCCAGCCGCTCGTGGCATCATTGCTAAAGCTTCCGCTATATACCAGGCTGTAGCCGGTAGTGCTATAAGTACCAGAGCTTAAGCTATTGGCAGCAGTATGTTTCAGATAGATGGAAACCTGCTCGATGGGCTCGGTATTTGCCCCGCTGCCTTTGTAATAAGCCAGGGCTTTGATGCTGCCCGCACCTTGCATTTCGCTTGCCAGGTAGATGGCTTCGTGGGCGCTATAATTGTAATATCTATTAAGAGGATAGATTTGGGTGCTGGTACCATTGCCAATGCTGATAATATCGGGCGCACCTATCTCCTCTTCCGCACTATGGCTTACGGTATAGGCACCGGCATTTACGTTAAAGAGAAATTCAGCCAGCGTTCCTTGCGCAATACTTTCCGCCACCTGTAGCTCCCATTGTAAGTATTGGCTGCCATTTATCCCCAGAGCATTTACGCTTATGCTGGGTGCTGCAATGCTTATTCCCGTTTGCATGCAGCTCAAAGTGGCAGTGCCCGCCGGGCTTGCCGCAGCGCCTGTATTGCTAAGGGGGATGCGCAGGGTAGCGGTTTCGCCGGGGTCTAATGTGCCGTTATTATTGCCCGCATTATCTATTATCTGCAAAGCGCCATATTCCAGGCGCGGGCTATTGATTATCAAAGCGTAAGTATCTTCCCAGCTATTAGTTCCGCTACTAAGTGTAATATCAAAGAGCGCTTCGCTGCCAAAAGGCGTATTATTGGCAATCTCAAAGCTAAAGGCGTTGTTTCTTACTACTGTGGCTCCAGCTTGAATGAGTCCCACATTTTCTGTAGCATCCGTGAATGTGATATAAGTGCTTTGGCTGCTCAAAGTAGCCGTTACCCCGCCTGCCGCCAGCGTTCCCACATTTTGCACACTCAGCTTGAATCTGCCGCTTTCGCCATATTCTGGCAGATTGTTATTATTATCCTCATATTCCAGCGTGGCGATCAGATAAGGCTGGTTGTTCAGGCTTTGCTGCAGCTGCCCAATGTAGCTCACGCGATTATATGCCGTTACCGTAAGGGTATAAGTAATATTCCCCGTGGGCAGATTTGCCAATGGCAGGCTTAAGAGACCGCTACTATTTGTATAGCCGCGGGCATAGATTTGGTTATTATAGCTTAGCGCCACCAAGGCATTTGCCACTCCCGTGGATACGCTCAAGGTGGAAGCGCCGGTATTCATTTGCGCCGGATGCGATACCGTCATTGCCTGCGGCGTTTTGCTACGCACCATTAGCGAGGCATCGCCAAAGATATTCCAGGTTTTAAACATATTTACGCCATCGGTTCCATATACATCTATCATCTTGCAAGAACCATTGAAATAGTAGCCGCCGGCGGTGCTTTTGGCGTTTGCCACCCAGAGATCGCAAATCTCATCTTGCGCCCGCATGGGAGATGCCCAGCTTTGATTTATACTGCTGGCATACATGGTTATAGCCCCGCCATTCGGCGCGCGTAGCCACGCCTCGGCAAAGCAGGTTTGGCTTACAAAATTGCCATTTACGCATGCCACGCTTACGATAAAGGGCGCCTTATTGCCATTCGTAAGCGCCGTGGCATTGCTATTGCTAAATCCGGTGGTTACCCAATAGCTATCCGCACCGTGCCCCACATAGTTTACTATCCCGCGTCCAGCATTGATATTTGTCGTTACCATCGCCGCCGTGGCATTGGGCTGGTGCAATTGATCCACCGTGGTATAACCAAAGTTCAAGAGTTTATTGCGGATGATATTCATGTGCTGAATATCCGTTTCGCCATTATCGCCGCCGCTGCCGCCTTCGTTGGAAGCGATGCCCATGCCCCGGCTCAGCCAGCTGTCGCTGGTATTCAAATCTCGCTCATAGGCAATGCTACGGTTCAGTTGCACGTTTAGTTCGCTTACTGTTTGCGCCGAAAATCTGCCAATAAAGATATCCGGATAGTTATCGTTTCCCGCCACCAGCGCAAAACTGGGGTCGCTGCCCCCGCCGCCGGAGCTAAGGCTGGGTATCTGCGGCGCATCGCCCACTATTTGCACAAAAGCAAGGTTGCTATCCGCATTGTATTTATTTTGGATATAAGTCTTTAGCTGATTTGCGGTACTGCCTATCGTGCTCCAATTTACCACTTCCGTTTCGATTCCCTTCTGCCTTTTCCAATTTACCCAAGGCTCTATTGCCGTCATAAAACTGCTGTGGCACACCACCAAAAGCTTACCAAAGCTATCGTTTACAGATGTATAGCGTTGGCTTTGCCAGTTCAAAAAGTGATTTTCATACAAAGGGCTAAAAGCGCGGGAGATTTCGCTGCGCCTTGCCGGCAGGATGTTGATAGTATCCGTTCCGCTATTAAATACCCTTATCTTATATGCGCTATATACGCGTAAGCTCTGGGTATCCCCGCGATAGGCAAAAGGATTTGTTTTGATGGTAATGCCGCGGAAATCGCGCAGGATATAAGGCTCGCTCAAAGTGGCGATTTCACTGGGATAAAAGCTGCTTTCCTGATATATGGCATCAAAGGTATAAGGCACCGTATCCGGATTTGTATCGCGGTAGATTATCCCTTTGGAGGGCGCCACCGGCAGCCGCAGATCCGTATATTCTATATCATATACTTCCAAGCGTATATGGGCATTATTATCTATGATAATGCTGCGGTTTAGTACCGGCAATTCCGGCATCCCGCGCTCCTGACTATGCCCCTCTTTCGGCAAAGCGATATGATACCAGCTTTTGCCCTCTATCTCGATAGCCCGGCGCTCAAAATCGCCAATTTTGTATTGCAATACCGTTTCTTCTGCATTGCTATACAATACTTCAATGCTATTTGTGCCGCCCGAAACCAAAGCAGCTTGGGCGCTTAATATTCCCGCGCAAAGCATTACGCTGAGAATCAGAAAAACTCGTTTCATCTGAAAAGCTCCTTTATCCTTTACACCTTATCGGTGAAATCAATACTATTTATCAAGTAAAACCCATTATTCCACCTCAGCTTTACAGTCAAGCAGAAATGTGGCTGCGCTTCGCTACGCCAATGAATAATGAATGATGAATGATGAATGATGGCGGCTGCGCAAACGCAGGTTTGATCGGATGCTAACGCAGGGTGTGGTGGATCGTAAACGTCCTCGTTTACGAAGCAGCTTAAAAGAAGGCGAAGCCTGAATGTAGCTGCTTAGCTTATTTGCACAAGCGAGCAGAAGTTCAAAGGGCTTTCCCAGACTACTCGAACTGGAGTGCGCACAGTTTTTTTTTGTCCACAGATTAACAGTAGAGTAGAGGCAGGGGTTTAATCCTGCCCCCCTCTTCAAACCGTGCATGCGGTTTTCCCGCACACGGCTTTCCGACAAAGTTCATCGCAAGCTTTCACAGTTGTCATACATATTTGTATTTC
>JAQVIX010000072.1 GCA_028695495.1 Candidatus Cloacimonadota bacterium | reverse complement strand
TGAGGATCAGATTGGGGAAAGTAGCCAAATAGCGCTTTAGCTGTTCGCTCACTATGATGGGGTCGAGGCTGTAGGTCTCTGGTTTTTTGGCTTCGATATAGCCAGTAATATGGGCTTTGCCATCCCATATACGAAAATCCGGGTTTCCGGCTTCGGTGCGTTTGGGCAGAATAGTTACTTCGCAAGCGGGTATCTTATTCAGCTTGGCAAAAGCCTCGATCATGTCTTTCAAACAGTGATAGAAGGACTCTTCCTGAGCATCACCCCGGTTGATGTTCTTCTGTAGTTCCTTTAGGTATGTGGTCAGAATATCTTTCAGCATCTCTTAACCCCAAGCATTGTATAATTTCTATTAGGTCAAGATCAAATAAAGCGGATATTCGGTCAACCACTTTTTGTTTGTTTGGCAAAAAGCGAGTTTATCGTCACCTGGGGTGCAAAACTCTGATTTGGCACAAGCAGTGTAGCAAAGCGGAACGCATCGACAGACACCAAATGAAAATCAGGTTCTGAAAAAAATCTTGGAATGCCTGTTTGAAAAATGTTCTTGACAACAAAACGAAGATGAAAAACAGTGTTGTTGGTCATCTGATCATATACAGTGTGTATAAACGAGGATAATAAGAATGTCCTCAACTAACCTGAGAAACAATGAGTTGGAATTTACACCAACCTTTGGGACTCAACTAGATTATGCATATATAAAGGGTGCAATTCGATAAAACACCCCATGGAGTAATCATGAAGAAAGTTGCATTACTGCTGGTTGGAATGCAGATTGCCTTACTATCATTGGCATGGGCATATCCCATTTATGAAATAGGCGGGAACTTCAAAGGGCTTGATAAAAGCTATACCAAAACGCTAACCAAGAAATATATCTATCAAGGGACGGTAAGTGAGGAAGATTATAGAATTACTCCCAAAAGAGTTGAACCTCCATTAGAACCCCTTTATGAATTATATGCTTGTTTCAACCCTCCCTACTGGAGGCTTACAGATGAGAAGGGAAAGACGCTGTGGAAAACATCTGATTTTGATGTAGATTTTGATAACGATTCTGAACAAGGTCCGAATGCTAACAATGAATACAGCTTTTCATACCCTTTCCTGCAAAGCCGTGAGGGCATATTATTCTTCAATAGTAAAAAGAACTGTCGCGTGCTTAAGAAATACGATGGCAGAGAAATAGATTTACCTAAGTATTTGAATGACTATTATCAATATGATTATCTCTTTTACGATTATCCTGAAAGCCCTGTAAAGAAGATACTGTGGGTGAAGCACTGGATGGAAGACCAGCCCGATGCCAGATTTGCACTGACAGTCATGAATTTTGATGGTGTTGTGGAAAATCATCTGGAGACCGATATACAGATTCGGGAGATAGATCAATTCTATTTTGATCTGAACTACTCACGAATGCTGTTTGAGTATAAAGACATGAAAGAGCCACAAGGAAATCCAGGTCTCATGATCCTTTCAACAGACGGAACCTTAATAAAACACTATCCGAACTACGATCCTGGCAACGTGATAAGATTTGATCCCCAAGCTCCAGATTATACTATTACAAGAGAGAGCACATATAGACCTCATATTATTAATCTTAGAAATGGTGAAATCGTTGCTGAAATTGCAGGAAGAAAGATCGATCTGTGCCAGGTTGATAGTACTCTGATCGCTTTGGTTAATAGAAATCCAGCGATTTCATTAATCGATGTGTTAACCGGAAAATTGTTACAAGATTTCTCCGACTATAATAGGAGTTACGAGATAACGATTGTTCGAATTTCTCCTAACGGCAAAGATATTTGGTTTGAGGAAAAGTACCCTGACAAATCAACAAGTATAAAACACTATCGTCTTGAGGACTAAAGAGGTAAATGCTATGAAACGTTTGTTTTTTGTATTGTCATTTCTTCTTTTTAGCTTATCCCTTGCAGCGGTGTCTGGTCTCACTAACAATCAAGATTACCCCACAAGTAATGGATCGCACTGGGTAGAGTGGCTTGTGTTGCCTGGAGAAGTATTTGATAATCCGGCAAGTTACTATTTTAAGGATAATATTGATTTTAACCAGTCCCCTTTTTTTTCTGATGCTGGCAACTCAGTTTCTATGATGATTGCCTCCCGCACCCAGTAACAAACCATCCCAATTCTTTTTATCAAATCTGTTTCGGTTCGTTTGAGGATCCTTATCATCTGTCCGGGATCTGAGAATCCCCAGTAAACCAACCTAATGATGCAGAGGATATACTAATTAGTAAGTTAAGCAACCATTGGAAGAGAGGATTCGTATATGTGGTTAGGTACACAAAGAATTCTGAGGGAGTAATTACTGAGGTTGTTAGCAGCCTTGCTGGGCTGGGCTTGCTAAAACCTACTTTCACTTATATCGCTAGCACCGAAGTGTGCGATTTAAGAGTAGGAAACACCGCATTTGGACCGGACCTATTCTGGTATACTTTATCAGATAGCGTCATAAGCAGCACAGCAGAGGCTTGCCTTCAGCAGATTGAATACTTCGGGACAAGGCTTGTTCAGAGAGTGAAGGTAGAAGTAGGTTATCATCATAATGGTACAACTGGAGATGATCATGTTATCTCCGCCTATAGAGATAGTGTAAACGCTGATTTCTCCACAGGTCTGGGGTCTTTTACTGTTCCACCCTCTGCGTTTTCATTGGGACATGATCAATCAGGCATTTTTACTATAACAGTAATTCCTGAATGGATAAATCCTGGCGATGCCTGCCACGTAACTACCCCATTCAATTATTACGGTGAAAATCCCATTGGAAACACAACAACCCTAACTAAAACATGGAGCGAGCACGAATATTTACCTGATTTAAAAGAAGCCAATCTGGTAATGAACGGATCACAGTCTTGTTCAAACTCAATGAATGGTCTTTTAAATGTGACTGGTGGTAGTTATATGTATCTCCCAGCCAATGAATATACCCAAATCGAGTTTGAACTCCGCAACCAGAGCCTTCTGCCAGCTAATGATGTAACTTACAAATTTTTAATTAAGAAACGTAATCTCGACCCCCGAATTATAGATAGTGAAGGTATTATTATAGAATTTGTAGAATGGGAAACAACAGATCGATGTTACAGCAATCCCGCTAATAATCAGAGTGTTCTTTTAGGAGATATTCCCGCAGGTGAAACTCGCGCTATTAGCTTGTCTGTGAGCCATTTCAGAGATGTGCTTAATGAAATGGACTACAAACGTAAATGGGACTCAGACCGAAGTGAATGGCTGATTGAGCCAATCATTAACTACAAATCATATAATTCAGATGGAACTTTTATTACGAAACCGGTTATCATTGATCCATTTAAGGTCATTTTTTTAGAAGATGTGAAAGATAGCAATTATGGCTATCCAGTTAACAGGCATAGTATATTTTATGGCCAAAGTGGGAACTTTTCAGGGTTACAGTTTCCCTCTGAGTCTTTCTATGGAGACATTGGAGCAGATAGAGACAACAAAATAAGTAGCAGTTACGGTGCATGTCGAAGTAACAGATTTCACAAAGGTATCGATATCCCTGCACCATCAAGCTTAAGCCCACGACATAAAATTGTGTTTAATGTATCTCGTGGGCTTGTTACATTTCAGTACATCCGTGGAAACAGTAACGGTCAACCCTACCCAATTAACAGTTATGTAGCTGTTAGAGATTCTAGGTCATCCTACAAGAAATACATACATGTTCAGTGGGGTGATTGGTGGAGTCACTTTCTGGGGAGCAACCTGGAAGAGCAGGCAGTGAAATATACTTCTTACATTCATAGTATCATGAAAGAAACTCACCGTAATTCTGGAGTGCCTTTAGGAATCACTCAATGGGCTTTTAATAGAAGTGATGTTAACGGGCATCTTCACTTTGAAGTTGTTACCAGTGAAGGTACAGTCAACCCTATTCGGAAGGGAATGCTGGGAAAGCAGAACGATGTCAGCACTCTTAATAATGATGTACAACACCCTGTCATAAACACTATCAAGATATCCCCTCCCAATAGCTTTATCGAGTTGGCTTCCAGTATAAGTGGAGTAGTATCGACCATAAATCTTGGACATTTTCCTCAGTTAAGAGTATTGTCTCAAGTAACCGATAATGTGAGTCCGGGAAATACTTCATCCCCCTTTAAGATACTATTAGAACTTGACGTATCGGATTCATCAAATCCTCCATACGCTTGGACAAGTGTTCCCAGAGCGAGCAAGGCAATTATATTTGACAAAGGACTTGATGATGACAATTTCAATTATGTCTATTCAAGTAGGGCTAATAGTTCTAATCTTGAGTATATCCTAACTAACGAGAAAAATAGGACGGCTTATTGGAATTCGTCAACTTTTACAAGAGACGGGATATATAGAGTAACCGTAAAAGCATATGACATAAGAGGAAACTACATCTCAAATGCTCCTTATGGGCAGAGTTCCATGTTAGTGAATATTGTAGGATGCCGTCCCACCCCAGATAATTATCATATATACTCTGACAAAACCTGGCAGAACGATCTGTATATTGAAGAAAATGTGCACATCACGAATGGTGCACAATTTACATTAGCTCCTGGAACCGATCTGCTATTTGCACCAGGTTGTAAGGTCTATCTGGAAAATGGCTCATTGCAGGCAGAAGGGACAAGGGATAGTTTGATTACCTTTCATACTGAAAATGACACATTATACTGGGGAGGAATCAGGAGTGTGGGCGATAGCACCAGAATAGACTTGAAGCATGTGATTATGAAAAATGCCGAAAACTATGATGAAGCCTTTGCAAGTAAAGGAGGAGCAATACATATTGGTGCCACAGAGCACGTTAACATACAGGATTCTGAGTTTAGCAATTGCAGATCAAACTTGGGTGGAGCAATATATGTTGCCTGCGATAGCGTTAACGTAATCAACAGTAAATTCTTTAATAATACCGCAGTTGAAGGTGGGGCTGTTTGCGTGGATTCTGTTATGACAAATATCGTTGGCAGCTATTTTAACGGCAACCATGCCGATAACGGTAGCGCTATCTCGGTAATTAACAGCAACGCTAACATAATTAATTGTAGCATGTTGGGCAATACACCAAGTGAAGGGGGCAACACGCTTGCCTTTAACTATTCCAACGCGCGGGTTGTAAACTCAATTTTGTGGGACAACAAGGATTCATTAAGTAATTATCAAATTTCTCTTCAAAACGGATCCAATCCTTCTTTTTACAATTGTAATATAGAGGACGGATTGGCTTCAATTCATGGGAATAGTTATCAGGGGACATATTCGGGTAATATCTCTTCACCACCAGGCTCGGTGGAAGATCCCGAATTCGCGTATTTGTTTGACCCTCTGTCGCCATGTGTTAACGTTGGCATCACAAGCATTATAGGTTTAGGACTTTTACCCGTGAGTGATATAGATGGAAATCCCAGGATTGATCTTGGTTCTAATCTTATAGATATAGGAGCATATGAGCTTCCCGCCAGCGCAAGTATTGCTACATGGAACCAAGATGTTACGACGAATACTATTTGGAGTTCTGAGATAATCCATGTTGCTAACAGTATCACAGTGCAGGACTCGGTGACTCTGATCATTAACCCCGGAACAAAAGTGATTTTGGATAATGGAGTTGATCTGAATGTGCGTGGGATCATTAAGTCGCTGGGGACAGAGACCAATCATGTCGTTTTTACAGGACCGGATTCTATCCCTGGATTCGCAAGAATATCGCTATACGGTTATAATGCGAGTGACTCTTCTAAGCATCAGTTATTACGCTCTCAAGCATCAAGTACTTTCTCTCCTAACATAATTGCAGGTAATGATCATAAGTATAGCATGAGGAGTATTTTTCTGTATTCGGATTTTATTGAAAACCCCATTGCAATATCGTCTGATTCATTACTTGGAATTCAAGTCCAGATTAATGGAGTGGATGATGTGTCTTTTAGCAACTGTCAGTTTTCCGGAACACGCGGAGGTGCTTCAGGAGGTGCATTGAGTATCCAACAATCATCGGTAAGTGTTAATGACTGCACCTTCATGAACACGGGAGGATCTCAAGGGGGAGGAATTGGGGCAGAGACTTCCCATATAATCCTCAAATATAGTTTGTTCACGCAGAGCGAAGCGAACAAGGGAGGGGCTTTGTTTGCTAAGGACTCATATGTTAACATTCAGAATAGCATTTTTGACTTTAATGTGGCTTCTGATGGTGGAGCAATCTATGCAGATGCGTCTTTATTCTGTCTGGTTAATAATACGATTGTTAACAATTTCGCAAACCAGGGAGGGGGGATTTACATTTGTGAGGGCTCTGATTTTCGCGCCCTAAATACTATCCTGTACGACAATTCCGCGGTTGAGGGAAGCCAAGCGTTTATCAACACCGAAAATCTCAGTTTTACACCTGAATTCCCAGAAGAATGGGGAAACGTAGAATTCCAATATTGTGATATAGAAGGAGGGATTCTTGGGTTCGCCTATGCAGATAGCAACTCAAGTCGCAATCCTGGAACAAGACAAATCCCTATCGTTGAAAGAGAGAGAGATCCCAAGAAACGTGTTATGGCTAAATCGAACACTGTTGACGATTTCAATAACATCGACAGCCCTCCAAGATTATCAGAGGATTATTCTCTTACATATATGTCGCCATGTCTTGACAGCGGGTGTTACGAAGGATATTCATTCGATTATAATCAGGTTAATGCTGAGTATCTTGGCTATAATCCCATTGGAGAAGCATATGATATTGGTGCAAAAGAGCTTGGAATAGTGCCATTGGTTGAGCTTAGTGGTAATATTGATAGCGATTCCTTCATCTTGGCTAACGTTATTCGAATTGTGGGAAACCTAACAATTTGCGATAGCGTATCAGTTATCATCGACTCTACAACAACCGTCATAGAAGTTGCAGGTGACTATTGGATTCAAGTATTAGGATCACTAGCCGTGAAAGGCTCTCAATTAGTTAATATGACAATATCTTCTACTTCGGGAACGACCAGCTGGAAGGGAATTACTGTTTCTAATAATGGCATTTTACGCTTAACAAACTGTAATGTAAGCAATGTAATCAATGATACTCAGGGTGCAATCAAGGGTGTTGAAAATGCTGACATCCACATAGAAAGATGTGTTATGCACAACAATACTGCTTTATCGGGCTCAGGAGGTGCTGTGTGCATAGAAGGCACAGGAAACAATACAAATGCCCGTCTATATGTTGGAAACTCAATACTATACAATAACGAGGCAGGTAAAGGCGGTGCGGTCTATGTTGGCTTAAGCAAAACAGCACTCATAGAAGTTTCTCAAATATATAAAAATTCATCTGGGCAGGGTGGTGCCATTGCTATACAGGATAGCACAACTATTAGAAACTGTGAGATTACAGGGAATGAAGCCACTCTGAATGGTGGTGGAGTGTTTACAAACGGAATAGGACTGCTTTTCCTAAATAACTTGGTAACGCAGAATCATGCTCAAAGATTGGGTGGGGGATTGTATTTTGATAATGACTCACCAAACATCGAAAGAACCTTCGTGATGAATTCCATTATCGTGAGAAATACGTGTGATGCAGACTCCACAAATGACATCTTTGGTTTAAATCCAGGAGTGGGAAGTTCCCGACAATATGTGCATTGTAGAATTGGCGATTTTTCCAACTGCAAATATACAATTGCAAACAGCGTTTCGGACATTGATCCGCAATTCATAGATCCTGAAAATGGGGGATTTGGGTTATCATACTATTCCTCTTGCATTGACGGAGGAGCTCCCATACCCTATTATCTTGATAGCTTCGGACGTTGGCTCCAAGCTGAGGACATCAATAGAACAATGTGTGGAGATAATTATGATATTGGCAGTAGGGAATATACTGATCCTCAACTTATTGAAATATCTCCAGATGTCCTTAACTATGGAGATATAGCGATAGGGGATGTAGTTAGTCTAACTCTGGAGATAAAGAACCACTGTGCTACACAACCCCTTCAAATAAGTGAGATAATGCTTCCGCCGGGATTTTATTTTGATGTTTCAAAGAATATGCATGTAGTCTACGGTGGCAATTATGTTGTTTCTCCTGAACGACAATTACCCACATTCGAAAAATCAACTCGAACCTCAAAGGATATTAATCGTGCGAGAAGAGATAAAGGATCAAACTTGGATTCTGTTATCCCCGCGAAAAGTATTAGTTTCCCTCTTGTTATAAACCCCCTATCTAACGCACTGATATCGATAGTTTTTCAACCCCAAAACGAACTGGATTGTGATGGCAATGTGGCTGTTTACAATTCATTTTACCCTGATCCAGCCTACAGATACATAACTGCAAAGGGTTTCGATGATACTCAGTTTATTGAGCAAGATACGGTTTGGAATAATGATATAGTCTATGTTAATACTAACATTCAAGTGAATGAGGGTGCCACCCTAAGTATTGCTGCAAATACAAAAGTTATCTTTGCTAAAGACCGTAAGCTTTCTATATATTATGGGGCTCTAACTGTTGCCGATTCGGTTAGTTTCAGAGCATCCCCTCAATTTGATCAAGCTGGCATATATCTTGTATCTTCAGATGAAACTGCATTTGACAATATAAAAATGAGCAACTGCAGGATCATCTCAGATAACACTCCGTTAATGATTAGATTCTCAAAAATTGATTCAACCTATATTTCTCAAACCAACCGGAATATACAAGTGCACAATTCCGACTTTTACTATAGCTATATAAACATCTCTGCTAAAGCTTTTAGTAGATCATGTTATGCGTATATCACAAACAACCACTTTCGTTATAGTCCCTATAGTTTTCTAATTTCCCTCAACTCCATCGATCAATATGATATCTCTGACAACTATATGGCTAATTATCAAACATCACTACTTCTTAATGAGTCAGGACACGGTGCACTGCACCAGATATTTAATAATGCTATCGAATACAATCAATACGGATATGGGATTGAAATCTATCATTCAAACGCTAACATCGACAAATCCAACACTATCCGCAACAATTTTATTGGTATTGCGGGAATCAGAAATTCTAATATAATGATCCAAGGTAATGACTCTTATCCATATCAGTCTATTCACAACAACATAGATGCCGAACTCGTTTTTGCTGAAGACAGCGTTCCATCCATGTTTAAGTATAATTTAGTGTTCGATCAACTATATGGGAATAATTATCTATTCAAGGTAGTGCATTGTGGCGATAAAGTGTTTGATATTCAAAATAACTGCTGGGGTGAACCGCTTGATCCCCATACAGCTTTTTATCCAGTAGAGAACCTTAATTTTGAACCCGTTTGGAATGTAGGCAATGATCAATTAGAGGATTATCATCCTGTAGAAGATCTGTTTCTGTTGGCTAATTATAATCTTGAGATTGGAAATTATCTTCTATCCTATGACCAATTCAAGCAAGTAATTGAGATGGAGATGGACGAAGAACACACCATTTTCCAAAAATGCGCTGCCGAAATGTTGCTTTCTGTCGCAGAGCTTGTTGAACAGCCATTCAGTGCTTTGCAACTATATTACCTCAATGAACCAAGTTTACACTACAACAATGAGATTTCCCAGTTAGCAGACTATCTTGCAAACTACTGCGATATTAAGATGGGTAATTACCCGGCAGCTATTAGTTGGTTTGAGGACATTATTGCAAATCCCCCCAGTGAAAGAGATTCAATATATGCATTTATTGATATTGCTTATACATACATACTAATGGAGGGAGACTACAAATATAGGAATTATGTTGGAAGATTCTCTCAATGCAAATTTGAAAGATTTGAGGATTATGTCACCGCTAGAGAAACGTTAATACGACAGTTACTCACTCTTACTCCTAGTGATGGTCCACAAACTCCAGTACTCCACACTACATTAGAAAACAACTTCCCTAATCCTTTCAATCCTTCTACAACCATTAGATATATCTTAGAAAGCGATACCCCGTGTAGTATAGATATTTACAACATTAGGGGACAAAAGGTAAAAGTTTTGTTTAACAGCATCCAAGCTAGGGGGCAACACAGCGTGGTTTGGGATGGGAAAGATCAACAGGGAAGATCAGTTTCCTCTGGTGTATATTTCTACAGGCTAAGCACGCCGAAAAAGTCATTAACTAATAAAATGCTCCTTCTAAAATAGTTACTAAGCATAGTGATAAAAGAGCCCGTAACTTGTATTCGGGCTCTTTTTCATTATTCAACTATTGTTGTAGCCGATCTTGTGCAATAAATTCTTGAAAATAGTCGGTTTTGAATTGTAACCTATTGATAAATAGACATCGGGTATCCTAACCGAACTTTACCATTTGCCTATTTTTTGGGGCTAAAAAAGGCGATTTGGGGCATTTTTAGCTAAGGCGGATTTTCCATAATACAATATATATTAGTGCGTTACGAAAATCTGCACAAGCCCCAAAACCGTGAATGTAGTGACCATAAACATAATTATAGTTCTTGACATAAATACGGCATTAAATATCCTGGTTTCATGTTTATTAGAAAGTTGACCAAAAAGAACAAAGGATCGGACAAGCAGTATCACGAATACCGCTTGGCAAGAAGCGTGCGCATGGGAGACAAGGTGTCTCAGCTTACCGTAATGGTGATGCAGGACATTCGTGTAAGCAAGAATAAATGGAAAGCTTTGGCAGATGCTATTGAAGCTTTGCTACAAGGGCAAGAGGTATTGTTTTTAGATAAACAGATTCAGACAGAGGCTCAGCGTTGGTTTCAGGCGTATTTAGAAAAGAAGTCTCTCGAGCCAATCGTGATTAAAGATAAGCCATCAGGTGACTACGAAAACATTAGTATAAGCAGTATCAAGAATCATCAGCTTCGCAGCATTGGAGCTGAGCATATCGCTTATAGCATGTATAAAGAGCTGGGATTCCCCAGGATTTTCCGTGAGCTTGGTTTTAATCAGAAACAAATGAATGATGCCGCCTTATCGATATTAGGGCGTGTTTTGGAGCCATCCAGTGGGCTGGCGACCAACTGGTGGGCAAAGAACCTTACCGGGCTGGGGAGTTTGATGAATGCAGATTTTAGCAGACTATCTCACAACTCTTTGTATCGGATAACGGATCAGATATACAAGCACAAAGAGCATCTGGAACATGAATTAATGCAAGTCGAATATGAGCTTTTCAACCTTGATGAAAGCATCTTTTTGTATGATTTGACCAACACCTACTTAGAAGGCATGGCAAAGGATAACCCCAAAGCGCGTTTTGGATATTCCAAAGAAAAGCGTTATGATTGCAGGCTTCTTACTTTGGGGTTAGTGATAGACGATCAGGGCTTTCCCAAAAGAAGCAGGGTTATGGAAGGTTCTGTAAGTGAGGCTTCTACTTTGCAAGAGATGTTGGCTTGTCTTTCTGCTTCAGATGGCGACAAGCCAGTTACGGTAATTATGGATGCCGGTATCAGTTCAGAAGCCAATCTTCAGTATCTCAGAGAACAAGGCTACCATTATATTTGCGTAGCTCGCAACAAGGCAATTACTCATGATCAGTTCGATTATGAACTGGCAACGCAAATCAGGAGTAAAGATGATTCGGTTATTCACACTCAGTTATTCAGGAAAGAAAATGAGTGTTTACTGTATTGCGTTAGTGAGAAGATGGGGCTAAAGGAAAGCGCCATGATGGATAAATTCTGCACACGCTATGAAACAAACCTTGATAAAATCAGCGCTACCTTAGCTTCCGGCAGGGGTAAAAGAAAGTATGAATACATCCTGGAAAGGGTATTTAGGCTCAAAGAGAAGTATAGTGCGATCAGTTCTTTCTATGAGGTAAATATCGAGCATGACGAGAAAAGCGGGAAGGCTGTGTCATTGACTTACAGGCGCGAAAAGCAAGAGGAAATGACTGCCAAATATTCAGGGTCCTACTGCCTGCGCACCAGCCATACAGACCTGGACAATGCCAAGATTTGGTCATTGTACATGCTACTAAACAATGTAGAGCAAACCTTCCGAACCCTCAAAAGCGACTTGAACTTCCGACCGGTGCATCATCAAAAAGAAAACCGAGCCGAGGCACATCTTTTTATCAGCGTCCTTGCATACCACATTGTCCATGCCATAAGGCACAAACTAAAACACAAAGGAATCAATCTGTCTTGGAGTAGCTTGCGGAAGATGATGCGCACACACCAGCTCATTCTCACAAGCATGCAAACCCAAGACAAGAAGACTATAACCGTTTTGGATACAAGTGAGCCGGAAGAGTGCCATAAAGAAATCTACACTGCCCTCAAATTAAACCCTAACCCCATCAAAAGAAAAATCACCAAACGTCAACTGGTGTAGTGACCATAAAACAGCTAAGTCCTTATATTGCAATTGTGTCCATGTTGATTATGGTAAAGTTCGGTTAAACCATGAGCTTGCCTGTCCACCCAACCTGTTCCAGAGGAACTCTGCCCGGAGTGCATGATTTGGAATTTTAGATAGCCTCTTTGAGGTGCTTGCCTCCGATTTGGCACAAGCAGTGGAGCGAAGCGGAACTGCTTAAATAATGAATTTCCTTTTCAAAATGCTAACTAATAATCAACGATTTTGATGCAGTTATCTCACATTAATTTGCCATGCAACCAATCTTGAGGCTGTCTTGAAATGCCAAAACTAAGCACGATATCAAGCAAAACGAGAATGTAGGGGCTTGAAGGCTTTGCGTCCGCTTTTTAACAAAGCATGCGCGCAGCGCACACCGTAATAAATTGATACTGAGTCCGTAATGATTACCTGTTGCGTGTAAATTTCGGCGGGTTCAATGCCTTGAACCCCTACATTTCAGGTGTGGACATTTCTTGTTGTTATATTGTTTTTCGTATTACTGGACAGCCTCGTTGAGAGTTGAAATATGAAAACAGACATCTATTCCGAACTATTAGGCAAGCTTGCCGACTGCATCGAGCGCCACGCCGTGCTCATCGTGGAAGACTACCACGCCATCGCCACCGGCAAGCTGCATGGCGGCATCCATGTGCGCCTGGAAGGTGTAGATTCCGGCAATCCCCAGATCATCTGCTACGCCGAAGGGGATAGCGCCGCCTACGCCCGCTATGTGCACGAAGGACGCGCTCCTGGTAAAATGCCCCCCATTAGCCCCCTCATCCTCTGGGCAAAAAAGAAGGAAGAAAAAGGCGGCGGCGCACTTTTTCCGGAGATCGGCTCCGGACTCGTGCACCGCACCCGCTTTAAAAGATTGAAAAGTGGCAATCTGAGTATCAATAAAAAGGATGTTTCCGCCTTCAAAACCGCGGAAAAAATAGCCTGGGCACTCGTCAAATCCATCGAAAAAGAGGGCATCCCCGCCAAAGAATACTTCCTGGAAGCGCTGGAAAAGGCGATAGAGGAGTGGAGTTGAGAGTGGAAGTGGCATCCTGCCGCTTGAAAGTAGGAGTGGCATCTTGCCGCAGATAAGTAGAAGTGGCATCCTGCCGCTTGAAAGTGGGAGTGGCATCCTGCCGCTTGAAAGTGGGAGTGGCATCTTGCCGCTTGAAAGTGGGAGTGGCATCCTGCCGCTTGAAAGTGGGAGTGGCATCTTGCCGCTTGAAAGTGGGAGTGGCATCTTGCCACAGGATAGCATGCAGCAGGATGCTGCCACCACACTTGGGTGGCAAGATGCCACCCCCACTGCCACCTGGCATCTTGCCGCTTAAAGCCATAGACT
>JAQVIX010000071.1 GCA_028695495.1 Candidatus Cloacimonadota bacterium | reverse complement strand
GGCGGAGATACTGGGCATAGACCTGCAGGGCGCCTTGATAATCCGCAAATCCGAGGGCGAAATCGTGAATCTGCATAGCGGTTCAATAATGAGTATTCAAGCTTTTTCTTGACAGATACTGTAAACCCAAAAAATGGGCTGAAATAATTATTTGAAAAATGCCCTGGAGGATTAAATGAAAAAAATGCTGATTTTCGCTGTGCTCGCTGTGCTCTTGTTCTCAGCCTGTACGGTGAATAATGCCAGACCAGAAATGGATCCTGATGCCAAAGAATTTACCGGCACGCCCACCAAAGTGGGTATCTTGCCCATCAAAAGCATGGATGCCAATAGCAGAAATATAAACAAAATCCTTACCGTGAGAGATTTTGATTATGTATTTGCCGTTCACCCGAAATATGATTTGCTGGATATGGACTTTGTGAAAAACGAATACAAGTATTTCGGCTATACAGACGTGGAAGATCTCGAACCGGAAGAGCTGAAAGAAATTGCCGACGACATTGGGGCAAACGTATTGGTTGCGGGAAGCATTTCCAATACCAGCATGGGTACCTTTGCCATGGCGTTGAAGTTTTTTAGCGCCCGTACAAACGAGATTCGCAACGCCAATTTCTCGGTAACGAACGACAAATATCAGCGCTGGGCAAGCCTGGACAAAAACCTGGTAACCGAATTGGATAACTTCATTTCCACCGAGGTAGAAAAGATTTACAATATCGGTACAAACTACTATGCTGCCGGCAATTTTGCCGAAGCCGAGCAACAGCTAAAGCTTGCCATTGGTCTTGATCCCGAAAATAAGGAAGCGCATTACTTTCTGGGTGCTACCAAATACAAAAGCAAAGACCTTCCCGCTGCCGAAAAGCACCTCAAAGATGCCTTGGCTCTGGACCCCAACCACCTTCTTTCTTTGCGCATGCTAAATGATATTTACGAAAGCCAGGGCAATATCCCGAAGCGTTTGGAAGTAATGGAAAGAATCGCAGAAATCAATAATGATGAAGAGCTATGGTTGGCTACCGGAAACCTTTATGCAGAAAATATGAACACTGCCAAAGCCGAAGCTTCCCTGCGCAAAGCGCTTAGCCTCAAACCGGATTATATCCACGCAGTTACCCGCTTAGCTTTCTTGCTCTATGATAACCACAAATTTGGCGATGCCATCGAATATCTGGAACGCGCTTACGATGAATATCCTGAAAACGATATCATCTCCAAGCGTTTGGCTACTGCCTACCAGCGCAGTGGCAGAATGGAAGACGCTATTGCCCGCTATGAAGGGCTGATCAAGAGCAATCCCAGCGATGCTCGCGCCTATTTGAACGTGGTAAGCCTCTATCGCCAGCAGGCTGCCGAAGCCGCCAACACCGAGCTTGCCGATGAGCTTAATACAAAGGCAATTTCCACCATGAACGCCCTCAAAGCTGTGGATGCCAATAACCCTATGAGCTACCTGAATCTTGCCAGCATCTATCTGGCACAGGGCAAAAATGCCGAAGCTGAGACCAATGCCAGCCTCAGCATTCAAAAGGACCCCAGCTTGTACCTGCCCTATATCATTTTGGCCACCGTAAACCAAACCAAAGGCACAAACGACTATAACCGCTTTGTAGATTTGGAAAAGCGCGGTGAAAAAGCCGTGGGTAAAGAAGCGAACCGCCTGAAAGCCGAACGCGAAGCTGCCAAAGCCTCTGCTAATGCAAACTTCCGTAAAGCCCAGGAACAGCTTAATGCTGCCAGATTGCGCACCAATGACGCCGAAGCTTTGAGCGATATCAGTACTCGCATCAGCAGACTCACTACCCTGATCGGTCAAACCGGAGCTTATTAAAACCACTATATAACGATAATAAAAGCCGCTTCCCCGTGAGGCGGCTTTTTCGTTCATCATTCACTGCTGAGCGCATCGCGTTGCACGGATACAGCTTCGCCTCGTGACTTAGGCACGCCACGCCTCACGCAAGCAGCAAAAAATGGTATTTATAGGAAAACACCACCATGCTACCCAATATCACTATAGTGGACAAGCTATAGACAAAATGGAATTTATTTTTAAGCATCAGGATAAGTGACGAACCGAGAGGGTTTTACCGCGAATGAACACGAATGATAGCGCTAATTTATACGAATACCGCAATGCAAGGACATTATGACTATAGGACGGGATTCATGGAGTTCTTGCCGCTTATCCGCCGGGCTACGCTGCGCTTCGCCAAGTGTTAGGTGTATTGCTCGCGAGCTTCGCAAATGAATAATGAATGATGAATAATGAATAATGGCGGTATTGCTCGCGAGCTTCGCAATGGTTTATTAGATGCTGACGCTCGGACTGGTACTTGGTCTGCCAAACTCCGATTTGGCAGAGGGTGGTTGTGGCATCTTGCCACAGAAGAGTAATAGCGGCATCTTGCCGCCTTTCACACTGCCAACGCCCTATACAAGCGGGTTTGGACTTCAAGAGCCTTTCCCCAGTTCCACACACCATGCGCCAGCTATGATCAACCTGCGCTTGCGCAGCCGCCATTATTCATCATTCATTGTTCATTATTCTCTTGCGGCTCAGTACTTTCGCGTTCCCAGTCCTGAACGCTTAACATCTCATTCAAATCCGTGGGCGGCAACAAGATAGGTGGCAATCCCGCTTTTATGCTAAGGGTTGAGAGTGATTCTCTGATATAGGGCAGCAATATCGCCGGTGCCTCACTATCCAAAAAGTCTTGCATCATCTTTTTAGACTTCGATTTTTCCAGATAAAACATCCCAATAAAAGAAATCTCACATTGGAATAGAGGCTTTTTGCCTTCCCCACTCACGCCATCTGCGAACAAAATCAATTCCGCAGCACCGTGATTTTTATCGTTTATCACCACTCCATAGCTGTAGCTATAATTTATCTTGGTATCATCCTCCGAGCTGGACATCCTTTCAAACAGGCATTTTTTCTGAAATACTTCGGTTATTATCACATCTCGTGTTAGATTCTTTTTCATCCTATCCTCCCAAGCTTTTGCCATACTATAATGTATGGTGCTTACTTATGCTGTAGTTATACTTTGCATCAAAAATAGCCGAAAGCTGAGCACGCGATTTGGCTCTGAGCAATGGCACTTCCAGTTTTTTGAAAACAGCTTTTCTGGAACGAAGCATATTTTTCATATCCCAAACCCGCTCAACACTGCCAGCATGATCCACGTCCTTTTTCTCTGCAGAAAGAAGCTGAAGCTCCAGTCCCAGCCCTTCCGCCACGCGATAGATAAATTCCAAAGTGGGCTTTCTGCCCATCGCTTCAAAGCGCGCAATTACAGATTGGCTTGTACCAATTTTCTCAGCCAAATCCGCCTGGCTCATACAGTGCCTTATCCGGTATTCTTTCAACGAATACACTATTTGATACAGGTCTTTTTCCCACTGTGGCTTAGATTTTATCAAAAGCAGAAAGTCCTTTGGCAAAGCCACATCTGCCCCCAGCAATTTAAGAGGCTTAATCTCTGCCCCCAATCCTTCTGCTACGCGATATATATATTCCAGGCTGGGCATCCTTTTTAGTCGTTCAAATCGTGCAATAGCAGATTGGGTGGTGCCTATCCTTTCGGCAAGCTCCTCTTGGCTCATTGCCATTCTAAGCCTATGTTTCAATAGTCGCGAAACCACCTGAATTATATTCTGCTTCCAAAGCGGAAAATGCTTTTCGATAAAATCAAGCTCAAAGTCTTCCCATTCCCCGCTAAAGAAGTGTGTGCGCCTTGTATTATTCATTACTAAACTCCTTTATTTCTCAACCGGTTAATCTCAATAAATAGCTTAAAATTGCTTCACTCTTACACTCGTGATGCAAATAGTATGATAATCTGGCTCAATCTCAAATTCAACCCGCAATACTCCAGCCTTATCATGCGGCGGGATTCTGAATTCATAAGCTTCGCCATTATTGATCTCTTTTATTATCTTGGTTTTATTACCTCTTCCTTTGCTCAATTCCTTCATTAAAAAAGCTTGAAACTCAAAATAATCAAGTTCTTGGATAATCTGCTTCAAGCTAAGATATTCCTGAAATAGATCCTTTCGCTGCTGGCTAACCCGCAGCATCTCATTTCTTATCTCTTCATTATAAAACTTGAACTTCATATTTCAGTCTCAATTACAAATTATAGCCAATAGGCTATTTGTCAAGTCATATTTTTGATATTCAGCATTTCATATCCCCTATCATCATATACTGAAATCTATTACCTGCTTTTTTACAATTCTAAATAACATAGCATTGTGGCTATAATTCCCCCAAATTACGTATCTTTGTTGCCAGAGCCAGTAATCAACCATTGCGAGCGCAGAGACCGGATTCATGGAGTTCTTGCCGCTTATCCGCCGGGCTACGCTGCGCTTCGCCAGGTATTAGGTGTATTGCTCGCGAGCTTCGCAAATGAATAATGAATAATGGCGGTATTGCTCGCGAGCTTCGCAATGGTTTATTAGATGCTGACGCTCGGACTGGTACTTGAACTGCCAAACTCCGATTTGGCAGAGGGTGGTTGTGGCATCTTGCCACAGAAGAGTAATAGCGGCATCTTGCCGCCTTTCACACTGCCAACGCCCTATACAAGCGGGTTTGGACCTCAAGAGCCTTTCCCCAGTTCCACACACCCTGTGCTAGCTAAACCACTGTCCCTGACGGGACAAGACAGGTAGGATGCCATCATTTCGGGAAATAATCGCATCCAATATATTCGATGGTTTACCCACCACGTTTGAACAAGCGCCTTTATTTTTTATAACATCTTATAATACTCGTCGCTAAAGAGCTTTCTCACTTCGTTGTGTCCCACCATTCGGGAGAGAATCATCCAATTTTGGGTTTGATGCCTGATGCGTCCGGCTACTATCGCTGGATGGATACCAATCTTTTCTGCAAAATCCACCACCGCAGCAGGCGAATAATCTCCATTTTCGTAAAACTCCTCCCACTCCTCTTGCGGAATGAGCCAGCTTCGGGCAAGACTATCTGCCTCTATTTCAACATCATCCTTGTAGTCTATCACATCCAGATTTTCCGCAATTATTCGATTATCTTGCAGGTGCTTGCGGATATGCGCCAATTCATGAAACAGACAAAACCAGAAATTGTCGATGCGGTCATACCTTAGTGTAAGGGCTATTACCGGCGTTCCGTTATCCGGCATTTTCAGCGCAGCGCCATCAATATGTGTTTTCTTCAGATGGGGCAAAATCACTAATACTATGCCCAGTTTCAAAAGGTGCTCCTGCGCCAGCTTAGGACCATTAGGCTCTATACTGAATCCTTTGAGATTACCAATTGCTTTATCGGTTAGTAAGGATTCACTATATACTCTGGGGGCTTTAACCCCGGAAGCTATTTTTAAAACCATATAAATCCAGGTAGCCAGGGATACTTCATCGATATTTGAACCCTTGCGAACTAATTGTCTCTTGTATGTGCCACCTTGTGAATAGGCAAAATCAAAGTGTGCTTTATTAGAAAAAAAACTGTCCAATAACTCCCTTGTTTTCTTTTTAGCATTCCTTACGCTCCCCTGACAAGTGATCCAACCTTTTTTTATAAGCTCTTGCAAGGGGATTTTACTCTCCAAAGCCTCCCTGGAATCCGGAATCTCATCCTCCTGATAATTAAAAAACACATCTAACGGTATGTCAAGTATTTCATTAAATGCTTTCATCATATCAAATGTGAGGTTTCGTTTACGGTTTAGCACTTCCGAAACAGCTTCTGGACTACCGATATAAGGTACCAAATCTCTTTGTTTTAGCCCCTTTTCGCGCATACGGAGTTTAATGGCTTCAATAGGGTCTAAAACACCCAAGTCAATGGTCTTTTTTTCATAGTCTTCAACCAATACCGCCAATACTTGCAAAAGCTGATAATCTTTGCTATCATAATCCAAGTCTTGACCTAACAATTCCTTTATTTTGTCTTTTGCTTCCTTATGATCCTTGGCGTTTTTAATTACTTTTGGTTCAAAGCTCATTTGTCTCTCCTTTTTTTGGCTGCCATCTGTTTACTTATCCTCATGTACTCCTTGTGGGAGTATATTCCGTCAATAAACACCATCTTTGCATAAAAATCAATCGTCGCTAAAAGACGATATCCACCGTAATTTAGATCAAACCACCATTCTTTGTTCCCCAATTGGCTTGCCTTGGGAAATATATCTTTGACATTATGTGGGTTTTCCCACGATTGAGCTTCCACCGTTTCTTTCCAAGTGAGGACAGCATTTTTCATTTCCGCATGTTTCTTAATGAAACTCTCAAGGATGTCAGTTCCAATCATTCTCATGAGGCACTCTTTATTATGGGTACATTCTTGTCAAGAGAAATTTCTGATAATAACAACATTCTACTATTCTAACATCCTTAAGTGCTTACCTGAAAGATAGTTATGTCTGGACAATATATATTGAGTTTCTTTGCCAGAGCCAGTAATCAACTATTGCGAGCGCAGCGAGCAATACCTTAAAGAACCCTGAAAGGGTGACATTTTAGGTAGCCCAGGGTGTTCGCTGCCTAAAATGAGCTTGCGAGTTTTGGGCAAGATAAACCCTGGGTAATGGAAGCGGTTGAAAAAACCTCTTTTATCCCCCAGCCCCCTACCCCCCTCCGAGTCCAAAATCCATGGGGATTTTGGACTCGGGGGGGGTAGGGGGCTGGGGTTTTATTCTATTGTTTGTGAAGTTACGCAAATGCTATCTAAAATACCGTTCCTAACGGAACTCCGCTCGGCAGGCATGTTTGGGCTCCATCATTCCCGTCTTGTCTTTCCTTGCCCAATTTTGAACAAGAGCCGGTTTTTATAGGTGCATTTATAGGTGCATTTATAGGTGCATCTGATAAACCTGCGTTCCTATCACCTGCGAAGCATCGCCTTCACTGGGCTGCCAAACTCCGATTTGGCAGAGGGTGGCTGTGGCATCTTGCCACAGAAGAGTAATAGCGGCATCTTGCCGCCTTTCACACTACTTACGCCCTATACAAGCGAGCAGGACTTCAGGAATCCTGGGTAATTTGCACACACCATGCGCCAGCTATGATCAACCTGCGCTTGCGAGCCAGCCTCTTGGACTTCTGCCGCTTACCCGCCCTCTATCGCCGCCAACGCGCTATACAAGCGAGCAGGAGTTCAAGCGGCTTCCCCAGTTCCACACACCATGCGCCAGCCCTTAATCAGCCATTGCGAAGCTCGCGAGCAATACCGCCATCATTCATTGTTCATTATTCATTGCAACGCAGCGCGTTGCCCCTTCACTGGGTCGCCTCGCGCCTATCTCCCCTTCCCATATTTATAAGATTGCTCTATCAAACTGAGCACATACGCCATATTGCTATCATCTTGCATTATTACCTGATAGTCGCCATTTCCCCACTTCCCTTTTCCAGCAATATCTTCTGTAATACCCATATTGTCATTCAGCTTGCCTTTGGGCACATTCAATATTAGCTTTAGTTGCTTCTTCTGAATCTCAATATCTACCACATTCGTTTTGTCTTTGAAGGCGATATACAGCTTTTTGGGTTCTATTGTAAGCTTCCATCTTTGCAGTATGGCATCTCGCATATTTTCATATATCTCTCGTGTTTCATCGCTACCTTTTTGCAGATGGTCTGCTTCCGAATAAACCATTACCTGCCTGTAAACCTTGTTCATCTCAGGGTCTTTATTGGCAAGGGTTTTGATGCTGGCGCCGGAGCCACTGTGGTCTATCTTGCGGTAAGACCAAAGTCCATCTTTATAGCTCTTTACTTCCCATAGCGAGATGGGCAAATCGTTAAAGATCAAAGAGCCGATCTGATATGTATTAAAGGCGGTAGATACAAAGAGCACGCGAGATTGCCCCCAATCTATATCCTTTAGCTGAAATGCCTTTTTCTTGATGCTATTATATTCCAATACAAAATCCGCCTTGCGATCCAGCATCTTGCCCAAATAAGCATAACCCTGGTCGATTACGCTGCGGCTTTCACTGCGTTTGTACTCGATAATCACAAAAGAACGGGTCTCCGGATCAAAAGCCAAAGTATCTATCCGAAAATCCCCCACTGTAAACTCCGAACACACAAATTCCAAACCAAAAATCAAAGACAGATTCTTATCCGTAATCTGCTGCAAAGTGCGCTCTTTGGCAATCTGCGCTTCCGCTATTTCACTAAATACCCCGCTTGGGTTCAGCTTGAATAGTTTCATGATGTCTCCTTATAATATGTCGGCATGCTCACAATGCAACCGATTTGATTAGCATAAAAGACGTTCGATCTTTTGATAAACTGCTTAAATAGCTATCGTCTGGATTTCTTGTAGCATAACAATCTCTTAACTCTTTAGCCAGCTCATTACGGTTAGCGGCAGATGCGATAGATTTATATAAGAATAAATGATAATCTTTCAAATCTTCAATCTGAAAAGCATCAAGTTTCCTTAAACTTAAACCTAAATATTCATTTTGTTTCTCGATGTTTCCTGCTCTTAAATAACTACCATATAACAAAGCATATATTGCCGGATCATCATCTCTTTCTAAGGCTTGATTTAGGTATTTGATTGCATTGTCGTATTCTTCTCGGAAGAAAAAAGAGAGTGCAAGGTTATACAAAGGGGCAAACCAATTATTATCTTTTGACGCTTCGAGAAAGTATTTTTCTTGTGTTTCATAGTTTTTTATACATCCGTACCAAACACCCAATTGATTTAAAACACTAACATCAGGTTCTGATTTGTCTTCAAAATACCTTTTATATAGATCAATCGCTTTTTCGTATTTATAATATTTAGCATAAAGATGAGCCATGTGCTTTAGGTGATTCAACAGCATGGGTGAGTTGTAGCTTCTCCTTACTATTTCTTCATATTCCATAATTTCCCGCTGGTAATTTCTTAAATTTGCGATTTGAGAAATTGGGTTTTCAATTGTAGGTATGAAGCTGGTTAATTTTTGATTTTTCAAAGACAATCTTATATCTAACACCTTATCTTCATTCATATTGTATAACAGTACAACAGATTCACCGTTATTCATGAATGGCATTAAGTTCCAGGTAGTTGTATAAAGCTGACCAGAGCCATATTCTTTCTCTGCAACGACTTTTATTCTAATTTCTTTACTCTGAAAAGTTAGCTCACCATGCAGTGTATATCCATATGGTTTTTTCCAAATGCTTTTATATGGAAATGGTAGTCTCGCTCCGGCTGGCACAAGTGGAATCATACCTTGCGATGTAATGATTGAGATTTGTTGATGGCATACAGATTCAATGATACTTTTTCCAAATATCTTATGATAAAGTGCATTAAACGCTGCGCCTCTTGATGCACCAGCTAGATCAGAGATTGATGCATAAGTTGAGAAGATAGACGCTTCTTTGAAGTAACTTCTCAATCTACTTTCCACATGAGGTAATAAACAACTACCCCCAGTTAGAAGCATAACATCAATTTCTTCTCGTTCTAAAGAAGAATGCTTTAAAGCATCCTTAATGGGTGCAAAAATGCTACCATTGTTGCGATACTCTATCCCTTTATCATAGCTACCTATTATGCATAAAAAACTTTGCATTATTCTATTAAAAGATTTAAATGACAAACTTGGTTGACTAAAAAGGTATTTACCGCAAGACATCTCAATCTCAAAAGTGTTTGATAAACAAACCTCGAAATCCTTCTTGAAAAATGAATACTCTTTCAGCTCCATTCTTTTTCTTACATCGTTTGACATCATGATTTTTAGGTTTTCAGCTATAGGTAATAACTGAGGTTCTAAAATAATCTTCTTTTCTGAATATCCGAGGTTGATTTCGTCAATACCATTCTCAGCGCAAAATGACTGAATAAGGATATCATAAACAATTGCCAGGTCAATGTCTATGCCACCCAACTCATAATATCGAGACACTGCCATGGGAAACAGAGAAAAACTTTGATTTTTATTATCCTGAATAAACCTCGCTATTGCCACATCACAAGTGCCACCTCCAAAATCAATAACCATGATATTGGAATTCTCATTTAAAGATGGAAGGTAATCAATAAACTCAATCGAATTGATAAAATCTATCAACGCCGCTATTGGCTCATCCAGCAGGTTGCTCCCGTTGATCTCGATTCCCGCCAATTCCGCCGCGCGCAAGGTATCCCGCCGCTGTGCCACTTGGAACGATGCCGGCACGGTAACCATTACATGATCTATAGGGCTGCTATCAATCGACATTGCATGTTCTATCATCTTTCGGATAATGTGCCCGGCTATCTCGCTGGCGTTTTTGTATCCTTCCGGGGCTTGGGCATAAGTTTTACCAATTCCCATATCCAGCTTTGTTTCATAAAAGAGGTTTCGATACTGTTTTAGTTTATATCTTTGCGGGTTTTTCTTTAAGCGGTTTGCCCCTTCCCCAATCCAGGTTTTCCCTTGGTGAATAGCCACCACAGAAGGAAAGAGCATATCGCTATATTCTCCTAAAGGTGTATCCTGCTTTATCTTTAGCACATTTATCTCTGGTTTATTGCCGGCTTGCCATTTGATTTGAGTCATTACCGAATTTGTGGTACCCAAATCTATGCCCAATACCCTAAGCGGTTTGTGATATTCTTTTGGCAGCATGCTATTGATCATTTTTCTTCCCCCACCACCGTATCAAAGAGTCCAATCCTCTGCTCTTTATGCTTCCTAATCCCCGTATATTCCAGGATCGCTCTTGCTTCCATTGCCTTATCTCCCCTCTTTATTATTTATGTTTGTATTGCACTTTGTGAACTGCCAAATCTGCTGCAAAGTGCGCTCTTTGGCAATCTGCGCTTCCGCTATTTCACTAAATACCCCGCTTGGGTTCAGCTTGAATAGTTTCATGATGTCTCCTTATAACTTATCAGCTTACTCACAATGCAGCCAATTGATTATTCAACATTGATTTCCCAATGACCTGTTTTTTTTGATCCCACCCAGCTAATAATACCATTCATTTTTAATTTTTGTATATTCCGCATAACTGTAGATCTGTGAATACCCAATTCATCAGCAATGTTTTGGTAAGAAGCATTAATGTCTTGCTTGATAATCTCAAATATCTGCTTTTGAGTGTCAGACATTTCAACGTCCTTATTTATAGGTGCATTTATAGGTGCATTTATAGGTGCATTTATAGGTGCATCTGAAAAATCAAATGTAGATTCATCCCGATAAATCGTAGTCATTAAAGAGTCTTCATCTGCCACAAACAGCGGTTCTTTACCAGTAACAGCCAAAACCTGAGGTATCACTTTTGTGCGAATACCCATACCGCGTTCTTCCACATAATTGTATTCACGTAAAACTTCCATAATAAGCGCATTGCGTGCATAACGATGACCTGCTTTCATTTTTTCAACGCTAATAGTGCCGGGCAATGCACCCGGACTAATCACTTCAAGGCGATTGGAAAATATTCTCAATTCTATATCTGTAGATCGCGTCCAATCTCGATGAGCAAGTGCATTTAAAATCAATTCTCTAACCGCTTCAAAGGGATATATTATTTGGCTGGGGCGCCGAAAACCCTTGTCAATAGTGCTGCCTTCAATAGAAATATATGGTCTTATAGTATGAGCAAGCTTTTCTACCAAGCCATCATCAACAATGGTGCGGATGCCTTCTTCATCAAAAACCCAACGGGCAAGCATAGGTCCATCCAATACTGTATCTAACAATGCTCTATATTGCATATTGAGTGAATCAAATACCATCACCCGGATTCCTGCTTGCTTTAGAAAACGTTTCGGTTTAATACCAAATAGATTCAAACCAGCCACAGTGCATTGTATATTGGTTTCGGATACTGATTTCATAAAACCCATTTGTAAAAGAAGCTCTATCCATTGCTCTTTGTTTTTTGGCATTTCAGGTTCATTCCTGAAAATCAGATAGTTTTCTAATCGTGCCAAATCAAGACTTGAAAAGGATGTACGAGGTACAGGCATTGTTTCAATGCTGATTAGCCCACTTGTAGCAAACAAGCCAACAAGCTCTTCTCTGGTAGCGATTCGAGAAGTATTCCCTTGCCGCACAAAAACATCTTCACGATCATTGTGCCTTAGCACATAAGGTTTGGAATTGCCTTCTTCTACTGTGATTATCGCCACTTTTAACTCTGACTCAATGCTGTATTCTTTGTAGGACAATTGTATTCTTGGATGAATATAACGCCCACATACGCTATCCATTATCCATTCCTGGAGCCCCTTACGTGTAACACCGCTGATTGAACCATCATTTTCTACACCCAATATAATCTTGCCACCTTTTCTGTTTGCAAATGCAACTATCTCTTTGGCAATCTGTTCTGGCTTCAATGTATCTCTTTTAAACTCAAGAGAATCACTTTCGCCCTGACTGATAAGTTCCAGTATTCTTTCTTTTTTCATATAATACTCTTCTTCAATTATTTCTTTCTAAGCTCTAATCAGAACCTCTGATTTCAGCTTAGCTTTAAGATTCATTTGTTTTTTTCTTGAGCATTCCCATGTGTCATTATTAACTCTTGTTTTGTGTTTACACATGTTTTTTGCTCTAACAAATCAACTAAGCCGTGGCATTGTTTGTCCTTGCTAATGCTGAATACACTATATCAATTATTCTTTGATATTGGTTTCCTTTCGCCATCTCTTGACAATATCCTCAAAACTTATATTTTTCCAATTCTCTTTCCATTTTTTCATAACTTCAATATTCTGAGAATTTGGCTCTGGATCTGGCAATGACATCTGAATAATTGCAGGAATAACAACCGCATCTCCAACGACTAAACATTCACCAGGCGATAAATTTGGCAAGATTTCCGTAATGGCACTTGAGCTTTCTGGTAGCAATCTTCTAATATAATGTTGATCGTTATCATTTGTTAATCTAAGTGCAATGAAATTATTGCATTGCGCAAAAATAGTAGAGGAAACCTCAGAAGGTCTTTGACTAACGACCATCAAGTTTAATCCATATTTTCTACCTTCTTTAGCTATTCTTTCAATCGATTTTCGGGACGATTTATACATTGAATCGTTACTTTGTGGTATGTAATTATGGGCTTCTTCGCAGACAATCATGACTGGGATATCATTTGCATCGCCAGTAATCTGTCTTACTTTCGTGTAATGAAAACAAAAATCGAAAATTAACCTGGCAACTAAACTGACACAAATGCTAAGCATTTCAAAAGGTATACCACTAAGATCAAATATTGAGATATTCGCTTTATTTACGTATCCCAGAAACTGCTTCATTATTTCAGAAAAGTCTTCTGTTTTGTATGCATCACCATTTTGTTTTCTTGGATCAAGTAGGAATTGAAGTCTTTTGTCGCTTAGCTTTGCTTCCAGTCTTGACACAAAACGATTAAATTCCCCATAAAATGGTCCATTTGTGGCTCTACAATCCTTGCTTGTTGAAGAAACAACAAAGGTGCATTTGTCTGTAAAGTATTTATCGGCTCGATTCTTAACCAGGCTTCCATTTTCCAGTTTTGGAAGATCTTCACCGACAAGACGTCCGATTACTTCACGATTTAAGTTATCAATATATTGGTATACCTCTTGTATCGAAAAATACACAGGGGTATCATAGTTTACATCAATACCTTGGTTATGCTTTTCTTTGTTCAGAATAACCGCCTGTTTGAATTGACTTACTTGATTGTGTGAATTTGCCTCGTTACTCTCAATAAATATACTTTCCAGTTCTTCCGAATTCATCAACCAGTAAGGGAGTTTTACCGAGTCAACATCAAGTTTATTGAGGGAGTAATTTTGTTCGGTACTTAAGTCAAAAGCAGAAGAATATTCATCATGAATATCAAATATAATTATAT
>JAQVIX010000153.1 GCA_028695495.1 Candidatus Cloacimonadota bacterium | reverse complement strand
CCCTGCCTCTACTCTACTGGACAAAAAAAAACTAAGCGCAAAGAGCCATCCTGCAATCTTATAGTCCTCTTCGGTGCTTTCGGTGCTTTCGGTGGTAAAAATAATCCGTGGTATCCGTCAAAATCCGTTCAATCCGTGTAACCGTTAGACTGCAAATTCCGTCACGACCTTACCTGAAGTCCATTCATCATTCATCATTCATCATTCATTATTCATCATTCATCATTCATCATTCATCATTCATTGTTCATCATTCATCATTCATCATTCATCATTCATTATTCATCATTCATTTATCTTGACATATTCCGCTGTTTTTTCTTTCTGTCCAAATAAATGAAAATTACAGGATTTTGCCATTGAAAGGAGCGAACATGAGCCGAATCTACATGCTATTGGCAGCGCTTGCCCTTGTCTTGCTTTGTGCTTGTGCGGGGGTGGAGCCTTCGGTAATGGACACAGCGGAAACTTTGGGCAAGGGGCGCTTTAGCGTTTCCAATACCATGACCATGGGGTTAAATCTGCCGGAGTGGCAAAGGATGGACCCGGAAAATATCTTTGATGGGGATACCATCATGCCTGCCTCATATTGGGAAACTCAGGTGGGTGTGCGTCCGGATGCGGATTTGGCGCTGCGTTTGGCTGCTACAGACGAGATGCAGGGCGCCAAAATGCTTTTTAAAAAACAGATAGCAAAGCAGGAAAAGACTAGCTCTGCCTTTGTGGCGGCTTTGGGTGTGGGGAAGATGAAGCCCCGCTATTTTGATGCCGATGAATGGGATAGCCATTCGGCAGTGCGCTATGAACTGCTTACCGGCGAAGCGCATTTGCTAAATACCCGAAAACTGAGTAAAGACTTTTTGCTTACCCTGGCTTTGCGCGGCTCGATACACCAATTGAATACGAGCTACAACGATGGTGATACAGAGCAGGATATCATCTATCATGCTGGCGTGCGGGGCAATATCCGTTGGTATCTTTTAGGTCCCTTTTATTTAGTTTGGGAGCTGGGCGGCGAATATCCGCTTTCCATTGAGGGTGCGCGTGGGATATATCCCTGGACGGGTTTTCGCTGGGGCATGGAGTTTTGATTAGCGCTACGCGAATGAATAATGAATGATGAATGATGAATGATGAATGATGAATGATGGCGGTATGCGCTGCGCGCATGGTTTGATCAGGTATTTCCCGTGGATTACGCAGATTAAGGCTCTTGGAGTTCATTACGGCACGATATTTTTTGCCATTAGAGCGCATTTTAAGCCGGAATGGACTTCAAGTAGCCGGCAATGAGGCGCTCCCACGAATGGGCACGAATAAAAAACGAATTAACACGAATAGAGGCTCTTGGAGTTAATGGCGCTTCCTGTGCGTTTTATAGCTTATCGTGCATGTTTTGGCATTTAGCTACAGTATAAAGATCACGAACTTAGGATTATGAAAGAAAATAAGATATACGTATTGGAAACCATGCCCGTGGCGCGGGCGATAATGAATCTGGCGATTCCCAGCGTGCTAAGTATGCTGGTAAATATCCTGTACAACCTTACCGATACCTTCTTTATCGGTAAGCTGAACGACCCCTATCAGGTGGCGGCGGTATCCATCTCCATGCCGCTTTTTGGCTTGCAGATGGCGATGTCTGGCATTTTTGGCGTGGGTGGTGGCAGCTATCTCTCGCGGCTACTGGGCATGAAGCGCTATGATGCGGCAAAAAACACTTTGGCAATCTCGGTATTTACCTCGTTTATCATCTCTTTTATACTGGGGATAGGCGGAATTGCTTCCATCCCCTTCTTTCTCAAGATGGTGGGCGCCAGTGGCGAAACTTATGGATATACATATACTTACATCTATTATATCCTTTTGGGCAGTCCTTTTGTAATTCTAAAGTTTGCGCTGGTGCAGCTGCTGCGCGCCGAGGGTGCCGCCAAAGAGGCGATGATTGGGCTTTTTATCGGCACCGGACTGAATATAATCCTGGACCCGCTCTTTATCTTTGGCTTTGGCATGGGGGTAACGGGTGCGGCAGTGGCTACTGTATTGGGCAATGCCGGCGGGATGTTGTATTACCTATCTTACTACTGGCGCAAAAAGAGTTTGGTGCCGCTTTCTTTTAAGCATATACGCCTGGAATGGATCTGTTTCAAGGAAATCCTCTTGATTGGCGTGCCGGCATCGCTTTCGCAGATTATGATGAGCGTGGGAAATACCATCAGCTACCGCCTTGCTTCGCACTATTCAGATCACCATGTAGCGTCGCTGGGCGTGGCGTCCCGCGTATTTAGCATCCCCATCTTTATCTTTATCGGCATCTCGATAGGCGTGCAGGCTTTAATTGGCTATACCTACGGGGCGCAAAATTATCGCCGTATGAAAAGCGCGATTAGCACCTCGGTAAGTATCTCGCTGGGATTTGCCGCCGTGCTTACCCTGGTTTTTGCGCTCTTCCCGCGGGAATTGATCATGATCTTTATGAAGGACCCGCAAATAGTAGAGCTGGGCACCCTGGTGCTACGGGCATATACCTTTGCTATTCCCACCGCCGCTGTGGGGATGATAATGATGAACACCCTGCAGGCGATGGGCAAGGCGCTGCCGGCGCTGATTGTGGCGCTCTCCCGCCAGGGGATAATGTATATTCCGGCTATTTTGGTATTGGATCGCCTCCTGGCTTTTGAAGGCTTGATCTTTGCGATGCCGCTGGCGGATTTTCTTACTACGGCGTTATCGACTACGTTGGTGATAGTGATTGTGAGGAAGGCGTTAAGTTGCGCTGCGCGCAACGAATGAATGATGAATGATGAATGATGAATGTATTGCTCGCAGGCTCGCAATGGTGTATCAGATATGATGGTTACACGGATTGAACGGATTTTGACGGATACCAGGGATTATTTTTTAACCACCGAAAAAGACGAAAATGACGAGAATTTCCATGAATGCCCGTGGAGTTAATGGCGCTTACCCGTTTCTTGCCCTCGTGATGCCGTCCTCTCTCCGCCGAATTTGTGGGGAGAGGTGAGGGCATTGCGAGGGCGGCAATGGGGTTCGGGTTTTTTTTGTCCACAGATTAACGCAGATTAACACAGATTACGCCAGCCTTTTGGACTTCATCCCGCTTAGCCGCCTTCCAACGCTGCCAACGCCTTCTACAAGCGAGCAGGAGTTCAAAGGGCTTCCCCATATTACACACA
>JAQVIX010000152.1 GCA_028695495.1 Candidatus Cloacimonadota bacterium | reverse complement strand
AATCGAATCTGAGGTTGGCCATCTCAGGTCTTGTTTCGCCGCAGCTTTCAACACTTTGGCTACCGTATTGCGTGACTGAGATAGACTCAACGCAATATTCCGAACGCTAATGCCTTGCGCTGATAAAAGCAAGATTTCTTTGTAGTAGGTCATTTTAGACCTCCATATTGTTATTTACGCCGTATGGCGCATAACATTATGGCATTATACTTACCTTGAAAAACAAGTGGCTCTGTTGTAGAATATTGGGTGGCTCTATTTCAGGGTGATGGTGGATCATTTACAAGAGAACGGTGGATCAAATTCAGAATAATATTCAATTATGTAGTTTTAAGAAAGGGTAATTTGTTGTCTGTGCTAATTGATAATGGCATTATATTTGTTTGGGAAATCATCGTTAATCCCTATTATTCATTATATTAGCTATGCTCGCATTGCTCTCCCGTCCCTTCCCCGTCCAAGCAACGGACAAGCAACGGGATATCTGTGAGTTACGACACCGCACCAAATAGCCTGAAAAGATGTTTTAGCAAATGGCAAGACGATTTTATTTTCGCAGAGCTTGACACAATATTATGGATAATAATCTTTGTTTTATCTAAGCGTATTTAACCAAAATAACTATTTATGACAAGGATATTAGGAAGCGATAAATAAATGAATAAACTGCAAAAACGCGTGATTTGGATTAGCCTGGCGGTGTTGGTCATCACTATCTTATATACCGCTGTATTGCCAAAATTGAAGCGTGAAAAAGTAAAGATAAATGATAAAGAGGTGGAACAAGCCATTTTGGAATATGCGAATCTGCAAATGCCGCAAAAAAGGCTAAGCGTACCCGGCAAAGCGGTGAAGTATAAGGTAGAAATTGTAAAGCTACAGCAGGTGACAGAGCTACCTGGTCCGCACCAGCGCCGCCGCGTAAGATGCACTCTCTATGGCGGTTATCAGATGCCCGGCAGCTACGGCAAGGAAGGTCCCAGCTTTAGTTTCTCGCAGAAGAATAATTTTATCATTGCAAATAAATATCCCAGTGGGATCAGCGTGCAATTGGATAATTAAATAGCCTTACTTAGCGCTTTTATCTTTACGAAAACGCAGGCGTTCTTCTTTGCTAAGGCGCTCGGTGGCATATTGGATAATGGTGCGCGCTGCGGTATTGCGGTGCAGGTAAAGATAATCCTCTATTTGCGCAGGATATATCCACCAAAGCTCGCGCATAAACCAACCCATCCCTTGCTGCACCACGCGCTCGCGGTCTATAAGTAAGGGTTCGGTAAAGCTTAGCAGTTCTGGCAGGGCTGTGGTTTTCTTGATCTTGATCATGCAAACGGGTGCTGCGCGGCGCGTCCACCTGGATTCTGCTTCTATCCAGCTTTGGAACTCGGTATAAGGCAAGAGTTTATGAGTAATAAAACGGGGCAATGTGTGCATACAAAGCTGGTCTGCATGTTCCCAATTCTTTACTCCTTCATCAAATAGCTTCTTAAAGCCGCTGAAGTGTTTGGGCAAAAAATCCTGCTGCCGGCGTTCCAAAAGGTAATTTGCCAAAGTGCCCATTTCGTGCTTTCCGTGTTTGTAAAACATGAGGCAAAGCTTGAGTAATTTAGCCATTCCCAGTTCAGGATAGTCAGTCTCAATTTGCGCCGCTAAAAGCAGAATGTCCGCTTTCCTGATGCCGTAAGCATCATACTCTCCGGGTTTGAAATAGCGGGAGTATTTCTCTACTATTTCCGGCTCTTGCTTTAGCAAGAAATAGCTTTCGGCAGTTCTTAAGATTTTTTGGTAAGGCATGGCGCGTCCTTTATGCTTCCTGCATCTTCATAAGGGTTTTTTGAATTACTTCCTGGCTGATGGCGATTTCCTGAGAGGCGCCCAGCTCCTCTTTTAGCGCCAGGCTCTTTTGGTAATACTCCAAAGCACTGGGGTATTCGGCTAATTCGTAGTGAATATTGCCCAAATTGCCCAAAGCCTTGATCATCTCCCATTTATCGTTCATCTGCGTAGCAAGCTCCAGCTTGCGCTCCAGGTGCGGCATGGCTTCGTTAAAGCGATTTTGCTGCATATATGCCCAGGCAAGATTGCCCAATGCGATGGATTCATCCCGCAAATAGCGTTCCCCGGCAGCAATTTCCAAGCTTTGTGCAAAGGCGGCTTCTGCCAAGGCGTAATCCTTTTCTTCCAGATGGATTAGCCCGATATTGGAATAGCTTTTTGCCTGGCGTTGCGTTTCTTTCAGGTAAATTGCCAATTCCAGGCTCTTTTGATGGTAGTCTTTGGCAAGAGTGTAATCCTGATGATGCTGGTGCCATATACCCAGGTTCGAGAGTGCTTTTGAGAGCGCCAGCTTATCATCCAGCTTTTGCGCCAGTTTATAGCCGCACTCAAAATGGTTTTGGGCAAGCTCCATCTCCCCTTTGAAGAAGGCTGCCATGCCGCGGAACCGCTGAATTTCGCAAAAGCTGATGCTATCCTTGGGGCTATCCTGCTCTGCCTGGGCAATAAGCTGGTCTGCTGCTTCCCAGGCGCCGGTAAGCCACTGGATATCTGCCATCTTGATCAAGAGTTTGGCGCGCTCAGCGGGGCTTTCCAAATGCTTTAGAAGCTCTTCACCCAGTTTCAGGGCAAGGGCATTATCATAAACCCGGCTGGCGGATTCCATGGCACGCTGCAAATAGGGAATGGCTTCTTGATAGAGATCAGCACCTAAATAGTGATTTGCCAGTGCGTAGGCAAATTCATCCAAACGCTCTGCAAAAAGGCTTTCAATGGCTTCCGCAGTTAATTGATGCAACATCTTGCGGTTTTGCTGCAAAAGCGTTTGATACGCCACCTCGCGGGTGCTGATATGCTTGAAGAAATAGGTGCTGAGATCAAAACCGAGGTTGCGAAACACTAAAGAATGCTTTTCCAAATCCCGCAATGTGCTATCTACATCTACGGGGTCGCTTAAGCGTTTTTCCACTTCGCGCAAGATTTCTACAAAGAAGGTATTTCCGATAACCGCGGCTTTGTGCAATAGCATCCGCAGGGTTTGGGGCAGCTTGTCCAGGCGGGAAAGGATGAGCGCATGCAGGCTGGAAGGAACCGGATATTCATCCATCTTTGTTTTGGGCAATTGAGAAATATAGCTGCACCATTCTTCCAAGTAAAAGGGGTTGCCGGCAGCCAATTCCTGCACCAGCTTCAAGGTATTGGGCGCTA
>JAQVIX010000070.1 GCA_028695495.1 Candidatus Cloacimonadota bacterium | reverse complement strand
GATTTCGGATAGCTGCCTATCCCAATCCGTTATTAAATACTACGCGGGCAGCGGGAGTCTTTCTCGAATTCAGCTTGCCCAAGAAACCTGAAGTGCTGCCTGTAATCGATATCTTCAATATCCGGGGGCAGAGAGTGAAGACAATCCGCTTTACTGAAAGCTACAACAGCCTTGCTCACAAAGCCGGACTTTCTGATGATTTGAAGCAAAGCGGAGAGTTTTATTCCACTATTTGGAATGGCAATGACGATAGCAACAGACCGCTTGCGTCAGGAACATACGTAGTAAGGGTAAAGGCGGGGCAGATGCAAGCCTTCGCAAAGATAACGATAATCAAATAAACAGTTCTGGTGTCGTCCTACATTTCCAAAGAAACGGGGAGATACCTGGTGAAAATAGTTCTTGACAAAAAAATTAAGGTGAAAAACAATGCAATTGTATATGGACGTATATAGCGTGAATATAAGAGAATAATAAAGATTTCCTCAAATAACCAGAGAAACATTGAGTTGGAGTTTACGCCAACATTTGGGACTCCATAGTAATCAAAGAATAGGAGTAAGACAATGAAAAAAACTTTTTTACTAATCATGGTGTTACTTACCATGAAATGCTTGATGGCTGAGACACTAACTTTGCTGCGCAATTATCAGCAGGACGATTATAATATCGAAATTCTTGCAGATAGTACCGCTGTCATACATGCAGTAAACCCCGATTTTACATATTCAAATGAGGTCGGAGCCCCGTCTTTGCCTTATGACACAATATGGATTGCGGTTCCTCCAAACTCAACTTTCAACAACATCTCCTACAATATACTGAGTCAAGAAGCTATCGGAGTTTATGATGTCTTTCCCACTCAACAAGCGAAGGCCATAAGTGATACGTCCAGTGTAGAGATGATTAACAGGAATGACTCCTCATATTATCTAATGAACCAATATCCTACGGACAATTGCACTTACGCTAATTGTACTCAGTATGGCAATATATCCCTGTTGTGTGTTATGGTGTGTCCGTTCGTGTATTCCCCTCAAACGGGAGCGCTGGAGTTAATCACCAATATATCAATGAATATTGATTATACTCAGACAGAGAATTATGGGACTCTCTTGCCAAATCAAGGAGAATTCATTCAATCCATAGTAGTAAATCCAGGCGATGTATTGATTGATTATGATCAAGCAAGGTATTCGCATGGTGATATCAAATACCTTATTGTCACCAGTGATGCATTAGCACCAATTTTTGAGTCATTGGCTCAGTGGAAATCCCAACAGGGTATTCCAGCTAAAGTTGTTACAACACAAGAGATATACTCAAATCCTCTATACGCTGGAAGTGACAACCAAGAAAAAATCAAAAATTGCATTAAAGCTTATGTAGATACGAAGGGGACTGAGTACGTCCTCTTAGGTGGAGCGCATTTACACGTTCCCAATAAGATTGTGCACATTCCTGATGCAACACATGGATATTGGTATCTCCCCAGAACAATGGTAACGGACTACTATTATGCGTGCCTGGATGATGAATCATGGTATACGAGTAACTTAAACCATAACCATAATTGGGCACAGCGAGTGAATGTAGGCAGGGTGGCATGCCTCACTTATCAACAAGCCTCAAATTTTATTGACAAGCTTAAGCACTATGAAAAATATGAAGGTTATCCAAATGAGTTTTCAAACGGTCTATTATTGGGTGGTAGTAGGACACAATTGATACTTAATGATGTTAATGACGCTAGTATTTGGTTGCATCGTATCAATGATAATTATATATCGAACCACAACCATAATTTTGATTATAAATACTATCTTGATGGAGATGATGATTTCTCCTATGAGCAAAATCCACTAAGTACAGGACTTGTGGTAAGCGAAGGGTACAATCTAACAATGTGGTTGTCTCATGGTACCAAAGATAAGTTGTGTAAATTGGATGCATCTCCTACATTTAATTATACCACTGTATCATCGCTAAGCAACCAGTTTAGCCAAGGGTTGATGTATTCCATGGCCTGCTTAGTGGCAAATTATGAAAATGGGTACTGTCTGGGAGAGAGCTTGATAGAGGCTCCCAATGGTGGATACATAGGCTTCATTGGGCACAGTTCAAGAAATTGGGGACCCTCATCTACCAAACAACTCATTCTTGGCTTACTGGTCGGTGCGAAATTCATGTATAAACTGACCAAGCATAATAATTCATCTTACGGAAAAGTTGCAGATGCTTTGCAATATGCTCGGCAAAATGCGATTAATAACATCATAAAAAAAACCTCACTTTCATATGACGAACAGCGATGGAACAGACAAATGATAGAAGTGCTGCTTGGGTTGACGTATTTAGGAGATCCCTCTCTAAAGGTATGGACTTCAACACCATCATCATACTCTATTGGTCAGCTACCAAGCTATATAATAAAAAATGAAGAAACTTCTATAAATGTAAGTGGCTTTGATGTGGCCTCTACGCTTTGCGTCAGTAATGGTGATGATATCTACGAAATATATAATCCTAACAGCAATCAAGTAATAACACTTACTTTGAACCCAACTACAGATTCCCCAATAATTTTAACTGTTACTGGCCAAAACAAGATCCCTTATCAAGCGGAAATACCGGTATATACGAGAGTTATTTCAGGAGTAGTTTTATTAGAAGATACATCAACCAATGTTAGCGAGATACGAGTAGATTTAATATATCCCGACGGTTTTGATCCCGAGGGGTTTTTTTATCAAACTACATATCCGAATGCATCCGGTGAATACCAGTTCCAAGTAAGATGCGGTAGCTACCAGGTCAAGTATAGTCTTTTTGATTTGGATTCTGGCTTAGCCTATTACCCCTACTATTCTCCGACTCTTACAATGGACGAAAACGTTCCTGACCTTCACATATCGGTTCCTGCCCGAACTTTGAACCGTATGACATTAAACCAGTTAATCGTAACGAACAACCAAGAAATTCCCGGATTTGCTGATTTCCGCGAAGCGATATCCTACGCACAGAGCATTATTTATTCACCTGAGTTTTCACATAATAGACTCTATCTGAATTTAATGAGTGGTGATTACTATCTGCCATATAATGGAGGTGGTATTGGGGGATTCTCAGTGTCAAGTAACAACGCAGGTGGAATCAAGAGTTTGCTTATCCGTGGAGTTCAAACAGAAACCTCAAGAATCTGTTTGAATACAAGCACGAGATTTCTAAATATTACTACCAATAATATTGCTCTTGAGTTTCAAAATGTTCATTTCTATCAGGGATATACGGTTGTTACAGTAGTGTATAATATGCAATCTACAGGAGACGGATCTTTCAAGTTTAGAAACTGTGTTTTTGGTCGTGTTAATCAATCGGAACAGAAACAAAACAGAACTCATGTATTTATCGATTCATCACATATTTTGTTTGATAACTGTAATTTTTCTGGATGTCAGGCATCAAAAGGAAACTTTGGAGTTTTGAAATTTGACAACTGTGAAAACATTGAGATTCAAAACAGCCAATTCGATAAATGTTATGCTCAGTTTGGAGGGGCAATTCATATCAGGGATTCTAACAATGTGACTATTGTTGGCTGTACATTTCGTGAAAACTATAGCATTGACAATAATTATGGATCAATCTCGGACGGAACCGAAGGAGGAGCAATATACATCTTTAACTCTCAAAACATAGATGTAGAGAATAATGTATTTGTTAACAATCTGGCCTCAGGTGGAGGAGGTCCATTGTTTCTGGAAATCTGCTCCATGTTCAGCATAATTGGTAATATGTTTAGATACAATCACAATGATCATTTAGGTCTTGACTTTGAAGGATCATACTCTTTCACTTTGGATTATTGTCAAATAGATGAAGCTAAGAAGATATCAAATAACATTATTATAGCAGTTAGAGACCCAATTGCGACTTCCCATGCGATCTTAATTGGCAATTACAACACTGGGGACCTGAGAATCCAAAACTGTGTTTTTGATATACAACACCCTCAGGGATACTCGGGTTATAATCACGAGTTTCATTCGTACTCGGATATAAACGTATCATTCGACAATTGCGTGTTTGATACAAAAAATGAAGCTGCACGGTTTGTTGCTCCCCCAAACTCTACCATAACAGTTAGTAATTCTTTGTTTAGTAACGTGCCACAGGGAGTAACATCACTATTGAATAGCCATTGCAATATTGATGACATGGGATTGGATGAGAACTACCGACCTATCTGGAATACAACCATGAAATCACCCTGTATAGACAATGGGAATCCTGATACTAACGGTGATGGAGAAACTTGGCAGACAGATCATGGTGATAGAGATGCGGATGGAACTCAAATGGATATTGGTGCTATCCCGCTGATTGATGGACATATCCACAGGTGTCTCCGCTTAACCAAGGATAAGGTAAAATACATCAGCATACCCGGAGTTGTGAACTATCCCGGTAGCGGAGAACAGAATTCGCTTCTTTATGTATTTGACGAATTCAGAAACAATGGCTTGTTTACTACAGAACTTCCCGTCCTTGGAGAAATCCGCTGGATGTACAATGAGGATGAGTACAATGCATCTCCTACTGATATCCCAGAACATTATGTTTGCAGTCAGAATGGATATAAGGTGTCCCTTACGGAGAACGCCCCAGATGTGCTAATCCAGTATCAGGGATATTTTCCCAATAATCCAATGAATAAGGGAATGTTTATCCCGGGCATTGATCGATATACCCCAAATCATTACATACTGCCTCCTGGTGCTAACAGTCCTGTAGATAGTAATACTGGTATCCCGTATCGTGAGATATATCTTGGATATTATTTATCTGAAAGCCTAAAGCCATTTGATGCCATTAACCCTATTCTGAACGATATCACGGCAATATATGCGGAAGATTGGGCGATGGCTCGCTTACCGGTTTTCGGCTACAGTCCCACCCCTGGTGATGAACCTTCAGATGCCTATACAGATAATTGGCTTGGTTGTTTCCCCATAGGAGGTAAAGAAATAACCATCAATCCTGGAGAAATGGTGGTGGTCCGCTATATCGGTAATGAACCCATCGAGTTTAAGCTTGGCGGAGACAATCCCGATCCACCATTTATCGATCCCTTCTATCGGGAGATGACTGCACATTTCGATTATATAGAACAACCCGAATACATACCTATCTTCCTTTCCATTGACCTCAACCAGTTTGAAGATGGAAATAAACCACTGGAGGTCGCTGTATTTGTCGATGAAGAATGTAAAGGTGCAGCAGTAGTTAAGGATGGTGAGGTTCAATTAAATGCCTATATTACCAATATTACCGATCCTACAGAAGAGCTGAAAAACCTGGAATTCAGAATGTACTTCCCAAGTAAGGCTAACAATGCTAATGTACTTGAATACTCAGTTCTAAATAATCAATCAGGCAGATTTGAGAGCAGAAATGTCTCAGTATCAGAATGCAAGGAGTTTCTGCAAGTTATGATTGGTAAAACGGAGGAGCCTCCCCTGCCCTCAGTTACAAAGCTCTTTGGTAATTACCCCAATCCCTTCAATCCCGAAACCACGATTAGCTTTGACCTTGCAGTTCAAAGCCCTGTTACAATCGAGGTGTTCAATATCAAGGGGCAAAAGGTAAAAACCCTTGTTAGTAATAGCTATGCTCCAGGACATCATTCAGTTGTCTGGAATGGGAGCGATGCAAAAGGTAGAACGGTATCTACAGGTGTTTATTTCTATAGAATGGTGACTCCCACAAACACCTTGAATCATAAGATGCTGCTAATGAAATAATGCAACCCCGCTTGGGGTGGGTTTTACCCACCCCAAGCTATACATACAAAGGAGTACCGTTGAAAAAGCTTTTTGTCATTCTGCTATGCTTGTTGCCTGCATTTATATTAGGCACTACCCGCACTGTATCTCTGGACGGTAGTCAGCAATATACAAGTATACAAGCAGCAGTAAATGCGTCAGTTAATGGCGATGTGGTTTTGGTTTATCCCGGCAGATACGTAGAAAATATCTCACTGAACCATTGTAGCATAACAATAGAAAGTTTGTATGCCACAGATCCACAGGATATGTACATTGAAAATACTATTATTGACGGGAACATGAACTCTTGTATCAGGGTTGTAAATGGCGAAACCGTCTCTGTTATTGGCATTACCATGGTCAATAATGAAGAGGGTAGCTACAGCGGTGATCTGAATTATGCGGGGGGGGGGATCTTTCTAAAGCTTTACTCTCAAGCCATCGTTAGTCATTGTGTCATAAGAAACTGTATAGCAACATCCGGTGGCGGTATCACTGTTTCTCAAAACTCATCATTGACCATGTCTGCAGTACAAATCTATGATAACCAGGCAATTCACGAGGGTGGCGGCTTACACTTCAGCTCATCGAACAACCTTGTATTGGATCAGACCAATCTTTGCTCCATTTACAACAATTACGCATCTTCCGGGATGGATATTAACATAAAATTTCTAACAGAAACAGAAAATAAGTACAATATTTCTCTACTTTTAGGTAGTATATCTCTCACTGAACCTGATGGTTTCTACATTGCTGTTCGACACGCAAACCTGCACATAAGCATACAGAATGGTCTCCTTGATCTGATAGATCACGATTTATATATCTCTCCCGACGGCGATGATACAAATGACGGTTTATCGATATCGTCACCTAAAAGAAGCATAGCGAAAGCCATGCAGATAATCGCATCCAATCCAGATAATCCCAAAACGATTCACTTGGCAGAAGGCATATATTCTAACTCTGGCAATGGGCAACTCTTTCCGGTCGGAGTAAAATCGCATGTAAGGGTGATTGGCGCAGGAATGGATGATACAATGATCGACTGTGAACTTCTGCGCACCGCCTGGGGTGCCTGGTATGCAAACGACATTGAGATTGCCAATATGAAGCTGATAAACGGCAGGTCTTCCTATACTTTCCCTCTGGGGGTTTTATATGGATCTGATGTCTATCTGCATGATCTAAAGTTTGAAAACAATTATGGAGCGCTGTCCACCGGACTGACAATTGGATATTGTGACAACGTTATAATAGAAAGCATCGTTGCAGGGAATACGGCATATCATAAGGAACTGATGACTATTGCGGGATTTGAATGCGACAACCTGTTGATCAATAATTTTGTCTCAGCTAATAATACGTTAACAAACTGGGAAAGCAATGATATGGGCATGAACTTTAGTTCCTGCGATCTGGTTTTCCGCAACTCGATCATTGCCAACAACACAGCTCAAGATGCCTGGGTTTTTTTCTATACGAATATCTATCCTGGTTTTGAGGATTTCAATCTGGACATGAGCAATGTATTGATCATCAATAATAACATTTATGGCTGTTGGTGGATAAATAACCCGATCTACATGCAAAACCGCTTTCAACGGATGCAGATCAACAACTGCACATTTGCCAATAACAACACGAACTCAACCCTCACCCAAATCCTTGCTATGGCAGATATCCGAAACCTGATCTCCTATAATCCCGGAGCTTATGCTGAAATGGAACTCACCAACTATCTAACTTCGACGGGCATTAGCTACGAAGTAAGCATCAGCAACAGCCTGTTTCGCACCAACACAGTATTCAGTTCCCTACCCGGTTTGGTTACCTTTACGGATAACATCATGAGTGCCGATCCCTTGTTTATGGGTACGGTGGATAGCAGCCTGAGCGTAAATCAGCCGGAGTACTATCAGCTTAGCTCGCTTTCCCCCTGCATCGATAGTGGCTCTCCGGATACCGAAGGACTCAATCTGCCCCCCATGGATCTGGCAGGGAATTATCGCATCGCCAATGGCAGGATAGATATGGGAGTATATGAATATGGCTCTACACCCTATATGGGTATTGATGATCCCGAATTGCCTTCTCCGCCGGAAGGATTTCGGATAGCTGCCTATCCCAATCCGTTATTAAATACTACGCGGGCAGCGGGAGTCTTTCTCGAATTCAGCTTGCCCAAGAAACCTGAAGTGCTGCCTGTAATCGATATCTTCAATATCCGGGGACAGAGAGTGAAGACAATCCGCTTAACTGAAAGCTACAACAGCCTTGTTCACAAAGCCGGGCTTTCCGATGATGTGAAGCAAAGCGGAGAGTTTTATTCCACTATTTGGAATGGCAAGGACGATAGCAACAGACCGCTTGAGTCAGGGACATACATAGTTAGAGTTGGAGCAGATCGAAAGGTTGCTACTACAAAGATAACGATAATCAAATAAACACAGATACATGAGAGGAACAAACGAAAATGTAAATATTCTCCAGAACAAAGTAGCCCATGTATCAAAAAGAGCCGGAGGCGCTTAAAGTTTCGTAGAAACGGCATTTCAGATAGCCCAAGGTGATCTGGGAAATGAGTGCACCATAAATTACTCATGGGCTTACCCACCAAAAATGAACAAGCGTCTTAAATATTAAGCTTCTATTCCAATGATCAAAAGAGGTACTGGTGGGCTGCTTCTGCCCTGACGCATTACATTGTACACTTCGCCTTCATAGTATGCAATATCGCTGGACATCCTGGCTTGCAGGGATTTCATTGGTAAGATTTCGATACCTACGTTGATTACGCCGCCAGAATAAAACAGCATGTGCTTTACAAATAAGTCAAAAGCAACGAATGAATATTTACCAAATTGTACCTCAACCGCCACCTTATTTTTAACAAAATCTGTTTGATTATAGCTATATATTGGATTCTTTTCACCTTTGGATTCCAAAAACTTCTTCTGCTCAGGCGCCGACATATCCAGGCTCAATTGCATAAGCTCCCTATCCAGAGCAATGTAATAGCTATATCTGGTTTCTGCCCAGCCCAGAGCTTCAAACTTTTCCTTAAATGCTGCATTTAATTCAATTGGACTATAGAGCAATTCACCTTGTTTTGTCTTTTCTTTGCTTATTTTTGTTTTGCAAGATTCGACATCTATGCTGGCTATTACGTCTTTTATCTCTTTATAAAGGCGTTTATGGTGCACAATCAGGTATTCTTCACCATTGATGTGGGAGAATGTTTTTGCGATTTTCATCCTTGTTCTCCAAATATACTGAGATTTTCCCATTCCTCAGGGAAAGAAGCAATTTTGTCTTTTAATGACGGAACGTGAATTGCCTGCCCTATTGGTCGGGTGCGCAATAGTCCATTTTCCAGGGATTTTATCCTTTCTTTTGCAATCTCGCAGTACTCAGCCTCTTTTTCGATGCCGATTGCATTTCTTCCGTTTTTTAATGCGGCAATCATGGTGAAACCCACACCGGCAAAGGGGTCTAATACCCAATCATCCTTATTGCTCAATGCAAGCACACATCTTTCAGCTAATTCCACGGGGAATTGGCAAGGGTGTATCGTTTTTTCGGGATGGTTGGATTTTACATTTGGAATATCCCAGTATTCTTGCTCCCAATCGGACTTAAGCACTGTCCAAACATCGCTGGGGTTTTTTCCTAAGGGGTTACCAGATAGTTTCCCTTTGTTTGGTCCCTTGAAATGTCTTTTACCCGGATATTTGGATGGTACCCGCACATCATCAAGATTAAAAACATATTCGTCACTTTTTGTAAACCACAATATTGTTTCATAGCGTCCTGAAAACCTATATGTGGCATGTAAACCATGACCAAATCGCCATATTATTCTGTTGCGAAGCTGCAAACCGTGTTTCTTAAAAATCTCGTAATAATAGATATCCAGTGGAAATACTTCTCCCTTGTTTACGTAGTTGCCTACCTCCCAACAAATGCTCCCGTTGGGAGATAATACTCTAATTAACTCGGTGATAATGCTTTCCTGAGTTTCTAAATAGGACTCAATGGAGGTTTTGGTCTCATAAGATTTTCCTACATTGTAGGGGGGTGAAGTAATGATGAGCTGGATCGAATCGTTTTCTATGCTCGATAGAACATTGGTTGAATCACCATTCTCAATTGCATACTTCAGGTTATTTGCCCCAAAATCCGGGGCGTTTTCGTATTCTTGCAACCTCATCGATATCTCCTATTTTTATACAGCTGTGAAAAGCAAATTAAACAAGTATCTCACTCTTTTTCACACTATTGGATCTGCCGAAAACTGTCAACTACATTTTACCTCCGCTTCCAGGCAATCTCCCCGTCACACAGTCATAAAGTCTGCTTTATCTCCATTTTATACACCCTCGTTCTCTTTCCATTGTCCTCAAACGCATCTTCAAATCTCTGCCAGCCATATTTTTCGTAATAGCCGTCTAAATCTGTCTTGCACTGGAATAGGTTGACTCTTTTTTGCAATAGAATCATCATTGTTTTAAGGAGTATTTTTTAGGTTTTCTTAGGCATTGTCAAAATGATGAGCTGGACTCATGCTATTTGAGATCAACAAACGAGCTTGAGGCTGTCCAGTAATACGCAAACAACACCACATCAAGAAATGTCCGCCCCTGAAATGTAGGGGTTCAATGCCTTGAACCCGCCGAAAATTACACGCAACAGCTAATCATTACGGACTCAGTATCAATTTGTTAGGGTGTGCGCTGCGCGCACGCTTTGTTAAAAGCGGGCTTTGACGCCTTGCGCCCCTACACTCCCGTTTCGATAGATATCGTGCTTGGTTTTGGCATTTCGGGACAGCCTCTCCGCCCGGCAGCCAAGCATGATATTCTCTGTTCAAGCTTCCATCTTTCATGAGCTTTAAAATCTGTAAAAGATTAAGCTTATAAGATTATTTATAAACGACATATTTCTTAGTCTCTTGCCGAGTATAAATCACTTCATTTGGCTCAATTTTGATTCAACCAATTTCAGTACGGGACACTCTTACCCGTCTATCTCCCTCACAATACCGTCCTCTCTCCCCCTAAAAAGCGGGGAGAGGCGAGGGCATTGCGATGGCGAGAGATGAGGAAGGGCTTAGTTTTCTTCGGTTTATTCCTCTTTGGTCAAGTTCCCGCTTGACAAATTTCCCCTCGCAATTTTCTTGAAATTGACATAAACTCTTTATGTGGCAAGCACATATAAAAGATAAGGAATTATGATGGAGCAAAAATACATACGCAATTTCTGCATTATTGCGCATATCGATCACGGGAAATCCACTTTGGCAGACCGCTTTTTGGAAGCCACAAACGTGATTGATAAAGGCAGTGAAGTAGCGCAACTATTGGACACGATGGATCTCGAACGTGAGCGCGGGATTACCATCAAATCCCACGCCATTCGTATGGTGCATAACTATCAGGGGCAGGATTACGTCCTAAATCTCATCGATACCCCCGGGCACGTGGATTTTTCTTATGAGGTTTCCCGCGCTTTGGCATCCTGCGAAGGGGCGATTCTTTTGGTAGATGCCTCGCAGGGCGTGGAAGCGCAAACCATGAGCAATCTGTATCTGGCGCTGGATAACGACCTGGAGGTATTGCCCTGCATCAATAAAATTGATTTGCCCAAAGCGGATATCGAGGGCAGCGTTCATGAAATTGCCGAGATTTTGGGCTGCGCCGAAGAGGAGGTGCAGAAGGTGAGCGCCAAGGCGGGAATTGGCATCGAAGCGCTTTTGGACGCCGTGGTGGAAAAGCTGCCCGCCCCCGCCGGCAAGGAAGATGCGCCCGTTCAGGCGCTGATATTTGATTCGTACTTTGATATGTATCGCGGCGTGGTGGTATTGGTGCGCATCTTTGAAGGCAGCCTGAAAAAGGGTGATCGCATCCGACTCTTTAGCACTTCCCGCGATTATGAAATAGAAGAGCTGGGTTATCTGGGGCTAAAGTTCAAGCCGCAAAAGGAATTGCTTACCGGTGAAGCGGGCTATATCATTGCCAATATCAAGGAAGTAGCAGATGCGCGCGTGGGCGATACCGTTACCCTTGCCAAAAATCCTTGTGCCCAGTCCCTGCCCGGCTTTATGGAGCCTAAACCGATGGTTTATAGCGGCATTTTCCCCATCAACGGCGAGGATTATGAAGACCTCGTGGAAGCCATTGCCAAGCTGAAGCTAAATGACGCCTCTTTGATTTATGAAAAGGAAAGTTCTGCCGCTTTGGGTTATGGCTTCCGTTGCGGACTTTTGGGAATGCTGCATTTGGAGATAGTAAAAGAACGGCTGGCGCGGGAATATAATATCCCCATTATCGCCACCACTCCCAGCGTGCGCTTTATGATTACGCTCAAAAACGGCAGCGTTATCGAAGTGCACAATCCTATCGACTTCCCCGATCCTTCCCAGATTGAGCAGATCGAAGAACCCTATATGGATACGGAAATCATTGTGCCCACAGACTATATCGGAAACATCATGAAGCTGGCGCAAGAGCGGCGTGGCATTCAAAAAGATATGCAATACATCGATGAAAAACGTGTAGCGCTACATTACGAAATGCCTCTAATCGAGATTATCTTCGATTTTTATGATAAACTAAAAACCGTTTCCCGCGGCTATGCCTCGCTGGACTACGTTTTCAAGGAGTTCCGCGAATCAAACGTGGTAAAGGTAGATATTCTGATCAACGGCGAAAAAGTGGATGCCATGAGCTTTATCTGCCATCAGGATAAGGCACATACTTGGGGCAAAAGCGTTACCAGCACTTTGAGCGAAGTAATCCCGCGGCACATGTTCAAGATCGCCCTGCAAGCTTCTATTGGCGCCAAAATCATTGCCCGCAGCACGATTAACGCCATGCGCAAAGACGTATTGGCAAAATGCTATGGGGGAGACGTAAGCCGTAAACGCAAGCTTTTGGACAAGCAAAAAGAAGGCAAAAAGAAGATGAAAGAGATTGGCAACGTAACGGTTCCGCAAGAAGCCTTTTTGGCGGTTTTGAAAGCGGATAGAGACTAAAGGAAAGCTTAAATGAAATTGCGGCTTGCGCTTATCCTTTGCCTTTCTCTCGCAAGCCAATTGCTTTTTGCCCTCAGCATTCAAAAGGTCAGCTTTGAAAATACGGTATCGCTATCGGAAGCTGAGCTTATCAGAGCCAGCGGGCTGAAGCCGGGAGATGAATACAGCCCTGAGCTGATTGAAAAAGCCCTGCAAGAGCTAAATCAATACCTCAAAAACCAGGGCGAATACTACGTGCAAATCCTCTATCCGGAGCTTATTCCCATTAGCGATACAGGGATCGGGCTTCAATTCAGGCTGGATAAATTAGCCGCCGCTTCCCAAACTCAATACCATATTCAGGGTATCCGGCATTTCTCCGAAAGCAGCCTGAAAAAGCTCATCGCACTTCAGGAAGAGAGCTATCCTTTAGGCGCTCTGCCCGGCTTTATGGAGCGCATCCTGGCGCTATATCAGGAACGGGGCTATCTTTTTGTAAAAGTAGAGCTTGATTCCCTCGTTTTGGATAGCGGATTAAACGCCTATATCGGGGTGGATGAAGGGAAAATCTTTCAGCCGAAAAACTACTATTTCCGGGGAAATAAAAGTACCCGCGAGGCGACCATCCTGAAAAACTCTGGTTTAGCTAAAGAAAAACAGATTACACCGGAAAAACTGAAGCAGGCGGAACAAAACCTGATCAATAAAAGCTATATCCAAAATGCGGCGGTGATTCCCCTGGACGACGAAAGCCTGCTTTTTGAAGTATCCGAAGGCAAAATGACCTTTTTGGAGTTTGTAATCGGAATCAATAGTGAAAGCGATAGAGCGCGCTTAACTGGTATGGCAAATATCAATTTCCGCAACCTCTGGGGCACGGATAGGGGCATCAAACTCTATTGGCGCAATACTCCGGCGGCGCTGAGTGAATTAAGCTTTGCCTATCACGAATCCGGACATCCAGCGCTGCCTTTGGAAGCGGATATTGAGCTATTTCGCAGTGAGCAGGATAGCACCTGGGTGCAAAGCCGGATTGGTTCGGACCTCTATTACCGCAGTCTGTATCACAAGCTGGGTCTGGGTTTAACGCAAAATAGCGTGTG
>JAQVIX010000069.1 GCA_028695495.1 Candidatus Cloacimonadota bacterium | reverse complement strand
AAGCGTAGCTTTGCTTTAGAGGGATTATTTTGAGCCGGGTGGAGAGGAAAAAGTATTCCAAAAGCAGCTCAAACCCCTCGTAATCATCGATAAGCTGAGCCTCTACATAGATCGGCAAATCCTGAAGCATAAGCATATCGTCTCCCTCGCGCCTTGTCTCCCAAAAAAGACGGAACTGCGCGCCGCTGCAACTGCGACCGGTAAGCACGATTCTGGGATACCGCTGGCGGGCATGATAATACTTTGCTTTGCGCGAAAGATAGCGGTAGCAAAGTTCATTTGCCAAAAGACTCTTTTTCATGTTATGATTACTTCCAAATCCTTGATTTGATAATAAGATAATCAAAATACGTTCCAAATCCAGTTTTATTTGCTTCGTTGCGCTCAGCAGCTTGCTGGTTGCGGGTGGCAGGTGGCAGTGCCAAAGGTCTCACATAGCCGAGCGGAAAGTAGTTCACCCCGTCAGCTAAAAAGTGGATAGAAAACCCGATTAATACTCGCTTGAATATGCTTGGCTAATCGCTCAGAATTCCATTTATTTGTGTTCTACTATTGTATTTGCGTTGCTTCCCCGCCCCTTCCCCGTCCATTCGCCGTGCAACGAACGGGTTAACAACGAGTTGCGAACGAGTTACGAACAGGTTGCGTGCCCCGAACTAAATTGATTGACCACTTCAACAAACACACCGGAATGGTGCGAGATAGGCGAGGGTACTTTTGGGCTTTAGCAGCCACCCCTCAAAAAATATCTTTACAAGATTTGCCCGCTTGAATAACGTGCATTTTAAGCGGTGGAAAGTGTTTTTGAGATTGCCAAATGCCGGCTATTAATGAAAGTGATTTATTCATACCGCTTTGTAATGATTTAAAAAATAAAGATATAAAGGAAAAAGCATGGACAAGAAGTGGATGGTACCACCCGGTCTCAGTGCGGAGGAAACAGAAGCAATAGAAAAGCTGAGTGCAGCAGTGAAAGTGCCAAAATTGGTAGCGGAATTGCTGTATATCAGAGGTTTAACAAGCGAAGCGGAAGTAGCGGAGTTTTTTAAGCCGGATTTGGCGAATATGATAGACCCCTTCCTTTTCAAGGGGATGGATCTGGCGGTTGATCGCATCTTGCAAGCGATTGACGCCAGGGAATTGATCACCATTTATGGGGATTACGATGTAGATGGCACCACCTCTACAGCGCTCTTATACTTAGGTTTAAAGCGCATTGGGGCGCGTATTGATTATTATATCCCACATCGCATGATAGATGGTTATGGGCTGTCTTTAGGTTCGCTGGATCAGCTCAAAGATAACGGCAGTAGTCTGATTATCAGCGTGGATTGCGGGGTAAATGCCCTGGATGAGATCAAGGCGATTAGCGATCTGGGCATGGAAATCATTATTACAGACCACCATAACCCCAAAAAGGAATTGCCACCGGCCTTGGCAATTATCAATCCCAAGCTGGGCGATTGCGGCTACCCCTTTGAGCATTTGGCGGGAGTAGGCGTGGCTTACAAACTATTGATGGCGGTATATCAGCGGCTGGGTATTGACACTACGGAAAACACTTTGAAATATATGGATTTAGTAGCGGTTGGCACCATTGCGGATATCGTGCCATTGATTGGTGAAAACCGCATATTTGCCTCAATCGGTTTGCAACACCTTATCGAAAAGAAAAATCTGGGGTTAAACGCCTTGATCCAGCTTTGTGGCTTGAACCAAAAGACTTTGGATACCACAGATATCGTGTTTGGCATCGCGCCCCGCATCAACGCTGCGGGCAGGATGGGTTCTGCCGCTACTGCGGTGGAATTACTCATTTCTACCGATGAAAATAGCAGCATCGAGCTGGCAGAAATGATTGAAAGAGATAATTCGCTGCGGCAGCGGGAAGATCAAAAGACCTTCCATGAAGCCTGCGAGATTATCGAAAAGAAATACAAGAACATGGCGCAAACTACCTGCATGGTGGTATCTTCAGACGATTGGCATCCTGGCGTTATCGGTATCGTTGCCTCCAAGCTGGTGGAAAAATATTACCGTCCGGTGATTATGATTTCCTTCAAAGATGGCTTTGGTAGCGGTTCCGGTCGTTCTGTGGCAGATTTTGATCTCTTTGCCGCTTTGCAACACGTGGAAGGAAACTTACATAGCTTTGGCGGGCACAAATACGCCGTTGGGCTTACCATCTATCAGGAATATGTGGATCGCTTTGAAAACGAGCTAACGCGCTATACCAGCGAGCATTTGAAGCTGGATCAGATTCAGCCGCCCTTGAAGGTGGAACACAATATCGAGCTATATGATATCAATGAATACCTCTTGGATGCCATCGAGCGCTTTGCGCCTTTTGGCCCTGAAAACCTGCGTCCCACCTTTTACACCCGGCAGGTGGTGGTGGCGAGCTATCCTTACAACGTGGGGCGCAATCACTTGAAACTAAAGGTGGTAAAGGATGGCATCTCCCTGGATCTCATTGGCTACAATCAGGGAGATTACCTTACTTTGCTGAAGAAAAACAGCGTTATCGATATCGCTTACACCCTGGAATACAATCGTTTTGGCGATAAAGCCACGATTCAGGGTAAACTAAAAGACCTCAAACTAAAAAAGGAAATGAATTATGCCTAAGCTCCTTTTATTCTTACTCGTTCTGATCGTCCTCGTGGGTGGCTGCGCTTCGGCGCCCAAGCTACCGCCCATGCACATCAGCAGTTTTAGCCTCTTTAGCAGCGTAAGCTACGAAGAAGATATCGCCAAAGCCTATTACGAGCCTCTTAGCAAAACCACTGCCGCTTTCGTGCCCAATAGCCATCAGATTCACCTCTGGCGCGAGGGCAAGCGGGTAAACGTGGTGGGCGGGCTTGGCATGGGTGCCGGCTCCTTTTCCGCCTTGGCAGATATTAGCTTGGGTGCAGATGGCGCCATCTATGCCCTGGATTCTGCCGCTAAAAACCTAAAGAAATTCAATCTCGATGGCAAGCTATTGGCAAATTGGAGCTTGCCAAACGTGGTGCAACCGCAGAAGATAGCCTTGGGAACGGAGCAGAATTGCTATATCTGGGATGCCGCCGCGGGGGAGATAATAGCCTATAACCTATTGGATGGCAGCGAGAGCTTTCGCTTCGGGCGCTTTCAGATAAAGCGGGTGGATCAGCTTTTTGCGAATCGCGATTATCTGGTGGCTTATGATGGCGAAAGTGATAGCTCTGCGCTCTTTTCCAGCCTGGGGCAATTTATTTCCTACGAAGCGGGACAGCTGCTCTTTGACCCCTATAATAATGGAATCATCATTTCACAAGACGCCATTGTAAGCCAGATGAGCGCCGCCTTTCTGCCTCTAAACGCCAGTACCGGACTCGCTACCATCGGCAAAGAGGTGCTGGTAATAGTAGTGGATAAACATCAGGTAAGGCTTTTGAAGGTGGATTATGAAAAACTTCTTTGATACCTATTGGAAGATAATCGCTTCCGCTCTTTTATTAAGCCTTTCGCGCTTGCCCTACCATTTGGGATTTTTGGTATTCTTTGCCTTTATCCCTTTCCTGAAGTTTTTTGATGAAGATATCGAATCTTTCAAAAACCTGCTTATCTCTGCGCTGATCTTTGCTTTTATCCAGATTGCGGTGGTGTTTTATTGGATCGGTTCCGTCACCTGGGTGGGGCTTATCGGCATCTGGCTCTTTTATAGCCTTATTTACCTTGTGCTTTTCTTTATCCTTTGCCGTATCTGGAGCTGCCTGCCCATCTTGCGCTATATTGCCTTTGTGGCGCTCTTTATCGCTTTTGAATATCTGCAAAACTTTGGTGAAACCCGCTTCCCTTGGTGGAACTTGGGCTATGCGCTGGCAGATTATCGCTTGCTCCTGCAAGTATTGGATTTGGGCGGGCTTAGCCTCCTGGCATTTATGATATTAACCGTAAATTACCTGCTTTATCGCTTTAACGAGCAAGTGTATATCAGCTTCTTTCTGATACTAAGTATCTTTGGCTTTTGGGTTTACTATGGCTATTATACTATGAACAATCTGGAGCTAAAAGAGGCAGATGCCCGCGTGGCGGTAATGCAGCCCAGCATCCCGCAGGAAGATAAATGGGTTGAGGATAATTACAATACGATCCTGGCGCGCTACGACAGCCTTGCGGCGGAGGCAAAGCTGGATGGTACCAAGCTTTTGATCTTCCCCGAAGCCGCTATCCCGCACTATTTAAGGCATGATGCTGCCCGCGGGCAGGAGCTGAAAAACCTTATGAAAAAGTATGATATCAGCATCTTTACAGGCTTTCCGCATGCCGAAGCTGCGCCCGCCGGCAATCTGCAAGAAGTCTTGTATTACAACGCCGCCAGCCTTTGCGAACCCAGCGGTATCTCGCATCCTCTCTACTTCAAAAACATCCTGGTGCCGGTGGGGGAAAGGATGCTATGGCTGGATTATTTCCCTTTCTTGTGGAATCTGCAATTTGGACAGGCAAATTGGGAGTTTGGCACCCAGGTGCCGCGTTATCACTTTGGCGAATATGAGTTTTCTCCCTCCATCTGCTATGAATTAGCCTTTCCGCACTTCTTGCAAGGGGCAAATTTAGCGCTGGATGATGGAGAAGAGAAGAAGGCGGATTTTCATGTAAATATTACCAATGACGCTTGGTTTGGCACTTCCTACGGTCCCTGGCTGCATGGGGTAATGACCCGCTTTCGCGCCATTGAATCCCGCATTCAGATCTATCGCAGCGCCAATACCGGCATTTCGATGATAGTAGATCCAATGGGCAATACCTTGGCGCAGGCGGAGCTTTTTAGCATCGAAAATATCTATGCGCCATTGTATCGTTGCGAGCGCATCCCCAAATACTACAAGATACAGAATTACCCCCGCATCTTTGTATTTATCAGTATGGCATTGGCTGTATTAAGCCTGTTTACACTGTGGAGACGAGCATGACGAAGTATTACTATTCCATCGGTGAAGTAAGTGAGCTTTTGGGCGTAAAAGCCCATGTACTGCGCTATTGGGAGAGTGAGATACCCGCCATCCGCCCCAAAAAGAGCGGACACCAAAGGCGTTATACCCTGCAACAAATAGAAGTGCTAAAAGAAATTAAGTATATGCTATATACTCAGCGCTATACCATCGAAGGAGCGCGCCAAAAGCTTAAAAGCAATAAAAATATCATCAGCGAAGCCAAACAAGAAGCCAAAGCCAAAGAGCGGCTGAAGCTTCCGGCAATGCTTCCCGCCATTGGCAAAGACCTCTTGAAATTGCGGGAAGATTTGGTGGAACTCAAACGCAAATGTGCATCAATAATCAGGACATAAAAGATGGAATTTCAAAAGATTATCTTACTCTTACAAGAATATTGGGCGGCAGAGGGTTGCAGCCTAATCTTGCCTTATGATATGGAGATGGGTGCCGGCACCTTCCACCCCGCCACCTTCTTTGGCGTTTTGGGCGAAAAAGCCGTAAGCATCGCCTATCCGCAAGCCTGCCGGCGTCCCAAAGACGGACGTTATGGCGAAAACCCCAATCGCTTTCAGCATTATTACCAGTTTCAGGTAATTATCAAGCCCAGCCCTGCCGCTATCCAAAATCTCTATCTCAAGAGTTTGCAAGCTATTGGCGTAGAGACCCAAAAGCACGATATCCGCTTTGTGGAAGACGATTGGGAAAGCCCCACCCTGGGCGCCTGGGGCTTGGGCTGGGAGGTATGGCTGGACGGCATGGAGATCTCGCAATTTACTTACTTCCAACAAGTAGCGGGTATTGACCTATATCCTAATTCGGTAGAGCTTACCTACGGTTTGGAACGCCTTGCCATGTACATCCAAAACGTGGAAGATTACCGCGATTTATCCTATAGCAAAAGCGATAAATACGGCGACCTCTATTACGATAAAGAGGTGGAATACAGCGCCTATAACTTTGAATATGCGGATACCGCCCTGCTTTTTGAGCTATATCAAAAGTATGATGCCGAATGCAATGCGCTGCTTGCTAAAAAGCTGGTGTATCCCGCTTATGATATGCTGCTAAAAAGCTCGCATACCTTTAACTTGCTTGATTCCCGCGGTGTGATCAGCGTTACCGAGCGCGCCGCTTATATAGGCAGAATCCGTAATCTGGCAAAAAGCTGTGCCGCAGCCTACCTTGCCAAATATAGCCCCCAAGAGCCATGATTCAAAGCAGATACTTCTTTAGCGATACCCTGCAGCCGGTGCTGGCGCTTGCCATTCATAACGGGCACGGCTTGCCGGAATCCCTCGAACCCTATATGGGGATAAACGAAAAAGCCCGCCGCATGGAAGAAGACCCATATTCCGACCTCATGGCGATGCACTATCCAAATTATATCATCCTGGAAAGCAGCCGCTTTGCCGTGGATTTGAACCGTCCGCTGCATCGCGCCATCTATCAAAAGCCCGAAGATGCCTGGGGCTTGCCGGTGCGCAAGGCTCCTCTGCCGCCGCTGCTTTTGCACCAGCTGGAGCAATACTATCTGGATTGGTATAAGGTACTAAAATATGAAGTGGATCGCCTGCTTTCCTTCCATCCTTTTATCGTAATATGGGATTTTCATAATTACAATCATCGCCGTGGCGGTCCCGATGCGCCGGCAGATCCGCAGATCGAGAATCCGGATATCATCCTGGGGCGCAACAATATGCCCAAGGAATACTACCCTTATGTGGAAGCCTTACGCGAAAAGCTGGATGGCAAAGAAGTAGTAGGCAAGATACTGGATGTGCGCTGCGATGTAAAGTTTCCCGGCGGCTATCTCTCCCGCTGGCTACACGATAGCTTCCCCGGACAGGTCTTGGTCTTGGCGGTGGAGTTTAAGAAAATCTTTATGAACGAGCATACGGGGATGCTCCGACCGGTAGCTTACGGCAATATGCGCTACTTCTTTTACGAAGCAAGTATTGAATGGATGCAGGAGCTGCCTTTACTAAAGAAGAGGTAATCTTAGCGCATAAGGCTAAGCATGCCAAAGAAATGGCAGATTGCCCCGCCCAAAACAAAGAGATGCCAGATGGCGTGATGGAAGCATAGCTTTTGGGCGCTATAAAAGATGATGCCCAGGCTGTAGGCGAGTCCGCCAGCTACCATCCAGATGATGAAGGAAATAGGCACCACGCTTAGCAGCGGTTTAATGGCGATTACGATGATCCAGCCCATCAAAAGATACACCACGCTGGAAAGCCATTTGAAGCGGTTCATGGCAAAGATTTTCAGGATAATCCCCAAAATGGTAAGCCCCCAGATTACGCCAAAGAGCGCCCAGCCCCAGCCGCCACGCATGCTGCCGATGGTTACGGGGGTATAGGTGCCGGCGATGAGCAGGAAGATGGAAGAGTGATCCAAGATTCTAAAGAAACGCTTGAGATAGGGCTGCGGAAAGGAGTGGTATAGTGTGGAGGAGAGGAAGAGGATGATCATCGTAGCACCATAGATGCTAAAGGATACCACCTTCCAGGTGTCGTTTATCTTCGCGGCAAATACTACCAAGATTACCAGCGCGGCAATCGCCAAACCCGCACCGATGCCATGGGTAATGGCATTGGCAAGCTCTTCTTTCAGGCTTTGCTTTGGACTAAGAGGGATGCGGTCTAAAAACCTGGGCTTTTTACTCATTTACTGTATAGTTCTATTACTTTGGCTTCAATGCCTTCCGGCACCCAGCCCTGAATGCTTTCCCCTGCGGCTATGCGGCGGCGAATCTCCGATGCCGAAATCTCGCACAAGGGAATATCCATAATGATATGGCTAATGCTGCTTAGTATATCGCAGGGCATGATGGCTTCCGGACGCGGCAGGATGATGAAATGCAGGTTTTCCCTTAGCCATTCATAATCGTGCCATTCATGCAGTTGCTCCAGATTATCCGCACCCAATACAAAGGCAAAATGCTGCTTCGGATATTCACTGGCAAGCTTGCGTATGAGGTCTGCCGTATAGCCGCTTTCGCCGCGCTCGCTATCCCATACCTCGATGGGGCAGCGGTAATCCTCTGCCGGCTGGATCAGGAATTCCAGGGGGTAATAGCTATCAATAGCCTCTTTTACCAGCGCCAGGCGGCTATCATAATCCAATACCAGCTTATCCCCTTTGAAATTGTGGTGAAAGCTGGGCACCAGTATTACTTTATTGATGGGATTCAGGCTCAGCACCTCTTTGGCAAGCTGTAGATGCCCGTTATGAATGGGGTCGAAGCTACCGCCAAATATAGCCCAGGCGCCTTTGAGCGCAGCGATATCTACCATTTTACCTGAACTTCCGTTTTAGTTTTGCTGCCTCTTTGCTATCCGGATAGCGGCTTACAAGGCGTTGGTAGGCAGTCTCTGCTCTTTCCAGATTCTTTTGGTGCAGATGCAGTAATGCGGAATAGTATAGCGACATCTTGTCCAGATCATCGATATTACCCAAATCCGTCACTTCCTCAAAATACATGAGTGCGGCGCTGTAATCCTTCATCTTGTAATAGATATAGCCGTTTTGATATTTCTTTTGAATCAGCTTGTATTGGGCTTTGTTGATATAATCCAATGCCTGCGGATAGCGGCTGTCCAGGGGGTAGCGATCGATGAAATTGCGGAAGGCATCGATAGACGCCGCGGTTTCATATTGATCGTATTGCGGGTTTAGAGATTCATCCAAGAAGCATTCGCCGATGCGGAAATAGGCATCCGGTATCCTTTGGTGATCCGGAAAACCATCGATAAATTGCTGATATTTCAGCCGGGCATCCACAAACTTGTTCATGGCAAAATAGCTATCTGCCAGGCGCACTGTGGCATAAGCCGTGGCGGCGCTTTTGCGCTCAAAGGAAATATCGTCGTATAACTGCGCTGCTTTGGCATATTTCTTTTTGGCAAAAAAGGCATCTGCAGAGGCAAGCTTTTGCTCGGCTGTGGGTTCTTTTACATTCCGGCTGCAGGCGCCTGCCAAAAGCAGCAGGATCAGGCTTAGTAGGCTAAGGTAATATTTCATCTAAGTTCCTTTATTCGATGGTCCATAGTAAAAAGATAATCGATGCCAAAGCGGTGGCGGCAAAGATAGGCTCAAACCAGCGTAAACGCGGGGCAGAGAGGCTGGTATCGCGGGACTCTGCGGGGCTGAAGCTAACGCTTTCGAGCTGGCTGATCTTCCGTTGGGGCAAGCGAATCTGTTTCAAAGAAAACACATATTGCGGCTTGCGCTCGCTGCGATAGGAAAAGAAGGATTTGTGCTCGATGGTTTTCCATTGCAGGTTTAGCTCCAAGCTTACCAAATTGGCGGTTTCCAGCCCAAAATCCTTAAGCTGGGCGCTTATCTGGTTTTGCTCCAGCTCCTCATCCCATACCTCAGGCGGGAAATCCCTCAGATCCGCCCCTTTTTCCAAAAGCTGCAAGGAAAGGCTATGAAAAAGTGCTGCTGTCCATTCACCGCAACGGATATCCAGGATTACCGCTTCATTCGTATCGATAAAGGGCAAGAGCCTGGCGGCTACCTCCGCGGCATCCTGCTGCAGGGTGGAAGCCCCCAGTAGCGCAGCGGCAAATAGCAGCAGTAGCAGTATGCACTTTTTCATAGCTCGCTATCTTTCCTTGGCATTATCGCTTTAGTCTAACTGATTTAAGTAGTGATTTACCAGGTCCATTCGCTCATATTGCGGGAAGTTGCGGCGGATGATATTCAGGGCAGCCCGCGCTTTTGTATGTTCATTTAGCTTGATATAACACATCCCTGTTTTGAGCTGGGCGTCTATCTCTTTCCAGGAATTGGGATACTCCGTTACCACGGTTTGAAATTCCTTTAGCGCCTGCCGCCATTCGCTCATGGCAAAATAGCTTTCACCTTTCCAGTAATAGGCGTTTCCGCAAAACTCGCTTTCCGGATGGTCTTTTACGAACTGGATGAATTTACTGATGGCGCGTTGGAATTGCCCGCCTACATATTCGGCACGGGCACTTTCGTAAACCCGGCGCACGGGGTCCATACCGTCGTCAACAGCCGGAGGCGGGGGCGGAGCTGCAGTGCTGGTGGTGGTTTTTTCCACCTTTTGGCTACCCACCGCACTATCTTCCGCCATTGCCAGTCTTAGCTCTCGTACTTCGCGTTCCAGCGCAGTCAGCTTTTGATCCATGCTGGTATTTTGCTGGTCGAAGGCGCGGGAAAGCTCCTGTATATCCTCTTGTGCCTGGCTTAGTTGGGCGCTGGGTTCTGCACCGGCTTTGGCAGCTTCGCGCAGCTCGGCAAATTCCTGCTGGGTGGCTTCCTTTTGCCGGCTCTGCTCTTCCTGGATGTTTTGGATGGTAAGCTCCAGTCCTTCAATTTTTTGCAGATAGTTTTGCTGTGCCGTTTCCTGGGCATCGATGAGGTCTGTGCGCAGTTGTTCCAGCTGCAAACGGTTTTGCAAAAGCGCCTGCTCTACCTGCTCCCATTGCTTCATATTGCTCAGGTTGCTGGTGCAAGCGCCCAAAAGCAGGCTCAGCAAAAACAGGATTACTATCTTTCTCATGGCTTCTACTCCTTAATTATCAGGATATTGCCAAAAATACCCGATATGCTTTATAGGTGGAATATAGGTCTGCCTTGGAAGAAAGCTCGCATAGGGAGTGCATGCCCATAAGCCCCACTCCGCAGTCGATTACCTCGGCTCCCAGATTTGCCAAAATATAGGCAATGGTGCCTCCACCGCCTTCATCCACTTTGCCCAGCGTTCCCGTTTGCCAAAATACTCCGGCATCTTCAAAGGTATGAAGCACTTTTGCGGCAAATTCTGCATTGGCATCGTTGCAGGAATATTTCCCGCCGCTGCCGGTGTATTTTGAAATACCGATACCGTGATTGAAGATCACCGCATTCTGCTTTTCGTGCACGTTCGGATAGTTCGGGTTTATCGCCGCACACACGTCTGCACTAATGATCTGGGAATTCATGAAGCACTTACGCAGGCTGGAGCTGCTATTGCATTCGCCTTTGTATGCCAAAAGGTCATTTACAAAGTCCTGGATGAAGATGGAATGAGCGCCGGTGGCTCCCTGGCTGCCTACTTCCTCTTTATCCGAAAAATAAACGATCATCGTGCGTTTGGGTTTGCTTTTTACCTGTGCCAAAAGTGCGCTAAAGGCGGTATAGGCGCAAGCGCGGTCGTCTTGCCCATACCCCGCCACCATGGAGCTATCAATGCCCGCATCACGCGCTTTGCCGGCGGGAACAAGCTGCAATTCGGCAGAAAGGAAATCCTGTTCCGCAATGTCATAGCGCTTGTGCAATATCTCCAGCGCATACAGCTTTGCCGCTTCTTTCTCTTCGCTTTCAGGCTCGATCTTGCCAGAGAATACCACGTTCAGGCGAGAAGCATCGATGGCATCGCCTATATTTTTGCCATATTGCTCTTTACGCGCCAGATGGGGTAAGAGATCAGGGATTATCAGCACGGGTTCATCATCGTTTTCGCCCATAGAGATATTTACCTTGCTGCCATCTTTCTTTACTACCACGCCATGCAGTGCCAGCGGGGTGGATACCCATTGATATTTCTTGATGCCGCCATAGTAATGCGTTCTCATACACGCCATTTGGCTGGGACCATCCTCAAATAAAGGGTTTTGCTTCAGGTCTATTCGCGGGGTATCGATATGGGAAGCCACCATATTAAAGCCTTGGCTAAGAGGTTCGGAACCCAGGATAGCCATCGCCATGGTCTTGCCTCTAAAGATTTTATATACGGCGTTTTTCCCTTTAGCACCATCAAGCGGCACAAACTTATGTTTCTTGAGCAAATCTTCTGCCCAAACTACAGTTTCACGCTCGGTTTTGCAGGAATTCAAAAAGGCTTTGAAGCCAACGGCATAATCCATTGCCGCATCTTGCTCTGCCTGCGACGCTTTTGCCCAAAAGTTTTGCCTTTCGTAGCTCAGCTTAGATTTCGTTTTCGATTTCTTCATCGGAACTCCATTTATATCATGTTATTTCTATTATTTTTAGCTTTCGGTCGCCCATGGGGGCATGCACCAGTGCAGTATCTTCCACCCGCTTGCCCATCAAGCCTTTACCGATGGGGGAAATGATGGATATTACCTGCAGATCGCCCTCATCTTCATAAAAGTTTTGTTCATGCGCCCCCACCAGTTTATAACGGATAATCTCGCCGCTATCCTCATCCTGGGTTTTACATAAAGTACCAAAGCGCACGATATCCGAAGGTAAAGCGCTGGTATCCACCACCTTGAGGGTGGCAGCCCGCCGCCTCAAACTATCGATTTCGCCATCAATGGCGCGTTGCCTTTCGCGTGCCGCTTTATACTCGGCATTTTCGCTTAAATCTCCAAATTCGCGGGCAATTGCTACAGCCTGAATCACTTCCGGACGCTCTGCTAAAAGGCTGTTGATCCGCTTTTGCAGGCGCTCCATGCCCTCTGTGCTTATATATATGCTCAAATCCACTACTTTTTGGCTCCTTTCTTGCGCAAGAGGGCTTTCATGGCGTTAGTTCCCGCTTTTTTAACGCGGGCGTTGCCGCTCTTGGTCCAAAGCTCTACATGTGCCTCAATCTCCGGATGATAGTTTTCTATCGAGCCGCATAAAAGCTCCACAATCTGCGGCGTTCTGCTAATGCCAAATTCCTGCCATGCGCCCAGATAAGCTTCCTCATCCAGCTTGGCGATATTCTTTAGCAGTGCCAGATGCAGGCTCTGCAAATCTCCCAAAGGGTAAGACCAAAGGCTTTGTATATGCGTAAATACCTGCGGGATTAGCTCCGGATTGCGGCGGACAAGCTTGGTTAAAAGCTTAAGCGCCTGTGCGGTTAATTCCTTGCTGCCGCGCTTATTCCAGCCAAATATTACGTTCAGGTATTGCTCCGGATATTTGCGGCAGAGGGGGAGCATTATCTTATCCATAAGTGCACCAATATCTTCCGCTTCTGTTTTGGCAAAGATTTCTTCTAATAAATTGAGATATAGCTCCGGTTCTTTGTGCAAAAGCTTTGACAAAATAGCCGCAAAAGCTTGCTTGCCATTATCTCCCTTTTTGAACCAGAGAAAGCGGTAAAAGGGGATTTGCTCCGCATGGTGTTTACCCAAACGCTGCACAATGATGCCGCTGATGAAGTTGATCACTTCTGTGGGCACCTTGCCATTGGAACGTTCGGGATATGCGTTAAAAATGATTTCAAAATCATAATCCTGCTGTGGCAATTTTTCTTGCAAATAACTATCAGTATCCTGCGTCAAACGTTCTTTCCAATCTATGGTAAGCATCTATATCTCCTATGTTTATCATTTTTATTCGCCTCTTGCCATAAGCTACAAAGAGGCAAATACTGTCAAGCAAAAAATGCGAAATAGTTGTTTTTATGAGTGCGAGGTAGCAGGAAGCAGGTGGCAGGCGTCTGCGTTGCGCTCTTTTCAGGGTTATCTATTTTCCCGCGGATATTGCAGATATTTAAGCACCGGGAAAGACGGAGGTCTCCCACGAATGTCCACAAATTAACACCAATTTACACGAATTAAAAAAAAGGAATTGCAGGAAAAGAAAGCACCCTTTGCATTAGTTGTCAACCCCAAGCTTTTCGCTAACATCGAACCACGAACTAAGAACAAGAAACCTTCATTCCGAGGTTGTCCAGTAATACACAAACAACACAACAACAATAAATGTCCACACCTGAAATGTAGGGGTTCAATGCCTTGAACCCGCCGAAATTTACACACAACAGCTAATCATTACAGATTGTGTATCAATTTATTACGGTGTGTGCTTTCAAGCACATTTTGTCAAAAGCGGACGCATAGCACTCAAGCCCCTACATTCTCGTTTCGATAGATATCGTGCTTGGTTTTGGCATTTCAGGACACCTCACTCTAACACCTAACGAAGCGCAGCCCGGATACAGCTTCGCCCCGTGGCTTAGGCACGCCACGCCTCACGTGCATATTATTGTCAAAAAGACCACCCGTTCCCTTCGATTAGAGCCATCATCACCCTAAAATAGAGCCACCCAATATCCTGTTTTTGATCCACCTCCTAAAACATCCAGAAAAAATAAAAGAAAGTG
>JAQVIX010000068.1 GCA_028695495.1 Candidatus Cloacimonadota bacterium | reverse complement strand
ATACATCAATTTTTCTAGAGATACTTAATGTTCCCTTTAGAGCAAATCAACATGATGATATTATAAAAAAACTCGAGGAGAAAATTGAGCACAGAGAATCCTTGTTTTTGCCTATGGCTACTATACTTGAAACCGGTAATCATATTGCGCAAAGTGCCAATGGAGAGCAGCGCCGCAAAATAGCAGAACGCTTTGTAAGATTTATACAAGATGCTTTGGAGGGCAAAGCCCCCTTTACTCCTATAAATTTTCTATCTTCCGAAAGAATGAAACAATGGCTGGCTGAGTTTCCAGATTCAGCCATGCGCGGCATTAGCCTGGGAGATTTATCTACCATCAAAGATTGGGAAAGGCAATGCACTTTGCACAAAGCCCGGCGGGTTTATATCTGGACTTTGGATCAAGACCTTATGGGATACGACCGCACTGCAGGAGTAATATAATGCCCTTTCTCGATAATATCCTGCGTAATGCCTTAGAGCGCGCCATCAAAGAAGCCCGCGATATTGCCGAAGCCGGCGCCACTGCCGCTTTGCAACAGCTTGGTGTAAGCGAAGCCAGCGCTCCGCCTTACTTAAACGATGCCCAAAAAGATTTACGCCGCCGCCTGCGCACCCACGCCCGCCAATTGGGTGACCAAAAAAACTCCAATGGCACCCAAGCCACCGGCATCCTCACCGAAGAAATAGCTTATGAACACTGGCACCGCATGCTCTTTGCCAGATTCCTGGCAGAGAACGACCTGCTTATGGATGACGATCCTGATAGCCCGGTATCGCTCAGTTTGGAGGATTGCGAGGCTCTGGCGCATGAAAAGGAATGCAGCAGCGCCTGGGATCTGGCTGCCCGCTATGCCTCCAATATGTTGCCCCAAATCTTTCGCATTGCATCCCCCGTATTTGAATTGCAATTTCCCCCCGAACACCAGCTTGCCCTGGAAAACATCCTTGCTGCCCTGCCGGCAGAAATCTTTGGCGCCTCCGATGCTCTGGGCTGGGTCTATCAATTTTGGCAAGCCAAGAAAAAGGACGCCGTAAACGCTTCCGAAGTAAAAATTGCCGCCCGCGAATTGCCGGCTGTCACCCAGCTTTTTACCGAAGCCTATATGGTGCAATTTCTTTTGGATAATTCCTTAGGCGCCTGGTGGGCAGCCCGCCGCCTCAGCGCTGAAGACCTTGAGAACGCCAGTTCCGAAGCTGAATTGCGCGCCAAAGCCGCCCTTCCCGGCATGCCCCTTACATACCTGCGCTTTGTGCAAGAAGCCGAGGGCTGGCGCCCCGCCGCCGGCGCTTTTGAACACTGGGCAACGGAACCAAAAGCGCTCAAAATCCTCGATCCCTGCTGCGGCTCCGGACACTTCCTGGTAGCCACCCTGAATATGCTGGTGCCTCTCTTGGTGGAAAAGGAAGCCCTGGAACTACCCGCTGCCATCGATTGGGCACTGAATAAGCAGATTTTTGGCTTGGAGCTGGACCCCCGCTGCGTGGAAATCGCCGTATTTGCCCTGGCACTTAGCGCCTGGAGCCATCCCGGTGCCACCGGCTACCGCCCCCTGCCCCAGATGAATATCGCCTGCTGCGGGCTCTCGGTAGGCTCTGCCAAAGAAGAATGGACTGCTCTCGCCAATGGCGATCCCGCCCTGCGTCAGGCACTCACCTGGCTGCACGATTTTTACCAAAATGCCCCACTATTAGGCTCTTTGCTAAATCCCAAAGCGGATCAATTTGGCGAATACATCAAAAGGCAATTCCCCGAATATGCCTTTGACCAGCTCCTAAGCAAAGTGCGTCCCCCCGCCCAAATCGAAGCCGGGCTCGCCGCCAAAGGTCTCCTGGATGCCACCCTCATCCTCAGTAATGAATACGACCTGGTGATCACCAATGTGCCCTATCTGGCACGCGGGAAACAGGATAAAAAATTGCAAGACTACTGTGAGTGGCACTTTCCTGCTGCCAAAAACGACTTGGCGACCGTATTTCTGGATCGCTGCCTCCAGCTTTGCCATGAGGGAGGTACTGCCAGTATCGTTCTACCCCAAAATTGGCTCTTTCTTACCTCCTATAAGAAGTTCCGGGAAAAGCTGCTGAAAGGTGATACTTGGCAGATGATTGCCAGATTGGGAGAAGGAGGATTTGAATCTTCGGCTGCAGCAGGTGCTTTTGCTGTGCTAATTATAATCAGCAAAGGACAACTGGATAAAACTATGGATATCTTTGATGAAGAGGAATTCACTAACACTCTATCCGGCTTGGATGTGTCGGAAATACGTTCTGCCCAAGAAAAGGGAGAAAACTTGATCGATGCGGAAACGAAAGTAGTTTCGCAGGCAGGACAGTTGAAGAATCCAGATGCAGTAATTACACTTCAAAAATCGGATGATTCGCAATCTTTATCAACGTTTGTTAAATCATATCAGGGAATCAAAACAGGAGATGATCCTAGGTTTAAAAAGTATCATTGGGAATTAAACAGATTCATTGACAAGAGGCTTGCATCTGGTGGCAAAGGATCATCTGCATTAGGACACCTGTATTGTTTAGACTGGACATCTGAAGGAAAGGATTTTGCAAGGTTACAGGGTTTAGCCGCAAACCAGTACAATGGTATTTCGATCACGAACGTAAGGAATATTGAAGCCTATCGATATTACGGTGAAACCTATACAAGCGAGATTACGGTAATGATCCCCAAAAAACAGAAAGATTTACTTTCTGTTTTTACATATATTGATTCAATTCATTTCGAGCGCAATGTTAGAATTCTTGACCAGAATCTAGCCATATCAACATCAGTAGTAGTCAAAGTCCCCTTCGATCTTGAACACTGGCAGAAAATAGCGGATGAGAAATATCCCCACGGCTTACCCGAACCTTATTCCGACGACCCCCCGCAGTGGATTTTCCACGGTCACCCCTGTGGCAGTGTAATCTGGAGCGAAGAGAGCAAAAAGCTGGAACGTGGTGCGCTGAGAACTGATAATACTGTGCTGCAGGTTGCCCTTGCCCGTCTTTTGGGCTATCAATGGCCAGCGGAGAGCGATGCCAAGATGGAGCTTTCCGAGCAGTCCCGCTATTGGGTGGAGCAAAGCCGGGAACTATACCCCTTTGCCGATGATGATGGTATCGTATGCATCAGCCCGGTTCGAGCTGAAGAATCTGCCATGGATAGGCTCATCACTCTATTGGCAGCAGCTTATGGAAATAAATGGTCGCCTTCCATTTTGGCTGAGCTACTCACCGCTGCAGAGCACAGCGGCAAAAGCCTGGAAAGCTGGCTAAGGGATAAGTTTTTTGCCCAGCATTGCAAACTCTTTATGCATCGTCCTTTCATCTGGCAGGTATGGGATGGCTTGCAAGATGGCTTTTCCGCCTTAATAAACTATCATAAGTTCGACAACCGCAAATTGCAGAGCCTGATCTACAGTTATCTGGGAGACTGGATCACCCGACAAAAGCATGATCTGGAATCCGGCATCGATGGAGCCTCGGAAAAACTCGCCGCTGCCGAAGCTCTGCAAAAGAAACTGATCCTGATTCTGGAAGGCGATGCCCCCTACGATATCTTTGTGCGCTGGAAACCCCTGGATAAACAAGCCATCGGCTGGAATCCCGACCTCAACGACGGAGTGCGCATGAACATCCGCCCCTTCGTGAAGGCTGAGGTTTTGCGCTATTATAAAAAGCCCACCCTCAATATCAATTGGGATAAAGACCGCGGAAAGGATGTCCCTTCTGCTCCCTGGTATCATCTTGATAAGGGGAATAGGATAAATGATAGGCATCTTACATTGAAAGAAAAAAAAGCAAGCAGGAGCTAAGATGTTAAAAAAAGAATTACTTGAATTAATCGCCAATGCTGAGAACTCACTTGTTGAATCAAAGCGAGATGACATCCGGTCAGAACAGCTTGCCAATACTTATAGTGGCAGAATTATCTTGGGCATTGAAGATAATGGAGATATTTACGGCATTCGAAGCAAGATTATCCCAATCATGCGGGAGTTCAATGGCACGGAACCTGAGTTCGAGACAAGCGAAGACTTTCTCAAGACCACGCTGTACAATAATGGAGCTATAAATGACCCTAATGAGCCTAATATAATCCAAAATGACCCTAATCTTGACCCTAATGAGCCTAATCTTGACCCTAATCTCAGTTTGAAAGAGCAAATATTAGCTATCTTGCAAAGAAATCCCCAGGCTACTTATAATGAAATGGCGCAGCTTAGCGGAAAAAGTATGGCAAGCATTAAACGTGCTTTGGCTATGCTAAAGAAGCAGGGTTATATCCACAGGCAGGGCTCTACCCGCAGCGGAAGCTGGCAACTTCTCCAAGGAGTATCACTTGAGCAAAGTAATAAATCATCTTACTAAATCGCTACAGGCTTTAGCAAATAAAGTATTGCTTTGGCCAGATCCTGAGCGGCAGTGGGAAAAGGCCATTCCTCTTTTAAGGCAATATCTTCCCGGATTATTGTGTTTGGGATCATATAATCCCAGAGATAAAACTGGCCCCGCCATCTGGTTGCGCTGTGTAATAGCCGGTCACGAGCTTGTTCCTGGGGAAGCTACCATCCTCTATCTCCCCGGCTATAGCCGGCAGGATTTGCGGGCAGTGGAAAGCTGTCCGCCTGAGCTTAAGCCCCTGGTGCCCCTGCAATTTAGCGGCAATATCTGGAGTCAGTATAATGGCAGAGATTGGACACTTTTTGCATATCTCATCTCCGAACGGGGCGGCTTGAATCTGGAGCTTGCCGGCGATGCGGAAACAAAAGAGGCTCTGCAGCATGCGCTCTTGCCGCTATTAAACGAACATCTTTCAGAATTGCAGGGCAAACGCCTGGATAAGGATTTTTTCCACAATCTTATCACTGGTGGCGATCCCTGCCGCGATCTGCTAAACTGGTTGGATGGCGATGAAACTTACCGCCAAAGCCTTAGCCCCGTAGAGTGGCAGGCTTTTTGTAGCAATACCAAATCCCGCTACGGCATAGCTCCGGAAAAGGACGGCATTTTAGCGGCGTTAAAAGCTTTGGCAGAGCCGGATACCGCTTCGCCCGTAGCAGCAGCCTGGCAAAATGTGTGGGAACGCTACTGTGAAGCGCCGGCAAAATATCCCCGGCTTCCACAGCGCCTGCGGCAGCTTCCCGTGCCGGAAGACTGGATGTATCGCAATAACGATTCTGGCGCTTATGATCGCTACCCCCAATGGAATAGCGAGCAAGAAGAGATACTGCAAAATAGCTTAAAAAATATGCTAAATCTGCCCGCTACCGAGCTAAGGACAAAGCTGGAAGATTTGGAGCTAAAGCATGGCGGGCGCCGCACTTTAATCTGGGCAGAATTGGGCGAAGCGAAATATGCCATGCTTATCTACGATTTGCTAAAGGTCTCCCGCCTTAGCGCCCAAAGCCTTGCCAGCGGCAGCCTGCCGGATATAGCAAAGCGCTATTCAGAAGGCGCCTGGCAGCTTGACCTGGCTGTGCTAAAGCTTTTAGCTGCTCTGGATACCGTGGAAGAGCTTCAGCTTTTTGCCGGACTATTAAATACTTTATACACTCCCTGGGCAGGCGAGGCTGCCCGGCACCTGCAAAGCCCGGCTATCTGGCAGCCCCAAAATATAATCCCGCCCCGCCTGGAAGCTGAAGCAGTGCTTTTTGTGGATGGCTTGCGTTTTGATCTCGCCAAGCTGCTGGCTACTAAATTGCAGGAATCAGATTTTGCGGTATCAGAAAGCTGCCGCTGGACGGGGCTTCCTACTATTACTGCCACCTGCAAGCCCATTTTGGTGAAATATCTGGCTCAGGATACAGATTATCATCTGGATGCCGCTAACTATTCTGCACTCAGTGCTGCGGATTTTAGACGAATCCTCAAGCAAAATAACTGGCTTTGCCATAGCGCCCAGGATGCCCTGCCATTACCCAATCGCCAGGACGGAATCTCCGAACACAAGCTCTGGCTGGAATATGGCAATTTAGACGCCTTGGGACATACGCAGGGCTGGCGGCTCGCCAAAAACCTGAAAAGCACCCTGGATGAGCTTCTTATCCTTATCCAAAGCATCTTTGCCGCTGGTTGGCAAAGCCTGCAAATCTTAAGCGATCACGGTTGGCTACTAAACCCCGCCGCTTTACCCAAAACCGAGCTTTCGCCACAGCTTAGCGAAAATAAATGGCGCCGTTTTGCCACCCTCAAAGCCGGTGTCCATACTTTGGAACATATCCAGGGCTGGTATTGGGACGAGTTTTTGCAAATTGCCTTTGCTCAGGGTATTTCCTGCTATCAAAAGGGAGTGGAATATACGCACGGAGGCATTAGCCTGCAAGAATGCCTGCTCCTGGATCTCCGGATTTCCTCTGCCCATACAGAGCTACCGCTATCGGTCACCATCAAAGAAATCAAGTGGCGCGGGCTGCGTTGCCATATCACTTTATCCGGCGCTGCCGCGGGCATGCTCTGCGATCTGCGCCGCTTTGCAGCAGAAGCGGGCAGCTCTCTGGCTTTTGAAATCAAGCCCCTTAAAGACCATCATACAGCGTCCATAGTGGTGGAAGATGATAGCCTCTGGGGCATCAAGGCATATATCGTAATCTTGGATAATTCACATAAAATAATAGCACAAATGCAAACTACTATCGGTGGAGGTTCAGATGATTAAGCTGGATGCTATAGACCAAAAAGCAGCCTCGGTTTTGGCAGGATATTTGGTAAAAAAAGATTTGGTGCGCACTTTTAGCCGGCAATTCCCGGTGCCCACTTATGTGGTGGAGTTTCTTTTGGGCAGATATTGTGCCAGTATAGACCCAGATGAAATAGAGGAAGGTATCACCATCGTACAGCGGCAATTGCAAAACCGCACCGTAAGAGCGGGGGATGAGGAGCTCTTCAAATCCCGCGCCAAAGAACAAGGCTCAGTAAAGTTAATTGATTCTATCTCCGTGCGTTTGGATGCCAAAACGGATAGCTATCTTGCCACTTTGCCCAGCCTTAGATTAAATGACGCCCGCATCTTTTCGGATTTGATCAATAAACATGAACGCATGCTTACCGGCGGCTTTTTTGCTGAAATTACCCTCGCTTACGACCCGGCAAACGAAAAGGAAAAACCGCCCCGCCCCTTCTATATCGAATCTTTACGCGAAATCCAGCTTTCCAGCCGCGATGTGCTTTCCACCCTCGCTGCCGCCCGCCGGCAAATGACTACCGAAGAGTGGAAAGCGCTGCTCTTTCGCTCCATTGGGCTGGAGCCGGAGCAACTTTCCGAACGCCAAAAGAACGCTTATCTCCTGCGTATGGCGCCCTTTGTAGAGCGAAATTACAATCTCATCGAGCTGGGTCCCCGCGGCACGGGTAAAAGCCATCTCTTTCAGCAAATCTCCCCTTATTCCCATCTCGTATCGGGCGGCAAAGCCACTGTGGCGCAGATGTTTGTAAATAATTCTACCGGTCAGCGCGGCTTGGTATGCCAATATGATGTAATCTGCTTCGACGAAATCTCCGGCATTACGTTCGACCAAAAAGATGGCGTAAACATCATGAAAGGCTATATGGAAAGCGGCGAATTCAGCCGCGGCAAAGAAAGCATCCGCGCCGATGGCAGCCTGGTAATGGTGGGAAATTTTGAGGTGGATGTGGAGCATCAACAGCGGATTGGACACCTTTTGGGTCCCCTCCCTCCTGAGATGCGGGACGATACCGCCTTTATGGACCGCATCCACGCTTATCTGCCCGGCTGGGATATTCCCAAAATCCATAAGGATTTGCTTACGGATCACTTTGGCTTGGTAAGCGATTTTCTCTCCGAATGCTGGTCGCAATTGCGCCTGCAAAGCCGCGTAAATGTATTGCAAAATAGAGTTTACTACGGCGGCGCCCTTTCCGGTAGAGATGCCAACGCCGTAAATAAAACCTTGAGTGCACTGCTCAAACTCTTGTATCCGGATGCCGAAATACCGGTCTCGGATAAAGACCTCGAATGGGCTATCCGCATTGCCCTGGAAAGCCGCCGCCGCGTAAAAGAACAGCAAAAACGCATCGGTGCGGCGGAATTTCGCAATACCCATTTTAGCTATGTAATGGGCACGGATGGGGTGGAGCAATTTGTTTCCACACCGGAATTGCATAGCGAAAATAGCATCGGCAGCGACCCCCTGGAGCCCGGACAGGTATGGAGCATCAGCCCCGGCGCTGCGGATGAACATATCGGGCTTTTTCGCATCGAAGTAAATGTAAACCCAGGCTCCGGAGTAAAAATCTTAAATAAACCCGTACCCGCTGCCTTCAAGGAAAGCATGAGCTTTGCCGAGCAAAATCTCTATGCCCGCGCCCCGCAACTGGTGGGAGATAAAGACCCCAAACAACATGAATTTTCCGTGCAAATCCGCGCCTTCGATACCGCCAAATCCGGCGCCAAATTAGGAGTAGCCGCACTTATCGCCCTCGCCTCGGCATTGCTGAGAAAAAGCCTGCGCGGTGGCATGATCATCGTAGGCGAATTGAACCTGGGCGGCTCGCTGGAACCTGTGCTTAGTCCCGTAAGCATGGTGGAAATCGCCATCGAAAAAGGCGCCACCAAACTCCTGATACCGGTTTCCACCCGCAAACAGCTTCTCGATCTCTCAGACGATATGGCTACCAAAATCGATATCCAGTTTTATGCCGATGCCAAAGATGCGCTGCTGAAGGCGCTGAGTGAATAAAAAGGAAATAAAGCATGAGAATCCTACATACTTCAGATTTACACATCGGTAAAACACTTTGTGGCAGAAAGCGCTATGAGGAATTTTTGGCTTTCTTTGACTGGCTGTACGATACTATCAAGGAAAACGAAATCGATGCCTTATTGATAGCTGGCGATATCTTTGATACCACTACCCCCAGCAACCGTGCCCAGGCTTTGTATTACCAATTTCTCCGCAATGTATCCACCTCAAATTGCCGGCATATAGTGATCATCGCCGGCAATCACGATTCCCCTTCTTTTTTAAATGCACCCAAAGAGCTGCTAAAAATCCTCAATGTGCATGTAGTTGCCGATACTCACGATATAAATAATGAAGTGATAATATTATCCAATCCTCAAAATGTCCCGGAGCTAATAGTCTGCGCCGTTCCCTACCTCAGAGATAAGGAAATCCGCACGGTAGAAGCGGGCGAAGATATGGCAGATAAAGAAAGAAAGCTGCTTCAGGGTATTTTGGATTACTATGCTTTGGTGGGGGAATGTGCCGAACAAAAACGCGCAGAATTAGCTAAAAATATCCCAATTGTAGGGATGGGGCACCTATTTACCGCCGGAGCCCAAACTGCCGATGATGATGGCGTTCGCGAGCTTTATGTAGGCAATTTGGCGCATGTAGCCAGCGATGTATTTCCAAGCTGCTTTAGTTATACGGCGCTTGGGCATCTGCATATTCCGCAAATGGTATCCGCTTCTGAGACCATTCGCTATAGCGGTTCGCCCTTGCCCATGGGTTTTGGTGAAGCAAATCATACTAAAAGCCTCTGCCAAATCGATCTTGAGCCGGATGGTGTAGCCGTAAAGCTGATTGAAGTGCCCACATTTCAGCACTTGGCAAGCGTAAAGGGTGATTGGGATACTATTTCATGCAAGATTGCGGAACTATCCGAAAAAGACCTTAATATCTGGTTGGATATCACATACACAGGCGATGAGATCATGGGAGATTTGCAAGAGCGCTTAACTGACTCTAGCCAGGATACAAAGCTGGAAATACTGCGGGTAAAAAATAAGCAGTTAATAGACAGGACGCTTGAGCAAACCATTACTGAGGAAGCATTGGACGATCTCGATGAAAGAGAAGTATTCAATCGCTGTATGGAAGCTCATAATGTGCCGGATGACCAAAGACAGGAGCTGCTAACTGCCTATAATGAAATCCTGCAGGCGCTCTTTGAAAATGATGAATTGGCAGAGTGAGGGTAAAAAAAATGAGAATACTACAGATACGCTTCAAAAATCTGAATTCCTTAGTCGGCGAGTGGCAGATTGATCTTAGCCACCCGGCTTATACTTCCGATGGCATTTTTGCCATTACGGGACCCACGGGGGCTGGAAAGTCCACCATCCTGGATGCGATCTGCCTTGCTCTGTACGGCAAAACTCCCCGCCTCGACCGGGTGAATAACTCTGAAAATGAGATCATGTCTCGCCAAACGGGTGAATGTTTTGCCGAAGTAACTTTCAGGGCATCAGGGCGAAACTATCGCTGCTTTTGGAGTCAACACCGGGCAAGACGAAGAGCAGATGGAAGCTTGCAACCTCAAAAGCACGAGATTTCCGATGCGAAAACCGGTGCTCTTTTGCATACACAAATAAGAGGTGTGGCATTGGAAGTAGAATCTATTACCGGAATGGACTTTTTACGCTTTACCAAAACCATGCTATTAGCTCAGGGAGATTTTGCCGCCTTTTTGCAAGCAGAGCCCAATGATCGCTCTCCCATTTTGGAGCAAATCACCGGTACCGAGATCTATAGCAAAATATCAAAAAAAATACATGAACGAAAGCGGGATGAAGATAATCGCTGGAACCTTCTTAACGTTGAAGTGGCAAGCATTTCTGTGCTTGATTCTGAAACAGAGCAAGGCTATCAAGACGATCTTACAAAGAGCCGAAACGAGGAGAGAGCATTATCCAATAATCATCGTGACGCCAATAATGCCTTAAACTGGCACAAGGTAATTAGTGCTCTGGAGCGTGAGATAGCCGCATTGCAAACCGAAGAAAAGCAACTAAAGGACGAGACTGATGTCTTTGCACCACAGAAACAAAAGCTGGAGATCGCAAATAAACTCGCATCTCTGGATGCAGATTACGCAAGCTTAAGCGCCCAAAGGCGGCAACAGGCTGAAGATAAAAAAGCGCTACAGATAGCAGAAGCGGCTTTGCCGGATTTGATTTCCACTACCACTACTCTCAAAGAAAAATTAGATACTGCTGAACAAGACACAAAAAATGCCAACGCGAACATGGAGAAAGCAAGACCGCTTTTTACAGAAATAAGAGCCTTGGATCATGTGATTTCTACTCAGGAGAAAGCTTACAACACTGCACAAAAAGCTCTGGAAAAAGACCAAACCGAAATAAAAAAAGATATAGAAACCAAGAGAAAAACCCAAACCCTGTGCGATAAAAAGGTAAAGGATTTAGAAGCCGTAAACGATTATCTTGCTGAAAATGCAGAAGATGCCTGGCTGGTGGAAAACCTTGCGGGCATTCGGGTGCAATTCACTAATCTTATCTCCCAAAACAAAGATATTGTGCAAACTAATAATGACCTTAAAAACGCGGAAAAAGCACTAAAGAAAAAGTCAACTGCTCTTACTGAAATCCTGAAGAATAGCGGCATATTAGCCGAAAGCTTAGAATCTTTAAGACAAAAAATAAAGGAAAAAGGGGATGCTTTGGGCGCCTTACTCGGTGAGCGACTGTTAAGAGAATATCGCGCAGAAAAGGATAATCTGCAAATAGAGCTGATCTATTTAAGACAAATCGCCAATCTTGAAGAAGAACGTAAACGGCTGATTGACGGCAAGCCCTGCCCTCTCTGCGGAGCCGGGGAACATCCCTACGCCCAGGGCAATATACCAGCACCCAATGCCACCGAACAAAGAATTGCGGATATCAGTAAGATAATCTCTGATGCTGAGGATTTTGAAGATAAAATTGCCGCGTTAAAAGATACGCAAGCAGCCGAACAGCAAAGGTTTAACGCCAGTGATGCCCAGAAAATCGCCGCTGAAAGAGATAAAGAAACTGCCCAGAATGAGCTTGAACGCAAAAAGACTGAACTGAGCAAGCTTGCGGATGCTTTTGAGCGCGCAAAAGAAGCAATCACTACCCTGCTAAAGCCCTTGGGCATCGCTGAGATTCCCGATACCAAGATTGATACTCTTTTAGATTCTTTGGGTGAGCGTTTGCAGGCTTGGCGGCGGCATCAGAATCAAAAAGCAGATATTGAACGCATAATCGCTGATTATAACACTGAAATAAAGCGCATAGAAGGGATAATTGAAACTAAAACAGAGGCATTAAAGGAAGATAAAAAGAATCTGATCTCTCAAGCCGCGGAACTGGAAACTCGTAAAACAGAGAGATTTACACTCTTTGGTGCAAAAAAGCCTGATGCCGAAGAAGCTGCATTAAATGATGCTATTCGCAAAGCCACAGATGCAGAAGCTGAAGCCAGAAAGGCAGATACGGATCACCAAAGCACCTTAGCTATTGCCCGGGATAGAATTGACTCATTACAACAAGATATCGGGCAAAGAGTTCCCGCTCTCCAGCAGCTTGAAGCTGGCTTTTTAGTAGCGCTGAAGGTCTTGGAAATAGCGAACGAGGAAGACTATAAAAAAGCCCTTATCCCTCCTGCTCAAAGGGAAGTACTAAACAACAAATCCATGGAGCTTGACCAAAGGCAAAGATCCCTATTGGATAGGTTAAGCGACCGAAATGAGCGCTTGAAAAGCGAGATAGAAAAGAATCTTACATCTCTTTCTATAGGTGAAGTAAAAGCGCAAATAGAAGAACTAAATACATCTTTAGGTAATGTAGCTAAGAAGATTGGTTCTCTAAAAGCCACGCTTGATAGTAACGAGGCAGCCAAGGAAAGGCTAAGCGATCGGCAGGCAGCTATTGAAGCACAAACAAGAGAATGTACAAAATGGAACAATTTGCACCAATTGATCGGTTCTGCGGATGGCAGGAAATATCGCAATTTTGCCCAAGGCTTAACCTTTGATCTCGTTATTTCCCATGCCAATATCCAGTTGCAGCGCCTTACAGACCGGTATTTGCTATGCCGTAAAGCAGATGAAATCCTGGAGCTCGAAGTAATAGACAATTACCAGGCTGGCGTAAGCAGAACTACCAAAAATCTATCCGGTGGAGAAAGCTTTTTAGTTAGCCTCTCCTTGGCCTTGGGGCTTTCACAAATGGTAAGCCAAAAGACGAGCTTAGATTCCTTATTCCTGGATGAAGGTTTTGGCACCCTGGATGAAGATTCTCTTTCTGTAGCTCTCGAAGCGCTGGCAAGCTACCAGCAAGAAGGCAAAATCATCGGAGTAATCTCCCACGTTCAGGCTCTAAAAGAACGAATCGGCACCCAGATTCAGGTAAACCGCCAAAGCGCTGGAAATAGCACTTTAACGGGACCCGGCTGTAGCAGAGTGCAAGGTGATGCCGGTAATTAAAAGGATGAAATAGGAAAGAAGACGAGAATCTACCACGAATGTCCGCTAATTATTGCTAATTATCACGAATTAGCTTGAAAACAGTATCTCAATTGAGGGTAAAGGACTCAAGTCCCTTCAGCCAAATCGGAGTTTGGCTGCCCAGCGAACAAGCGCTAAAGCATTGTTAATTATACATTTTACATTATACATCTTACATTTACACCCTGCTCTCCCGTCCCTTCCCCGTCCATTGTCCGTGCAAGCAACGGGTAATTAACGAGTTACGAGTGAGTTTCAAATTACACACACCATGCGCCAGCTATAATTAGCCATTGCGAGGCTCGCGAGCAATACCTTCATTATTCATTGCCAGGCATGTTGCAAGCATTTCAGGGCATCCTCAAATGAATGATGGCGGCAGTGCAAACGCAAGTTTTGAACCACCGAAAAAGACAAGCAATACTGCCAATTTACGCTAATTATGAAAAAACCTCAATCTGAACACTAACAGAATATCCTATCCACGTGCGTCAGCGCCTAACACCTAAAACCTATCACCTAACACCTGCGGAGCAAAGCGAAGCAAAAAACACTTGCTCTGGAATACTTTGTGCATTAAGTTATTTGATAACATAGGAAATTCCCGATGGAGGTATAGATGCGCGCAAAATATTCAGCGCTCCTATTGATCGTGTTGCTTTTCTTCACGCTGGGTCTCGCGGCTCAAAACGTGAAATTTAGTATTAACGGCAAGAGTTTTAAGCCTTTGGAAAAAGGCAGCATCAGCGCCGAGCTAAAGATTCCCGCCGGCATGAAACAAACGGTTGATCCCGGCGATCCGGCATATTTCTATTTGGAAGCCGAGCATCCGCAGCTTAGTTTTGGCAAAGCCGCTTTGCCCAAGGCGCACACCGTGATTTCGGATAGCGAATGGCAATATAAAGAAT
>JAQVIX010000067.1 GCA_028695495.1 Candidatus Cloacimonadota bacterium | reverse complement strand
CATAACGCTGTTTGCTGCCTTTGCCGCGCACCAGGATCATCCTCTGCTCCGGCACCAAATCCCTTAGCGTAAGCCCCAGCAGCTCAGATACACGCATCCCCGTGGCATACAGCAATTCCAGCATCATCTTGTTGCGATAGTCGAGCGAATCCTGCAAGGGCAAGCCGTCCAGCAGCGTTTGCATTTCCTCTACCGAGATTACATCCGGCAAAGCGGCTGCGATCTTGATGCTGGGGATGAGGTCAAAGTCGATATGGATAGCTACGTCGTTCTCGCCCAAAAACAGGAAGAACTGCTTGAGTGCTACCCGTTTGCGAGCCATGCTGCTGCTCTGAAGCCCCAATTCCTGGAGGGTAAGCAGGTAGTCCAGCACATCCTCATTCTCCAGCTTTTCCACGGCTTTATTCGGGAAATAGCCCAGGAAATCTTTAATATCCCGTTCGTAGGCGAGGATGCTATTCTCTGCCATGCCGCGCTCTACCTTCAGGTGAAAAACGAAGCTTTCCAGATAGCCTTGGCTGGAAGGCTCAATTTCCGCTTTGATAGTTTGGGGTTTCCTTGGTGATGCGCACATCGTGGGGGTGGGATTCCATGAGTCCGGCGGGGGTTATTTCCACAAAATCCGCCAGCTCTCGTAAGGCTTCTAAGTTTTTGGCGCCGATGTAGCCCATGCCGCTGCGCAAGCCGCCAATGAGCTGATACAGATAATCCTTGAGCGGTCCCTTGTAGGGCACCATGCCTTCAATGCCTTCTGCCACCAGCTTTTGCGCGTCGGATTCGCTTTGGAAATAGCGGTCTTTACTGCCGCGTTGCATGGCGCCGATGGAACCCATGCCGCGATAGCTCTTGAAGCGGCGTCCGTTGTAGATGATGGATTCACCGGGGCTTTCGTCGCATCCGGCAAAGAGCGAGCCGATCATTACTGCGGAAGCACCACCTGCCAGGGCTTTTACGATATCGCCAGAGTATTTGATGCCGCCATCGGCCACAATGGGAATGCCGTGTTTGGCGGCTTCTTCGGCGGAATCCATAATGGCGGAAAGCTGCGGCACTCCGATGCCCGCCACGATGCGTGTAGTGCATATCGAACCGGGACCAATGCCCACTTTCACTGCATCCGCGCCATTATCGATAAGATACTTACAAGCTTCGGCGCTGGCGATATTGCCGGCGATGATGGTGGTATTCAGCGCCTTCTTTACTGCTTGAATTGCCTTGCTAATGTGGATGTGATGCCCATGTGCGGTATCGATTACGATGGTATCCACTCCGGCGGCTATTAGCTCTTGCGCGCGCTCCAGAAAGTCGCCAGTAACCCCGATGGCAGCGCCTACCAAGAGGCGGTTATGGCTATCCTGCACAGCATTGGGGAAGGTTTCCCGCTTTAGGATATCCCGCACGGTAATCATGCCTTTTAGCTGGAAGCTATCATCCGTAAGCAGCAGCTTTTCGATGCGGTGCTTTTGCAAGAGCGCAATGGCAGCATCCCAGGAGATATCTTCTGGCGCGGTAATAAGGCGCTCTTTGGGGGTCATTACCTCCTTCACCTGGCGGGAAAGGTCTTGTTCAAAGCGGATATCGCGATTGGTAAGAATGCCCACCAATAGTCCCTTTTCCACCACCGGAAAGCCCCCCACGCGGTATTGCTCTTTCAAAGCCATCACCTTTTCCAGTGTGTCTTCCGGGTGCAGGGTATAGGGCTGGGTAACCACTCCGCTTTCCTCGCGCTTTACCCAGTTTACCTGTTCTGCCTGCTCGCCGATGCTCATATTTTTGTGAATAATGCCCAGTCCGCCTTCGCGCGCCATGGCGATTGCCATCTCCTTTTCGGTAACGGTATCCATGGCGGAACTGAGGATGGGAATCTTGAGAGAGAGGCTTTTGCTCAAGATAGTGCTTAGCTCTACCGTGGAGGGCAATACCTCGGAATGCTTGGGCATGAGCAAAACGTCGTCGAAGGTGTAGGATTTGCGGAATTTCATGGGTTACTCCTTTATCTTTACAAACTTAGGCGCGAGGCAGCCACGCGCGAGATTACCTGACGAAAGCTAGGAGAAAAGATGCTATTGGGTTTTTGCTTTAGGAAGCTCTTGGCAAGCTGCACTTCCTGTGTACTATCCCCGATAAGCGCCAAACGCAGCCAGGCAGCATATTCTTGCGAAAGTGGGTCTGTGAACTCATATTCCAATAATGTGCGTGCCCTTTCCGGCTGATTTAGCCCGATAGCCCATTCAATGGCAAGCAGCAGAAGCTCTTCATCCTTATTTCCTTCAAAGGCTACCAGCAGGCTATCGATTCCCGCCGGCTTAAGCTGTTGCAAGAGGGCGATCCCCTCGCTAAAGCTGCGCTTACCCGCCTCATCCAGATTGATTGCCAGCATATTCAGATAGATGATGTCATTGGCAAAATCGTTTTCCGGATACCTGATGAGATATTCGTGCATCAGGGAATCTGCCACTTCTGCCTGGCACTGCAAAAAGGCGGAAAGGTAATACAGATAGTCTCTTACCGGCATTACAGGCTGGAGATTTACAGTTGCCAGCTTTGACTCCGCGGCGCGGAAATCCTTGCCGAGCAGCGAAAGCCGCGCGTGTTCCAAATCCAGCTCCTGCCGCATTTGGCTTTGATTTGAATAGCTCTTTGCCTCTTCCAAAAGTTCTTGCACATGCTGGATATCATCCCCTTTTGCCATGGCAATCTCTGCCAGCATTTTGCGGATGCTTACATAGATGGGATTACGGATATTAGAGGGACTCTGCTTCCAATAACTATCTGCCAAAAGGGTATTTAGCGCTACGGCTGCGGAATCGTATTCCGCCAAAGAGTAGTGGATCTTGGCTACCTCAACGTGGTAGGCAATACGCTGGAAAGGCTGGGCATTAGTAAGCGCCAGATGCTTGAAGGCAGGCAGCGCAACCTCAAAATGCTTTTGCCGCTGTTGTTCATAAGCAAAATCCCGCATATAGTTTTCCGGCAGGCTCTTATAGATTTCCAGCGCTTTGTGATAGTCCTTCAGGGTAATAAGGCAAAAAGCATAAGTTTCCAATAAGATAGGCGTGGAATACTGCCCGATAAAGCTCTCGATCTGCCCAATCTGCAAAGAATCCGCCAGCACGATGCCTTTGATCTGGTTTTTGATATATTGATTGATATTCGTAAGCGTTTTGGAGTATTCCAGATACTCCAGCAAAGCCAAATCCCAGCGCTGCAATTGCATAGCGGCATTGGCGATTTCCAGATTAAAGGTATTGGGCGTACTCAAAGCGCGCCCTCTTTGGTAATAAGAAATAGCCTTGTCGTAGAAATTGCGCCGCTCGTAATAGGAGGCAATAAGCCGGTATTTATTGATATCCGAGGGATATAGCCTAAGATATGCCTCGCTTTGACTTTCCGCTTCGCTTAGCTTGCCCTGCATTAGGAGCACCTGAATCTGGTATTCCATAGCGGTATTTTGCGGCATAATGCGCTGGTACTCAGCCAGCAAGCCCTCCGCCTTCTCGCCCTGATTTAGGCTAAGATAAATCTGCATCAATTGGATAATGCTATTCATATCATTGGGATACTTGTGCAGTATCTCTTTGAAAACCAGTTCCGCCTCGCTGTATTGGCGTTGGACAAGGTGCTGATTTGCCTTTTGACTGAGGATCTGCTTTTCATCGTATTGTGCCCAAAGCAATTGCAGGGCAAAAAGCACTATTAGAACAAAGAGTAATCGCTTCACTTTTTCCCCTCCTGCAGATACTTCAGATATTCCATGATAAGCTGTTGGTACTCTTTGGGATAGCTCTTGAATCCGGCTTCCAGCAGCGTAGCCCGGCGCAGGCTCTCATAATCTATCCCGCTGCCGGATAGGGGCATGGGCAGCCCTGTAGCCTGCTCTGCCTTACGCTTTTCGCTGGTATCGCGTTTATTGATAGAGCGTTGCGCATCCAAGAGACGGCTGAGGATATTCTCCTGCCGCTTCATAATATCGGGTGTAAATTGGTTTTGGCGTAGCTGACGCGAGACTGCCTCCGCTTCCTCGATAATCTGCTTCAGGGCATTCCCCTGCTTTTGCGCATCGGGATTCGTTTGCAAGGCGCGCTTGAGGTTTTCCGCCAGGCGTTCCTGCTCGCTTGCCAGCCTGCCCATCTGCTCGCGCATGGCGCTATCCATTTTGCCGCCTTGCGCCTGCATTTGCATCATAAGCTGTTCGGTAAGCATATTCATCGCCATCTGCTCTTGCCCCATCTGCTCCAGCATTTGCATTAGCGATTGCATTCCGCTGCCGCCCCCGCCGGAAGAGGCATTTTCCAGAGACAGCATGAGGTCATAAGCCATTAGGTTCAGCCCTTTTTGAACCTTGCTAAGTGGCGCAGCAATGCTGGGCGTATAGCTTTGCCCCAATACCCCAAAGATATCGCGATAGCTCTTATTCGTTTCAGTAAGATCGATATAAAACTTAGGCGGCAATACCATGGATACCTGTGGCTCGCTAAAGAGCTTATTCAGCGAGATTTGCAAGCCTTCATAGCCAGCGATAAGCTCGGACACAATGGCGTAAGGGTCTTTTTCATAGCGCGCCTTGGTTGCCTCATGTTGCTTGGAAAAGATGAGCAGCTCGCGAATGGCAAGCTGGATGGCGTTGACGATGGCTTGTCCGGCTCCAGAGCTCATGGAATCCTTCATCTGCGAAAGCCTTAGCGAAAAGCGCCGCATCTTTTCCATGATTTCTTGTTGCGATTTTTGAGATTCACTGCGTTTATCCTGCTGTAGCGACTGCTGGCTTTGCTGCATATCCTGTTGCGCTTTACTATCCTTCATATCCTGCAAAAGCTCGTCCAATTGCTGCGAGGCATCGGGATCGTTGGAAAGCATATCCTTCAGCTTATCCAGCTCCTCTTGCAAGTTATCGTATTTATCCTTGATCTGCGCCTGGTCATCTGCCAGTTTTTGCGCATCCTGCTTGCTATCCATCGTTTTATCATGCAGTGCTTTCTGCATCTTTTCCAGCTCTTCAGAAATCTGCAAAGCTTTCTGCACCGCCTGTTCGTTTCTGATGCTTTCCAAAAGCGCCAGAGTTTGCTCGATCTTCTGGGCAAAATCCTCCATGGAAAACTTGAAATCTTCCATCGCCTTCTTCAGCGCCTCGGCAGATACATGTTCCATGGCATCTTGCATCTTGCGCATGGCTTCCATAAGCTCATCTGTGGCAATCTCTTGCATTAGCTCCTGAATCTTCATCATTTTCTGGAGAGTATCCTGCGAGAGCGTGCTATTTGCCTGCATCTTTTGGATAAGCTCCTGATAGCTTTCGGCGATATTTTCCACCTGCTCTTTTAGCTCTTCCTGCTTATCTAAAATGCTTTCCAGCTCCTTCTTATCTTCCCAGTTCAGCTTCGGGTCTTTGAGCAATTCCCGCCGCTTTTCTTCAAAGCGTTCTTGCAATTTCTGGCTTTCTTCCAGGCTGCTGGCAAGCTCCTGTTTCTTTTCCTGCTCTCGCTGCTCGATCTCGGCATAGATTTCCTCGATGGAGGGGAAGCGCGCCCGGTATTTTTGGCTTATTCCCTTTTGCGGCGTGGGCGCATTGTCGTAAATCTCTGCCCAATAGCTTACATTATCTCCGGGGAAAAGCTCAAGATCTTTCATATCCCATAGATAATCCGTATTATAGAGCTTGGTGGCGATTACATTTTGGATGCTAAAACTGCGCGGTTCGTCATTATTGATCTGATAATGCAGGCTGCAATTTGCCAACCCAAAATCGTCATCCGCACTGATGATAAGCGGCAAAAGCAGGTCTTGATTCAGATTCACATCCTGCCCGGGGAAGATGATGCGGATTTGCGGCGGATTATCCGGAATAATGCGGATTTGCTTTTCTTCTGGACGCGAGAGCCGCCCTAATTCATCCTCCATTTCCAAGTACCAGGTGCTTTCGCGGGCGAGCTTAAACTGCGTACTGAAGGTAGTTTCACCAGTTTGAATAAGGTCTCGCCTGGTAGCGTCTTCAAAGACCATCGTGGCGCGCTTTAGCGGGATATTGCTGGCGATATTCATATTCACCACCGTTCCGGCATAAGCCTCGATATTCCCATAGCTCAGGCTATCTGCATAGGGGCTTAAACCCGTATAGGCGGGATACTGATAGCTCAGCTTCCAGCTGCGCACGATAGGCTCATCCAATACCGTAATCTTAAAAACCGGACTCTTTACCACCTCATTTGCCACGTAATACTCGATGCTACTATCCAGGTATTGAAAGAGATAGCTATTGCCGGCAAAATCCAGCTCCCGCCAGGATGAATGATAGCGGTAATAAAGCCGGTGTTTGAGCCTGAGATCCGGCTCCGTTACCCGGATCAGCACTTCCTGATTCTTGCCGATACTGATATTTCCTGGCTCCAGCGAGATAGTATCTTTGTAGATAATGGCGGGGGGACGATTGGTATAAAACTGTTTGAAGGCAGAGGCAAAATCCTGCGGCAAGAGCGCCCAATAGCTGAGGATGCCTGCAAAGAGCAACACAAAGATAAGGACTTTTCCGCCATCCAAATGCTTGGGCAGCGTGTATTGATTTTCCTTAAGACGTTTATTGGCAGCCATTAGCAGCGCCTGGGTTACGGGCGTATCTCCAGTTTCATTATGGATTTCCCAGGTATTTTGCAAGAGGTCGTCTTGCGCCCCCTCCAAATCGTCTAAAAGCCTGGCTACCGAAAGAGCTTCCCAAAAATTGCGGTAGCCCATCCAGAGCACGGAGATAATCGCCAAAGCCGCCGCAGCCCGGATACCCAGATTGGCATACAAAAGCGCCGGAGAATATGCCCCCAAGATCTGCCAAAATATGAACCAGATATGCAAAGAGCCAATAAACAGCACGGCAGTACCCAGGATAGCGTTGATGGCTATTCCTCTGTTTATCTGATACTTATATTTATTTAATATCGCTTTGAATCTTTGCATCTGTATTCTTCCCTTTATTTTTACTAAAAGATATAAAGGGCGGATTTGTGTCAAGCACGAAATGAGCTTCGCTGCGCTCAGCAGGTGTTTGGCCTTAGGTGATAGGCGTAAGGGCGCTGACGCTCACGGGATAGTTAGCTTGTTGTTTGGTTGCTTTGTTTATTGGTTTTTTTAGTTGCGTCGTCCCAAATAATACAAAGCCCGCTATATTTCAAGCGGGCTTAAGACAAGATAAGGTCACAAAGGTCAAGCGCTCAACAAGATAACTCCGAAACGAGCGTCAGCGCTATCACCTAACACCTAACACCTATTACCTGGCGAAGCCACCTTGCGAAGCTTAAAACTCCATCTTCAGGCTGCTGCCAAAGAGGTAATTATTCGTATCGTTATCGTGATTGCCAAAGGCGCCAAATACGTTCAGGTTCAGCAAATCCGGTATCAATTCATATTCGATGCCGGCATTTATTTCCGCACCCAAATCCATCAAATATCCAGCCGCGCCAAATATGGCAAGGCTTTCGTTTACCGGGAATTTGGCAGAGATTACACCGCTGAAAAAGGTATCTGCATTTCCGCTATAAGGTGCTCCCCAATAGAGATTTGTGCCATCGTGGTGCTTGCCGATACCATAGATGTAGAGTCCGTTTTGATACCAGGGGCTAATGGTAGTAATGCCATTTTCGCCGGCAAAGAGAAAATCTGCACCCAGCTCCAATACATCCAAATCCATTTTTGCTTTTACTGCCGCGCCAAAGCCGAACTCATTATCGCCATCGTACAATTGCAAATCCAAAAAAGGCGCGATATCCAGCGCGATAGGCGCCAAATCCAGGCTCAAATAGGGATACAGGCTTATATTGCTATAGTCCATGTCGCGATAATTTCCATAGATGGCATACAGCCCCATGGGTATGCTTTCTTCCATATTACCATGCAAAACAAAGATATCCTCATCGTTATTGCTGTATGGATTACCTTCATAGCTTTTCATCCAGATTAGCTCGGTATTCAAGCCAAAGAAATCCTCTTTTTCCAGCTTGATGCCAGAGAAATAGTCGTCCATTAGCAAGCCCATCTTGTCCATCCAATACTGCTGACCCACGGTGATCTTGGCATTCAGAGCGTTAATATTATATTTCAAAAGGGCTTCCTGGATACTTAGGGAAGCGCCGGTGCTAATTCCACCAGCACCATTTCCCCATACGATATCGCCAATCTGAGTGCCCAGGCGAATGGAAAGGTCTTGGTGCAATTGGGATTCCAAGCCGAGAAGCAAGCGGCTATCCAGCCAGCCTCCGTCTGCTTCATATTCATCATTTGCCAAAGCGGCGCGCTGTCTTAGTTCGCCATCAAAAGTGAAGTCGATTGCGCTCAAGACACCTATAAGCAGCGCCAAGCTAAGAATAATACTGATCTTTTTCATTTCATTAACTCCTTAATCAGGGTATTTTTTGTAATATTTACAGACATAATAAAGCTATTTTGCTTTTTTAGCAAATGATATTCAACACTCGATCATCTGAATGCCCAGTTCATTCTGCATTACATTGATATTTTTCGCCAGATTCGGCACGATGGGGATGCCTTCCTGCCTTACTCTTAGCTCGTTTTCATATTCCTTTTCGCCGGCTACCCAGATGCGTTCGCGCGCCGGTAAGAGCTGCGAAGCTTTTAGCTCTTTCAAAATCTGGGTGCTTGTATCTTTGAAGCTATCCACTTCCGTAAAGAAATCGATATCGATCGCCATAAAGAAATGCCCCAATCTATAAGGCGCTGGCTTGCCGGAGGCGTCTTGCCCCAAAAGCATATTTAGGAAGCTGCCCTGTTGCAGCGCTGCGCACAAAATCTCCACCATCGTGGCAAGACCATAACCCTTGTGGCTGCCGCTTACTTCGTCCGTTCCGCCAATGGGCAGAAGTGCCGCACTTTGATCCACCAGGTCTTTCAAGAGTTTATTGGTATCCGTATGCGGATTGCCGGCGTTATCGATAGCCCAGCCCGCGGGAGTAGCCTTTTCCTCTCGTGCCAGTTGCTCAATCTTGCCGCGTTGCGAAATCGAGGTAGCGGCATCGTAAATAAAGGGATAGGGCAGATGCGTGGGCGCCCCGAAGCAGATGGGATTTGTGCCCAAAAGCGGACTTACGCCATTGGTGGGGCAGATGGAAGGACGCGCATTTGTAAAGGTAATGCCTATCATATCCTGTTTTGTAGCCATCTCGGCATAATAGCCGCAGATGCCATAGTGGCTGGAATTGCGCACTGCCACGCTACCCATGCCGTATTCGCGCGCTTTGTCGATGGCGCTTTGCATGGCTTTTTGCCCAATTACATGCCCCATACCGTTATGCCCGTCCCATACCGCCGTGGCTTTACGGTTTCGGATAATCTCAATCTCGGTAACTGGGTTTTGAATGCCCAGTTTGATGCGGTCATAATACATTTTTAGCCTGCCTACCCCGTGGGATTCGATACCCTTCAGGTCGCTGGCAATCAGGATGTCTGCACAAGTATGTGCATCAATTTCCGGCACCCCAATCTTGCTAAAAACCTCAATCATAAAACGATGCATTAGCTCAACTGGTAAATGTAACATGGTCTTCACCTCATTATTTTGCTATTTGTTTCACGATATTTGGATGGGGATATTGTGTCAAGCTCGGCTTCGCTTTGCAGGTTTTAGGTGTTAGGTTTTAGGTGTTAGGCGCTGCGCAGGGTGCGAGGTTATCGGTTTTGGAATGGGGTGTGAGGGAAATCTGAAGTTCTGGGAATTCCACACGGATACCACGGATTGAGAACAGATTTCACGGATATTAACCACCGAAAAAGACGAGAAAAATGAGTTTTGGCACAATTTTATGGCTCACTTTTAAATAAAGTGGGTAAAGAAGAAAATCTGTGATTAAAACAGGGATACAGGAAATAAATCTTCAATTTCATTGGAAAGAAGGTATCCGTGGTACCCAAGCATGCGCAGCGAGCAGAGTTCCGTTAGGAACGCCACTTTAGATAGCCCAGGGTTTATCTTGCCAAATATTCGCAGGCTCATATTTGGCTGCGAACACCCAAGGCTACCTAAACTTTAGAGGCTGTCCAGTAATACACAAACAACACAACAACAAGAAATGTCCACACCTGAAATGTAGGGGTTCAATGCCTTGAACCCGCCGAAATTAACACCAAACAGGTAATCATTACAGATTGTGTATCAATTTATTACGGTGTGCGCTGCGCGCACGCTTTGTTAAAAGCGGACGCAAAACATTGCGCCCCTACATTTCCAATGTGACAGATATCGTGCTTGGTTTTGGCATTTCGGGACAGCCTCAAGCTCGGCAGGCATGTTTGGCATTAGCAGACAGCCGAAAGATTGACAATATATTCCAAGGATTACCCACTTAGTTTGAAAATGAGCCAATTTTATTCCTACACTAATAAGGATAACTTTCTATTTTTGTTGTGTTTAGGCTGTGTTTTCGGTGCTTCCCCGTCCCTTCCCCGTGGGTTCTCCTTGTAAATAACGGGTAACCAACGAGTTACGAAGCTATTTCAATTGTTCAAAAATTCGTGTAATCCGCGTGCAATCCGTGGTATCCGTGTGAAAATCCCTGCACTTGACCCCTTCCATCAATCTCCTTTCCAAAGCCGATAACCCCGCACCCTGCGCAGCGCCTAACCCCTAAAACCTATCACCTAAAAAAGAACCATCTGCTCTTCCGCTTCCGGTTTAGCCAATTTGCCCACGCCCAGCCCAATCAACCTCACTTTACGCTTGTTATCCCAATTTGAGAGCATTAACTCTTCGGCGTATTGGTATAAATACTCGCGTTCATTGGTGGAATATGGGAGGTTCATACTGCGTGTAATGATCTCAAAATTGTCGTATTTAAGCTTCAAAACCAGATTCTGTCCGCTGATATTTTTGCGGCTCATGCGCAGCGCCAGGCGATCGCAAATCTTGCGCAATTCCTGTAAAAGTTCATCCACGCTGCCCAAATCCTCATGGAAGGTATTTTCGCAACTGATGCTTTTGGGTTCCCAAGTGCATTGCAATTCCCGTTCATCGATGCCGCGCACCACGTTGTAATAAAAGTATCCCGCCTTGCCAAAGTGTTTGATGAGGTGGCGCAATTCCATCTCATATAGCTCTTTACCGGTATGGATACCCAGCTTTTTCATGCGGGCGGCGGTGACCTTACCAATGCCGTGAAACTTACCGATGGGCAATTCAAAAAGGATTGCCTGGGCATTTTCGGGGGTAATTACCGTAAGCCCATCCGGTTTATTCATATCCGAGGCGGTTTTTGCCAAAAACTTGTTGTAAGACACTCCTACCGAGCAGGTAAGCTGCGTGGCTTTCAGGATTTCCGCTTTGATAAAATGCCCAATCTCCACGGGCGAGGCAATGCCCAATTTATTCTCCGTTACATCCAGATAGGCTTCGTCCAGGCTCATGGGTTCCACCTGCTCGCTTACGCGATAAAAGATTTCGCGAATCTGGGCGCTTATCTCTTTGTAAAGGTGAAAATTGCTATGCACAAAGACTGCCTGCGGGCAAAGCTGCCATGCCAAATGCGAGCTCATGCCGCTATGGATGCCGTATTTACGCGCTTCGTACGAGCAGGTGGAAACCACGCCGCGGCTATTTGGCGAACCGCCTACCACCACGCATTTACCTTTGAGGCTGGGGTCTTCGCGGATTTCGATAGCGGCGAAATAGGCGTCCATATCCACGTGCAAGATATCTTTCATTTTACTCGTAAACTCGTAAAATAATGAATAATGAATGATGAATAATGAATAATGAAGGCTTTGTTTGCTTGCTTCGCAGCGCAAACCCAATTAAAACTGCTCTCTGCTTCAGGCTGAGGTTTTTGGGCATCGGATTTTCTCTATTTTCATTAACCATACGTAAGCTCTTATTAACCATGCGCTTGCGCATACCTTCATCATTCATCATTCATCATTCATCATTCATCATTCATCATTCATTTATAAAAAAACGCACTTAATTCATTCTTTAGTAGCTCGATACTGTCGCACTGATTGATGGTGTTGCGCAGCACTGCGGAGCCAGGCTGGCTTTTGGTATAATGGCAAAGTTGAGAGCGCATTTCGCGCACCACTACATATTTGGGTTTGGTAGCAAGGGCGTAGTCTATGTGTTTCAGCGCAGTAGCCAATATCTCGCGGGTGGTAATGGGGCGGTAATCTCCAGTGGAAAAATAGTCCTTAATCTGCGTAAAAAGCCAAGGTTTACCCAAGGCAGCTCTGCCGATCATCAAGGCATCGCAGCCGGTTTCCTGCTGCATTTTTAGCGCAGCTTCCGGGCTATCAATATCGCCATTTCCGATAAGGGGGATGCTAAGCACTTGTTTGAGTTCTGCGATGTGTGTCCAATTGCTAAGCCCCGAAAACATCTGGCTGGCGGTGCGGGGATGCAGGGTGATGAGGTCTGCACCGGCTGCTTCTATCCTTTGCCCAAAATCCAGGTAGTTCAGGCTCTTCAGATCCCAGCCGCTGCGGAACTTTACCGAAAGGGGGATGCTGCCGGCGAGGGCATTTTTTACCGCTTTTACAATGACGCTGGCGTTTTCCGGATCTTTCATCAGGGCAGAACCGGCGCCGCGTTTTACCACCTTTTTCACGGGGCAGCCCATATTGATATCGAGCATATCGGGCTTAAGCTCCAATAGCATTTCCGCGGCTTTTGCCATTACATCTGCTTTGGAGCCAAAGATTTGGATAATGAAAGGGCGTTCATAATCCGTAAATTGTGCGTACAGCCCGGTTTTGAGCGATTCGCGGCTAATGCCATCCGCACTTACCATTTCGCTTACGAGAAAGTCCACCCCCCAATCCTTGCAAAGGCGGCGAAAGGCTTTGTCTGTAAAGCCTGCCAGGGGTGCCAGATAGAGAGGAATATCAGCCAAGACGGTAGATGGCTTTGAGGGCGGGGATATCCACCTTATCTATCTGTTGCGGCAGCATTTTGGCTTCAGCAAATTCCAGATACAAGCCGCTATCCATAAAGAAATCTACCAAATCTGTATCCAAATGCCCGTCTTTTGCCATAAATGCCATTATTTTAAGCGATTCGGAGAGGGTTTTGGGCGTTTTGTAGGGTCTATCTGCCGCGGTAAGCGCTTCAAAGATATCTGCCACGGCGATCATGCGGGATTGCAGAGGCAAATCCTCTGCCGAAAGCCCGCGCGGGTAGCCTTTGCCGTTCAGGGTTTCATGGTGAGTGGCGGCGTAAAAAGCTACGTTCTTGTATTTCTTGGGGAAGCTAAGCTGCGAGAGCATTTCCCAGGTGGTGGCGGCGTGATCGCGCATTTGCTTTATTTCGTCTGCATTTAGGGTGCCGCGCTGGATATAGAGATTCTTTTTATCCAGCTCGTCCAGAAGGAAATAGCGTTCGCCTTCATATTCAAAATCAATGGCAGCAATGGCTTCCATGCGTTTGATCTTGTCATCTGGCACATATTCACCGCCCATATTTAGCCCTTCGATAAACTTCTGTTCGCAAAGCAGATATTCCTCCACTTCGTTGTGCTTGATATTTTCGCTAATATGCTGGTGGATAAAGCTATCCACTTCTTCCGACGGCAATATTTTATTCAAATAGCGCATGAGCAGACGCAGGCGGGTAAAGCGTTCGCATACCAGGTATATACCATCCATAATGCGCTCCAGTTTGCGGCTTTTATCCATTACAAATTCGGGAGTGATAATCTTGCCCATATCGTGCATCCAGCCTGCCATCGAGATTTCTTTTAGCTCGTTTTTGCTAAAGTGCAGGTCTTTGAAGGTGCCGCTTTCGGCTGCATTGAGCTTATCTGCCAGCATCTCCGTAAGCTCGGCTACGCGCATGATGTGGTCGGAACTATATTTACTTTTGCGCTCGATGGCGATGGCTATGGAGCGGATGAATTGCATTAGAAGCTCTTCCAAAGTGTCGATCAATTTGCGGTTTGAGAGTGCGATCGCCGCTTGCGAGGCGAGGGATTCCAGCATCGTTTTATGCTCTTCGCTAAAGGCTACGATATTGCCGCTATCGTCCATGGCGTTAATGAATTGGATTACGCCCAATACCTCTTCTTCGTGGTTCATCAGCGGGATGGTGATCATGGATTTGCAGCGGTAATTTGTGCTTTGATCCGTGCGGATGGTGCCGCTGATATCAAAATCCTTGGTTTGGTAAACGTCTTCAAAGGCAAGGCTCTTTTTGGTATGATATACGGAGGTAACGATATGGCTAAGGCGGG
>JAQVIX010000151.1 GCA_028695495.1 Candidatus Cloacimonadota bacterium | reverse complement strand
CCCTGGGTTCTCCTTGAATGTGTTGCTGTTTTTGCTTTATCATTACTGTTTGGTTCGTGACATTTTACTTAGCCACTACCAATGAACAAGCGCAATATCTGGTTCTAAAAAAATCTTGGAATGCCTGCTAAAAAAAACAGGTTGACACAAAGAGCGAATTTCAAAAGCTGAGATTAAGAGATTTTGGGAGATAAAGATGTCTTTTGTACACTTGCACAATCACACGCAATACAGTTTATTAGATGGCGCCTGCCGGGTAGACCGCATGGTAAAGCTGGCGCGCGAGATGAATATGCCGGCAGTGGCGATTACGGATCATGGCAATTTATTTGGCGTAATCGACTTTTACAATAGCGCCAAAAAGGCGGGTATCAAGCCGATTATCGGGATTGAGGCATATATCATCAATGGGGATATTTCCAGCGAACTTAGCAAAAACGATACGCGGCACCACCTGATACTTTTGGCGCAAAATCAGAAGGGTTATCAGAACCTGATGAAGCTTTCTTCGCAGTCTTATATCGAGGGTTTTTATTATAAACCGCGCATAGATAAAAGGATTTTGGCGCAATACAACGAGGGTTTGATTTGCCTGAGTGCCTGTGTAAAAGGCGAGATCGCCTCGCTACTGATCAATGGCAAAAGAGCGGAGGCGCGTGAGGCGGCAAATTGGTACAAAGAGCTTTTTGGGGATCGCTACTATTTGGAGATTCAGGATCACGGGCTGGAATTTGAAAAGAAGGCGATGCCGCTTTTGATAGAACTGGCGCGCGAACTGGAAATCCCGCTGGTGCTTACGAATGACTGCCACTATCTGCACCGCGAGGATCACGAAGCGCACGATATACTTTTGTGTATTCAAACGGGCAAATTGCTGGACGATGCGCAGCGCATGCGCTATAATACCACGGAATTGTACTTCAAATCTCCCGAAGAGATGGCACAGCTTTTTCCGGATCAACCGGAGGCATTTGCGAATACTTTGGCGATTGCCGAGCGCATAGATTTGCAGCTTGCTTATGACGATTTCCTCTTGCCAAAAATGGAGATTCCGCCTGAATATCAGGATATGGGAACTTATCTGAAACAGCTGTGTTATGAAGCGGCGGAAACGAAATATCCGGGGCTGCCCGAGGAAGTAAAACAGCGGATTGATTATGAGCTAAGTGTATTGAAGCGCATGGGCTTTGAGGGATACTTCCTGGTGGTAAAGGACATTATAGATAATGCGCGCTTGCAGGGCGTTCCGGTGGGACCCGGACGCGGTTCGGGCGCAGGCAGCATCATCGCTTACCTCTTGGATATTGTGAAGATAGACCCCATCAAATATGGGTTGCTTTTTGAGCGTTTTCTAAATCCGGATCGCATCAGCATGCCGGATATCGATATCGATTTTTGTGCGCAGGGGCGCGGCAAAGTGATTGATTATATTGTGCAGCGCTTCAATCGCGAGAGCGTTACGCAGATTATCACCTTTGGCACTTTGGGACCCAAAAGCGTAATCAAAGACGTGGCGCGGGTGCTATCGATTTCTGCTAATGAAGCAAATAACCTGACCAAGACCATTACCGGACAGGTAAAGAACCTGGATGAGGCACTGAAGCAATATCCCGAGTTTGCCACGGCGATGAATCAAAACGAAACTTACCGCACTATTTTGAAGCATTCGCAGGTTTTGGAGGGACTCATCCGCCAAACGGGGATACACGCGGCGGGAGTGGTAATAGCGCCGGGAGACCTTACAGAATATGTGCCTTTGGCATGTAGCATCCAAAAAGATGGCGAGAAGGTGATTTTGGTGCAATATGAGGGGAGATGGCTGGATGAGCTGAAGATGATAAAGATGGACATCCTGGGGCTAAAGACCCTTACGCTCATCCAAAAAAGCATTGAACTAATAGAGCAAAGTCATGGCATCAGGATAGATATAGATAGCCTGGCGTTGGATGATAAAAAGGTATTTGCCATGCTGAGTCGCGGCGAGACGGATGGTATCTTCCAATTTGAAAGCGATGGCATGCGCAAATATCTGATGGAACTGAAGCCCAATATGTTTGAAGACCTGATAGCGATGGTGGCGCTTTACCGACCGGGACCAATGCAATTTATCGATAGCTATATAAACCGGAAATACGGGCGCGAGAAGGTGATATACGATCACCCCCTGGTGGAAAATGCCCTGAAGGAAACTTATGGGGTAACGGTGTATCAGGAGCAGGTGATGCAGATTTCGCGTGAATTGGGCGAGCTTACGGGCGGAGAGGCAGATACCCTGCGCAAGGCGATAAGCAAGAAAAACCGCGATTTGATGGATAAATTTAAAGATAAGATTCTGGAAGGCGGGGCGAAAAACGGGGTTTCTGCCACGGTGGTGGAAAAGATTTGGGCAGATTGGCAGAAGTTTGCGGAGTATGCCTTTAATAAGAGCCATGCTACCTGCTACGCTTTGGTGGCGTATCAAACCGCCTGGCTGAAGGCGCATTATCCGGTGGAATTTATGGCGGCGCTGCTCTCGCTGGAAGATAATCCGGCGAATATCCCCATCCAGATAGAAGTATGTAAAGCGATGGATATCAAGATCATCCCGCCAAATATAAATCGCAGTGAACGGGAGTTTTCCGTGCGCGGCAAAGAGGTGCTCTTTGGGCTGAGGGCGATCAAAAATCTGGGTGAGGCGGCGATCAATGCCATCATCGAAGACCGCCAGAAAAACGGAGTTTTCAAGAGTCTATATGATTTTTGCACGCGGGCAGATACGATGAGCGTAAATAAAACGGTATTGGAAAGCCTGATTGCCAGCGGGGCGCTGGACGAGCTGGAAGGCACACGCGCTCAAAAATGGGAAGCCATCGAAGAAGCGCTGGCATATTCTGCCGGTAAACAGCGGGATCTCAAGCGCGGGCAAACGAATATCTTTGATCTCTTTGAAGATGAGGAAAACGGTCATGAACCGGTATTGCCGCAGGTGGAAAATTGGAGCAATCTGCAAACTCTGGAACGCGAGAAGGCGGTTTTGGGCTTTTATATGAGCGGGCATCCCTTAAATGAATATAAGATGATCATGAAATATGTATGCAATGCGGATTCAAAGCGAACGCAGGAGCGGAGTGCGGATCTTTATATCGTGGGCGTAGTGGATGCCATCACCCGCAAGAAGGCAAATAGCGGTAAAGCCATGGCATTTGTGGAAATGCAGGATTTGGTGGGGAGATTTGAAGTGCCGCTTTTTAATCGCGATTATGAGAGCTATATGGATAATCTGGAAATAGGTAA
>JAQVIX010000150.1:1582-3273 GCA_028695495.1 Candidatus Cloacimonadota bacterium | reverse complement strand
CCATCCCATGCCAGGATTTGCTCGCCTTTTACAAAGCTGCCGTTTTGCAAACGCCGCACTTTTTGCCCTTTTACATTGTAAATATTCAGTTCAATCTCGCTATTTTTTTCCAATTGATAGCTGATTACCGCCAAATCCTGAAAGGGATTGGGAGTAATTGAAAGCGTATTTGCCAGCGGAACTTGAAAATCATCGGCATTGCTTAAACCAAATATTGTAATGCTAATCGTATTTGTCGGGGCGGATTCCACCATGCCAAATAGCGCTACTACATAGTATTCATAAGTCCCGCTTTCCGGAACCAAATCCAGATAAGTTCGCGCTTCCGGATCATAGAGATTGATAAGCAGCTCAGCATCGCGGTAGATGCGGAAACCCACTAAACTGCGGTCATAATCCGGCATTTGCCATAGCAACCGGACACACTTTTTATCCACTACCGAACCCACCAAATCCGCCGGCGCATAAACCGGCTGATACTCATACGCACCCAAATCGATCCGGGCAATGCCATCCCCATCTCCATCCCACACACGCTCGTTTCCACCAGCATCAAGGGCATCTGCCGGCAAATCGTATTCAGCACCGATATCGATCAAGGGCGAAAAGGCAGAAAGGCGGTAAGGATGGCTACCTTCGCCCTCAAAGAGCGGGTCTAAGTTTATATTATTATCATGCCAGATGATTTGATTGCTGGGGCTCATGTTATAGATACCGTTGAATCCACCCCGGATGCAGTTGTTTTCAAACTCTGCCTTTGAAGTAATGCCAGCTTCAGGGAAATAACCTAAGCCCACTTCATGGTTTAATTCGGGATTCCAGAATATATTATTCTTCAAAACCGATTTGCCAGATACCAAAAGAGGATAGCTACCCCCACGGTTGTCCGCAAAAGTGCAATTACTCACAAAAGTGGTGTCATTAAAAGCACGTAAATGTGCCATGTGATTCGGCGTTGCCTGATAATTATCGTAGAATGCAGAGTTTTGTATTTCGACCCGAAGACTATGATTAGGATTGTTCAATAACGACGATATCTGCATTATAGAATTATAACTGTATTCATCAGCAGTTGTGCAGCTTAAACCATGGATTTTCAAGCCATCAATTTCTATGTGGGCAGAGCCATTACTGTAAAATTCAAAACCTGTTAAGCTGCACATAGAGGTCAGACCAGATATTTCTATGTTTTCTAATCTTGCATACCCCTTATGACTGCCAACGAAAATCCCATTGAATATTCCAGTGCCTTGCCCATCTTGAATTGTGATATTTGCAAGAGAAGCATCTTCGTTTTTTGAAAAAGAAACAAAACTCTTTCCAATATGGTTTCCTTTGAGGTGAATATTGCTAAAATCAATTCTATGTCCACTAATAGCGCCCAATCCTGCACCCATGTTCACAATAGAAAAATTTGAGATAGTGATATCTTCACCATGTAACACAGCCGACAAATGAGCAATTTTACCGTTAAAGTCCAAGATTACACTTTCTTTAGATTCGCCAATCAACTTGCAGTGGTTTTTTACATTAACAGGAAAAAACTGTTGATTGGCAATCTTAGAGTAATGACCATTGGCAACATGGACGGTTTTGGGGTTTTGAGGATCAGAAGCGATATTATAGCAGGCTTTATAGATGGTCTTTAAGGGGCTGGCAGGGCTAAGGCCATCATTATTATCATCCCCCCA
>JAQVIX010000150.1:0-1482 GCA_028695495.1 Candidatus Cloacimonadota bacterium | reverse complement strand
ACACTACCATTTTGACTCCCGTCTATAATAGTCGTATATTTGTAAGAAACATCTCCGGTATCATATTCCAGGCTGGCTAAGGTAATATTCTTGCCGGTAATCAAAAGGTTCTCATAGTAAGTACCGGGATACACAAGCACAATGTCTCCGGTTACCGCGGCATTTATAGCATCCTGAATGCGATTGTAAGCCTGTGTGCCGTCCAGGGCAACGCGTAATGTGGCAGCCGAAGCAAAAACCAGCGTCAGGAGCAGGGCAAGGGTGATAGAAGTTTTTTTCATGGTCGCTTTCTCATAAATAGCTCAGGTGCCGGCTATTCAACACCGGCACCTGAACAATTGCTTTACTTCAGAAGAAGAATTTTTTGGCTTTGAATGCTATCTGGAGTAATCAAACGACAGAAATAAACACCGCTTGCCACTTTTTTACCATGACTATCGGTGCTGTCCCAGCTAATGCCATGTTTACCTTTTTTTCCCATGCCACTATAGAGGGTCTTAACCTTCTGCCCTTTCAGGTTGTAGATTTCCACGCTTATATTGGCTTCTTTTTCCAGAATATACGAGATATTGGTCTTGTCCCGGAAGGGGTTGGGGTAGTTTGTATTTAGCTGTGTAAGCAAAGGCGCCATGGTGCCACCTTCGCCCTTGAGGTAAGATACATAGCCGAAGTCTTTAATTTGTCCGGCTTTGAGGGTTCCCGTTTCAAAAAGCAGAGTGTCAGGATTGTAAACCAAAGGTGCAGGCGCTTTTTTTATACTCTTATCCGCATAATAGAACATAAAGCTGATCTCATCATCGCTTTTTGCATCATCTGGCTGATAGTAGAGATTTACTTCAATGACTTCGCCATCCACACTGCCTGCGCCATAGCACTTGCCGCTAATTAGTAAACCTACCTCATCCGGCAAGTTATTCGGATCCAGTTCGATGAAAACGGGAACGTAATCCAACAGTTCGGTAAAAGTAAAGCCTTCGGGAATTTTGCGATCTCGGGAATTTACCGGTTCGCTGACGCCCATCCAATACATTTCACTTGGGGCACCTGGCATAAGTTTGATCTCAAGCATATCGCCATTCGAGACTGTGTATCGATACAAAGGCAAAATCCAATCTCCACCGTTTATACCATTACTTCGCATAGAGCTCCAATACTGAGCTTTTATTGAATAAATGTAATCTAAATATGTGCTTTGCAATTGCCCGGGCACAAACCTACTAAATGCAGTTTGCACTCCTTGCGTATGCTTTGGAAAGTATCCAATCCAATTGGGGAAAGGTTCGGCATTATAATCTATGCAGCTAAGCATGATGGGCGTTTGGTTTGTTTCTGCCGTGAAGCCATCTACCAAAAGCGGAGGAATCGAACCTTGGTTTGTATCTCTAAACCGGATTTTAAAGCCCTTGGGTTGGGTGATTGAGTAGTCAGTATTTGTCCAATTACTTTGGTAATCATCATAACTCATACTTCCACGATAGCCAT
>JAQVIX010000066.1 GCA_028695495.1 Candidatus Cloacimonadota bacterium | reverse complement strand
CAAGATGGACGCCGGAGACATCCTGATGCAGGAAGAATTGCCCATTTTGGAAGGAGAAAACTACAGCTCACTTAGCACCCGCCTGGCAAATGCGATGGCGATGCTGCTGCCCAAAGTATTGGATAATATAGCTTCCATCCAGCCCATCAAACAAGATGAGAGCCGGGCAAGCTACAGCAAAATGGTGCATAAAGAGGATTATCTATTGGATTTTAGCATAGATAGCGAAGCCCTTGTGCGCCATATTCGTGCATATTCCTACGTGCCGGGTGCCTATACCATCTTTAGGGGCAAAGAGCTAAAGATACTGGCTGCCGAGCCTTACGATGTACCTGTGGGCAGGCAAGCTGGCGAAATAGTGGAATTGCTCAAAGGGCGGGGCATCGTGGTGGCTACAGGCTCCGGCGGAATCCTCATCACTCAGGTGCAGGCTGCCGGCAAAAAGCAGATGAATGCCTTCGATTTCTCTTTGGGCGCCCGCTTCAACCCCCATGAAAGGATAAACCAATGAAAGAATATTATATTGCCATTATCAAGTTTCCCTTGCTGGTTACACTTAGCCTGGTGCTTTTGGTCACCGCTTTCTTTGGCGTGGCTTTGGGAAGCTGGTTCAAGCTGGGGCTTTCCGGCATGGAAATCTTCCTTTTTGTAAGCGGATTTATCATCCTGATCGTCCTGATCTTTGGCTGGGTATTGAACCTGATGAGCACCCATCGCAAGATTCGCCCACGCAGGCTGGAAATCTTTTGCCGCTGGATGCTGTACAACGTTTATTACTACTTCGCTAAATGGTTGGGAAAGATAAGCTTCCAAAAGAAACTGGATATTCAGGAGAGCTTCCTGAACTTCAATAACGAGATGGTGCTCTCTGCCGCCGCTAAGGTATCGCATACGAATATATTGCTGCTGCTCCCCCACTGTTTACAGCGCTCGGATTGCACGGTGCGCGTTACCGGCGATATCAATAACTGCGAGGATTGCGGACGCTGCGGCATAGCAGAGATCAAGGCATTGGCAAAGAGAGAAGAGGTAAAAGCGGCGGTGGCTACAGGTGGCTCTTTGGCGCGAAAGATAATCCTGGACAACAAGCCGGATGTAATAGTAGCCGTAGCCTGCCATCGAGACCTGGTAGATGGCATGCGGGATTCCTGGCGCCACTCCATCTATGCCGTGCTAAATGAACGCCCCAAGGGCCCTTGCTTTGAAACGGAAGTAAGCATCAAAACCATCGAATTTGCCATCAAGAAGTTCAAATAAGCCATGAAAAGTATTATTGAATTCGGTTCCAATAGCTGCAAGATATTAGTATGCGATGCGCAGCAGATAGTCTCGGATACCCGTATCCCCTTACGTTTACTCTCTCAACTGGATGGTGAAAACAGGCTGGCGGATACCGGGCTGAACAAGATTTTGCGCCTGGTAATGCAGCAGAAACGGGAGCTTCCTGAAAGTGAGCTAATACTAATAGGCACAGCGGCTTTGCGTATGGCAGCAAATAAAGCGGAGATAGTGGCGCGGATTGCAGCAGAAACGGGCGCTAACTTACGGATATTAAGTGCGGAAGAAGAAGCGGAATATGCCTTTAAGGGAGCAACTCAGGGGCTTAAAATAGAGGGCAGCTATCTGGTATTTGATTTAGGTGGCGGCAGCCTGGAGATGATCTTTGCCAAGAATGGCGAAATCATTAAAAGCCAAAGCTTTCCTTTGGGTGCCGTGGCGCTGGATAAACTCTTTCGGGGTGGCGATCCCTATACAAATTGCTGCTATCACTACGCCACGCGCCACATCGAAAAGACCCTAAAGCCCCATAAAATAAAGGTAAAAGAAGTAATTGGCAGCGGTGGTGCGCTGAACGTAATGGCGGCAGTGGCGCAGAAGCTAAACAGTTTTCAAAGCAGCAAGATAGATGGCTATAAGCTTACCCGCGGAGATATTGTAGGGCAGATAGGGCAATACCGGGCGCTAAAAGTAGCGCAAATTGCTGAAGTACCCGGCATGGATAAAGCACGTGCGGATATCATCCTGCCAGCAGCATTGGTGGTGCAGGAGATATTCAAGAAAACGGGGGTTGGGCAGATCACGGTGAGTACAAAGGGATTAAGGCACGCTTTCCTTTAAGGCATCAGGTCTCAGGTGTCTGGAGCTGCGCTCGGTTCGAGGTTATCGTTTGTAAGTGAAAGGTGAAATGGGAAAAGTAAAAACAATTTCACACTAATTTCCATGAATTAACGCAAATTATCACGAGATATTGTTCTTAGTGCTATACTCTTAGCTCTATGCCCTCCGCAACTACAAACTAAGAACTACGAACCAAAAACTAATCAACCAGGCAACAAATGATGCCTACGGCGGGCGTCAGCACCTGATACCTTACTTCGTAGTACGAAGCCAAGTATCTGTCCTCCCCGCCAGCGATACGCCGATAAATCCTCTTAGGGCAATGGTATTGTTATTCGTCATTTCGGCTTTGGCGGAGTAGGTTTTACCGCTTTTGGGGTCGTATATTTTACCGCCGCTGTATTTGCTTTTGCCGTCAAACTTGAGACCGGTAAGAACGGTAAGCCCTATCAAGGGGCGGCTGCGCAGCTCTTTATCCGGATTCTTGCTATCCGTTTTGGCTTTTCCGTTTTCATCCAGCGGCTCTTGCAGCCAGACTATTTTGCCGATAAAGCTGCCGTCTTTGGCTTGGCTTATTTCTATTTTGCTGCTCTTTTCGCCATTGAACCAAACGCCGGTAAGGCGATCGGCACTTTGGGCAAAGATGGGCAGGATGAGGGCGAGGGCTACGAGGGCAAAGAGATACTTTTTCATGATTTTCTCCTTAGATAATGCCGCAGCGCTTATAGATGAAATCCACCTGGCGGAGGTAGCGGCTAAAATCGAAGATATCCTCTATTTCTTCAGCGCTGGAAAGCTCCAAAAGGCGAGGATTTTCCAAGATTTCCGCGCGGAAATCCACCCCTTCATTGATGGATTTTAAAGCGGCGGCTTGCACTAGGGCATAAGCTTCTTCACGGCTCATGCCGAGTTTTGCCAAATGCAGAAGTATGGCCTGCGAAAAGACCAATCCGCGTGTAAGTTCGATATTTTTCATCATGTTTTCGGGATATACATCCAAGTTTGCAATCATCGCCGTAGTTTTTACCAGCATATAATGGATGAGGATGCTGCTATCTGGCAGAATGATGCGTTCCACACTGGAGTGCGAAATATCCCGTTCGTGCCACAGGGCGTTATTTTCCAAAGCCGCATTTACATTGGCGCGCAACACCCGTGAAAGCCCGCAAAGTTGCTCACTCAAAATGGGATTCTTTTTGTGCGGCATGGCGCTACTGCCTTTTTGACCCCGGGCAAAGCTTTCGGCTGCCTCATTTACTTCCGTGCGTTGCAGATGGCGGATTTCCAGGGCGATTTTTTCCAGGGTGGAGCCAATCTGTGCGATTACAAAGAGGAATTGGGCATGGCGATCTCGCTGAATTACCTGTGTGGCAATATTTACGGGCTCCAAATCCAGGTATTTACAAGCGCGAATCTCTATTTGTGGATCAAGATGCGCGTAATTTCCCACAGCACCGGAGATTTGCCCCACGCTTACGATGCGGATGGCATCCTCCAAACGTTGGATATTACGCTGCGTTTCATCGTACCAGAGGGCAAACTTCAGCCCAAAAGAAGTAGGCTCGGCGTGAATGCCGTGGCTGCGCCCCATACACAGGGTATGGCGATGCTCGCGGGCGCTTAGTTTCAGGGTTTCGGCAAAACGCAGGAGCTCCGAGAGAATCAATTCCCCCGCCTGCTTTAGCTGCAAAGCGCTGGCGGTATCGAGCACATCGCTGGAAGTCATGCCAAAATGCACCCAGCGGGCAGATTCGCCCACATATTCCGCCACATTGGTAAGAAAGGCGATTACGTCGTGCCGGGTGCGCTCCTCAATTTCGGCGATGCGTTCTACATTAAAATCCGCTTTGCTTACGATATTCCGATAATCCGTTTCGGGCACTATGCCAAGCTCATACATGGCTTTGGCTGCGGCAAGTTCCACTTCCAGCCAGCATTGATAGCGGTTTTCCAATGTCCAGATGCGCTGCATTTCCGGCAGGCTGTAGCGTTCAATCATCTTTCTTTCCTTTAGGGTTTTAAGATATCTTTCAGCATATCCATGAGGTTCAGGTCGCTTTCTTTTTGGGGCAGGGGGATGATATTGGGGGTGTGATACTTTACACTATCAAAATAAAGCTTCGCCGAAACCGGCATATTGCTTTTGATTTCAATACTATCCAATTGCCCTTGACCGGTATATTTTACGTTCAATCCGCTACCAGATTTGCCGCTCATCACGCTTTCGATCTGATAGTTTTTGGGATTAAAATTGATGCGGAAGTCTTCCCGCACCAGCGCTTTATCTCGGATTATTTCCTCACCGTATTTTTCTACTAAATACTCGGAAGTGGCAAAGAATGCCATTACGCCGCCGGGGATTTTATCCTTTAGATTCAGCGCTTCCAGAGCCGGCATCATGGGGGATTCCAGCGCTAAATAGTCTCCTAAATATAGCGAAATAGACGGTGCGGCAGCGCTACCCAAAAGTCCGCCATCCAATACATCTAAACGCAAGTCTTTGAGGCTCTTGGCAAGGCTGAAGTTCTTGCGCAGGCTCATGCCCATGGCGTTTAGCTCGATAATGCCGGAGCCAGAGAAGTTTTCCCAGCGTTTCAGTTCAGTTTGCAATTTCTGCTCTTCCGTAATGCCAAATCCGCCCGTGCAGGAGCTTAAGAGCAAGGCAAAGAGGTTAAGCAGGATTATCCAGACTGCTATCCGATGCTTCTTTCTGAGCGTCATTTTTTCTCCTATAAGTCAAAGTAATTCCAATAATTGCGGCAATGATCATTAGCAGCGAAAGCGCCTGACCAATGCTCATAAAACCAAAGATATAACCGAATTTATGATAAAATGCGAGGTCATCTGGCAAGCGCACAAATTCGATGAGGAAACGCAAGATACCATAGCCGCCGATGAAGCTCCAAAATACCATGCCGCGCCGTGCCTCTTTCTTTAGCATAATGTAGCTCATGATGCCCAAGATCACGCCCTCGCAGAGCATTTCGTAAAGCTGGGTGGGATGCCGCGGTAGCTCTCCTGCACCGGGGAAGACCATACCCCAGGGCAGGGTGGTTTCCTTGCCCCAAAGCTCGGCATTTACAAAATTGCCCAAACGCCCCAAACCCAAGCCGATAGCTACTAAAGGGATCGCCGCATCTGCCAAATCCATAAAGCTTTGTTCATGCTTTTTGGCAAAGATCAATCCGGCTATTATTACCCCCAAAGCACCGCCATGAAAGCTCATCCCCCCTTCCCACACGGCGAGGATCTCCCAGGGCTGTTGCAGATAATACATAAGGTTGTAAAATATTACATAACCAATTCTGCCGCCCAGGATTACGCCCAGCATTACGTAGAAGATAGCGCTTTCATAAGTATCGCGCTCCAGCTTGATTTTCTTTAGCTTAAGCGTATGCTGGTAAAAGAAATAGGCAATGATGAAGCTGAGCACGTAAAAGAAGCCGTACCAGCGGACATGAAATTGCAAGCCAAAGAGGCGGAAAGACGCTATTTCGGGGCTGATGGCAGGGAAGCGCAACATAAAGGTTCCTTATCTTTTGGTAATTTCGTGCAGGCGTTTAACGATTAAAGCTGCTGCCGCTTCGCTATCGCCTTCAAACTTTTCCACCTGTTTTTCGTGTTTGGGTGTAAAGATTTTTAGCACCTGTGTAGGCGAACCGTTCAAGCCGATGATCTTTTCATCCAATTCCAAATCCTCTGCATTCCATACCTTTAGCTCGGCAGATTTGGCGTTTCGCTTGCCCCTTAGCGAAGGCAGGCGCGGGGTATTGATCTCTTTTACTACCGAGATTAGGGCGGGCAGCTTCATTTCCACGGTGTCCACACCGTCTTCCATGAGGCGCTGCAATATCACCTTAGAACCCTGGATTTCCACTATCTTACGCACGAAACAGGTTTGCGGCAAAGCTAAATGGGCGGCAATGCCGGGACCCACCTGTGCGGTATCACCATCAATGGCTTGCTGACCGGTAAGAATCAGGGTATAATCGCCCAGCTTGCGAATTGCCGCTGCCAAAGTAAGACTGGTAGCCATGGTATCTGCACCGGCAAACTTGCGGTCGGAAAGCAGGATGATATTATCCACGCCCAAAGATACGGCTTCGCGCAGGGTGTTTTCCACTTGGGGAGGTCCCATGCTGATGGCGGAAACGGTGCCGCCATGCGCTTCTTTTAGGCGCACCGCTTCTTCAATGGCGTAAGCGTCGAAGGGGTTCAAAATGCTTTCCACACCTTCGCGCACCAGGGTATTGGTAACCGGGTCGATCTTGATCTCGGTGGTATTTGGCACTTGTTTGATGCAAACGATATAGTGCATTTTCATCTCCTCAGGCATAAAACTCTTTTATACTTTTTACTACGTAATCCTGCATTTCCTGCGAGATTTCCGGATAGATGGGCAGCGATAGCACTTTTCCCGCATAGCTCTCGCTAATGGGCATATCGCCCTTTTGGTAGCCCAGGCTGCTGAAGCATTCTTGCAAATGAAGCGGTAGCGGATAATAAACCGCACAGCCTATCTCCTTACTTTGCAAGTGCTTTTGCAGGGCGTCCCGCTCTTCGCAGATGAGGGTGTATTGGTTGTAGATACTTACCGCATTAGCTGCGATATAAGGGGTGATAACTTGCTGAACGTCCTTGAGTTGCTGGTTGTAATAGGCGGCGTTTTTGCGGCGGGATTCGCTCCAATCTGCCAAATAGTCCAGCTTTACCAAAAGCACCGCCGCTTGCAGGGTATCCAGGCGGCTATTAAGCCCCACGCATTTATGGAAATACTTGGGGTTTTCGCCGTGCACGCGAAGCTGACGCAGGCTTTTTGCCAGTTCATCATCATTTGTAAGGCACATTCCCGCATCGCCCATGGCGCCCAGATTTTTGCTGGGGAAAAAGGACAGGGTGCCAATATCGCCAAAGGAACAGCTCATTTGCCCATCGAAAGTGCTGCCAATGCCCTGCGCATTATCTTCGATTACTTTCAGTTTGTGCTTACGCGCAATCTCCATAATGGCAGGCATATCTGCACATTGACCAAAGAGATGCACGGGCATTATCGCCTTGGTGCGCGGGGTAATGGCGGCTTCGATCTTACTGGCATCGATATTGAAGGTTTTGGGGCAAATATCCACAAACACAGGCTTGGCATGATTGCGCCAAATTGAGGAAGCCGTGGCAAAAAAGGTGAAAGGCGTGGTGATTACTTCGTCATCTTCGTGGATATCCAGCGCCTTGATGGCGAGCACCAGCGCATCGGTGCCGGAAGCGCAGCCAATAGCATGTTTGATGCCCAGATATGCTTCCATTTTGGCTTCCAGCTCGTGCACTTCCTCGCCCATAATATAATGATGATTTTGAAAAACCTTTTCCATGCGGCTGCGAATGGCATCCAGCATAGGCTCGTATTGAGCGTGTAAATCCAACATGGGTACTTTCATTTAGTCTCCTTTATATGAAAAAATAGAATCTCTATCTCGTTGTAGCATTATTTATTACGCAGGTTTTGAACGCCAATGAGGATGGTAATCGCCGAAGCGGCAACGGTAACGATATCCTTTACATCTGTCCAGAAATGGCGGTCTATCTTATCCGGCACAAATACGATGTCGCCGGGCATCAGCACTTGTTTACCAGAAGGTTTCACCCAGTTTCCGCCATTGGAACGTAGCACGCGCACGCCGCGGGAAAGGGCGTTATTAGCAGAATATCCCCCCGCCTGTTCAATATAATACTTCCAGTTTTCGCCGGCTTTATAGGCTACCAAACCGGGCTTTCTTACCTGTCCGCTTACCCATACCACGTCCAGCTTTTCGGGGATGTAGATGTGGTCGTGGTTATTCAATTTGCGGTTGCTTTCCTTGCCTTGGCTCTCAAAGAGCTGAATAAAATCCACCGAGTAGCGCCCCTTGATCTGCCGCATAATGGTGCGCATATAGCTGTATTCCAGAGGCGTAAGTTCGTGCATACTACGCAGTTTGAGGCGTTCAAATTCGGCATTTGGCTCGGCGTTGTAATCCTGATTTAAGTGCACGGCATTGGCGAGATCGGCGTTTTCCGTAATCCCTCCCGCTTGTAGGATAATGTCCCACAGTGTGGCGTCTTCTTCCACCTGAAATTCGCCGGTGCTCTTGAATTCGCCGGAGAGGGTGACGGTCTTTTTGCTGCGATAACGCGCATCAAAGGGAATCATGATGCGGTCGCGCGGTTGCAGCGAGCTAAAATAGAGGCGCGGCTGGGCAGAAAGATTGATCTGGATTTGCTCGGCGCTATTATCTTCATGATAGCGCATGATGCGGATGCTGCTGAGGTTTGCTTCCGGCAAAGTGCCTTGTGCCAGGCGTAGCAGGTCTTCCAAAGTATCTTCTTCGCAGTATTCAATCTCTCCCGTAAAAGCCACTGCACCTTCGATACTTACAAAGCTTTCCACAATGCCTGCATGGAAGATATCGCCATCTTTTAGTGCGGGATTTTCTTCCAATTCGCCCAAACGGTAAAAGCGCAGAAGGTCATACATTTCCTCGCTCTGCCCGCGTTTTAGCATGATCTGCCGCAAGCTTTGATATTTCTCATAGTTCTGCAATTTCGCTTCCGGATGGCGCAGGCTGGGGATGGGGTTCAAGCGCTGGTGCAAATCCGGCTCTAAAAGCGGCATTTCCTTTTCCGGGCTTAGTGCGGCTTTGGGGTCTTGCATGGCTCTTTCCATCAGGTTGCTGAGGCGGTCGGTAGGAAGCATATAGTAAGTGCCGGGGTATTTTACATATCCGGTAATGCTTACGCTGATCTGCGGTGCGGCAGAAACCGGCGGCATTTCCAGCGCTGCCAGGCAAAATACCAGGCTCAATAGCAGCAGGCATAAAAGCTTAGTTTTCATAGTGATGCAGCATTCTATCGATGATATCATCCAGCGAATATTTGGGTTCATAACCGATGTATTCGTGGATTTTACTAAGGTCGGGCATGCGGTTCATCATATCCTCAAAACCCTCTTCAAAAGCGTCTTCATAGCTCATGTATTGAATCTGGGATTTACTGTTGCATTTTGCCTTTACCTTCTCGGCAAGATCAATAATGCTAATGGATTCGGTGGTGCCCACATTGAAGATTTCACCTTCGCATTCGGGGGTATTCATCAGCTTTGTAAAGGCATCTACCACGTCCGAAACGTCGGCAAAACAGCGGGTTTGCTTGCCCGTGCCATACACCACAATGGGCTGATCCAGTAGCGCCGACTTGATGAATTTCGGCAATACCATGCCATACATACCGGTTTGACGGGGACCTACCGTATTGAAACAGCGCACGATAACCACCGGCAGTTTTTTCTCGCGGTAAAATGCCAGCGCCATGAATTCATCGATTGCCTTGGAACTGCTATAACCCCAACGGCTGATATGCGTAGAGCCTAAAAGCCGGTCGTCTTGCTCGTTAAAGGGCACCTTGTCGCTTTTACCGTATATCTCGCTGGTGGAAGTGATTAGCGCCTTGGCTTTGTATTTATTACAAAGCTCCAGCACGTTATCCGTACCCACGATATTGGTTTTTAGCGAGAGCAGCGGATTTTCGATAATATATTTTACCCCCACAGCAGCAGCTAAATGATATACCTGCTGCACTTTGCTGATCAGCTCGTCCATCAGCTCGCGATCCAAAATCGAGCCAATCACAAAATGGAACTTGGGGTGATTCTTAAAGCTCTCGATATTTTCCAGTTTACCCGTGGAAAGGTTATCGACGGCATACACTTCGTTGCCTTCGCTTAAGAGGCGTTCCGCTAAATGCGAACCGATAAAGCCCGCACCGCCGGTAATCAGTATCTTCATTATTTACTCCAGTTTAGAGATTCTTTACTGAGCGCTTTTTACGCACACTTTTGTATTGTGCAATAGATTTTTAATCTAAGCTTTTTGTCAATCAGAATCTTAAATCCGCTGGCGGATTTAAGAATGAATGATGAATGATGAATGATGGAGCTTCGCTCGCTTCGCAGGTGTTAGGTTTTAGGTGATAGGTGTTAGGAAAGGTGACAGGTGGCAGGCGCTGCGCAGGGACTGGACTTGGGCTGCCTTGCCTCCGATTTGGCAGAAATTGATAGTGGGAGCGGCATCTTGCCGCTGGTTGGATTCGACACGTCTCGTGTCGAGCGAGGCGTCTTAGCCCAAAGACCCTTGCCCTTAGCTTCTATTGTCCACAAATTAACGCAAATTAACACGAATTATACCAGCCTCTTGGACTTCTTGCCGCTTATCCGCCTTTAGTGCTACCAACGCATTATTTTAGCGGCAAGGAGTTCAAGGGCTTTCCAATCTCCACACACCATGCGTCAGCTATGAGCAACCTGCGCTTGCGCAGCCATCATCATTCATCATTCATCTGCGAACTTGCGAGCAAGCGTTACCCGTCTGTTGCCCTCGCAATGCCCTCACCTCAACCCACAAATTACCGGTCGAGGCGAGGGCATTGAGAGAGAGAGATACCGCCTCAAAGCGACAAGATGCCGCTTTTACGATGGGCACATTAAGCGATAACTTCGTACCGAGCGCAGCGCCTAACACCTAAAACCTATCACCTAACACCTTGCAAATCGCAGCTATTCCTTGACTAATCTCCCCCCTCTGCAAAACTTGCAAAAAACACATTTTAGGAGACACAATGACACTCTACCAATTACTCAAAGCCTTGGATTATGAGCGCCTTGCCGGCACCGCAGGCGAAGCGAAAGCACGCGCATTTATTCTGGATTATTTAAAGCAAAAAGGAATGAATCCCAACAGCGAAGCCTTTGAATTTACGGGTTTTGAATCCGGCACCGCCACAGTTTCAATCGGCGATAAATCCTGGGAAGCCACGCCTTACGGGCTTTGCCCCGATGCGGACATTTCTGGCGAACTCCTCTATCTGGAAAATGCCGATGCCATCTATCACAATCCCGGCGATTACCAGGATAAAATCATCCTTTATTACCATAGCAGCAAGCGTTTATACGAGCTGGCAAAAATTGCGAACGCCAAAGCCTTTATCGGCATTTCCGCCCCCTTCAAAGGTGCATATTCCTATTCCCACCGCCAAAATCGCGCCGAATACGAGGTTTTTCCCTCCCTCATGATTTGCTACGATTATGCCGAAAAGCTGATGAAATACGATGGCAAAACTGTACAAATCCAGATTCGCCAGAAGGTGGAAACCAAAACCGCGCATAACATCATCCTGGATATTGCCGGCAGCCAGCCGGATGGCAATCTCAGCCTTTTGGTGGGGCATTACGACACCGTGGCGCGCTCTTACGGGGCTTCGGATAACGGCGCCGGCAGCGTGGCACTCATCAAAACCGCCGAGTATTTTGCCAAACATCAGCCCAAACGCGACCTACGCGTCATCTGGTTTTCCGGTGAAGAGCTCGGACTCTTGGGCAGTTTTGCCTACGCCGAAGCGCATAAAGAGGAATTGCAGGAACGTGCCAAACTCGTGATAAATGTGGATTTGGCAGGAGACCCCATCGGGCGCAACATTATGATGGTATTGGGCACCAAAGAGCTGATGGGCTATGCCTCTGGAATCCTCAAAGAAGAAGGATTGCTATTTCGCGAATCTTTAAGCATTTACAGCAGCGATTGCATGCCTTTTAGCGTTTATGAAATCCCTTCGCTCAATCTCGCCCGCGTGGGCGGCAAAGCGCTATATCACGGGCATACCGCCGAAGATAAAGCTAAGTATTGCAATGAATATGGACTCAAAGACGTGTATCTCGCTTCTGTTTCGCTATTAAGGCGTATCCTCAATTCCGTTTATTACCCCGTGCAAAAGGAAATAGATGATAGCCTGCGGGAGAAAATCGAGAAATATCTCTGGCAGTCCAGGCTGGAAGTTCCTAAACTTTTCTGGCAGGAAAAGTTTAGGAAAATGTAGAATGTAGAGTGTAGAATGTAGAATTGGTAAGGACTTATGGCTTCGCTCATAAGTCCTTTTTTGGGTTGTCGGCGGCTGATTGTTTATCCATGCTTTCATTAGATGTTTTTATGATCGAACTCAAAATGCGCTTGATTTCATCAGTTTGCTGCTCCAAAGCCTGTTCTCTACTTATGTACCCCGCTCTATTCAATAGTAGAAGCCAATATTCACACTCGTGTATTTCCTTTAGGGAAATATTCATTTTAGCAATAAATTCTTTTTTGGATTGAGCTACACCGGCTTCCCGAACATTGGCGCCAACCGAAGTTCCTGCCCTAAGCAATTGTTTGCTCATTACATATTCTCTCTTTTCACTTACCAAATATTGGTACAGCTTGATAATCAACAACGCATAATCGAAGCTCTTTTCTGCAATGATGTTCTTTTTCATTCAAATCACCTTCATTTATTTTATTTCCATTTACATCCATCTCAAAAAGTGGACTTTCTCGATATCTATCAACTTGTGCGACATAATTCTACATTCTACATTCTACATTCTACATTTTCTTAAACGTAAGCGCATTTCTCAGCCTCACTTGCAGATAAACGCGCAGGGGCGTGGTTTTCTGTTCGTGCACCGCCATGAGGGGAATGATGGTAAGCCAGCGCAATGCGCCACCAACGCCAAAAATCACTTGCTCCGGTTCCAGCACCTTCCAGCCCAAGTCCAGGCTACCGGGGAAAAGCAAGCCGGAAAGCAGGGTGGTAAACATCATGCTTACCCCCGCGATGGCGCCATATAAACCGCTATATACCTGCTGTTTACCTTTGGGTGCGATGGCGAGCACAAAGTTTGTAGCCACTATTGTATTTCCCGCCCACATTGCGCCGGAGATTGCCCCTTCCAGCCAGAGTATGCCATAATTTCCAGGGCTGGTAAAAAGCCAGAGCATGGGGTTCAAGCCACCCAAAAATACGCAGATTTTCATCGCCGTTTTATTGCCCACTTTATCGATAAAGCGTCCCCAAAAGGAATAAGAAAGAATCGATGAGGCGTTATGCACTGTGCCGTAAAGCTGCATGGTAAACATACCCATACCCAGTTTTTTGAGCATGAAGGGACCCCAAAAAGCGCTGCCCACCCCGATGGCGAGCATCCACCATATCCCAAAAAGCAGGAGTTTGCGAAAATTAGCGTCTTGGAAGGGGCTTAAGTATTCCTCTTTCAGGCTTTCCTGCGCCGTTTTTTTGATGCTGCGCTCCGGCTGTTTGGATAGAACCACCAGCCCAATCAAGCCCAAAAGCGTGCTAAAAGCAAAGATTCCGCTCATAAATAGAGGCTGATTTGCCGGAACAAAGAAGCTGGCAAGGGCTGCGCTTTTATCCAGCACAAGACGCAAAAGTCCGCCACCCGCCTCGAACATGTCTACAAAGAGGCTAAAGATATAGCCCACTGCCAAGCCTGCTAAAATGAGGATTTGATTACGCTTGGAAAAGAACTTGCCGCGGATGGAAAGCGGTACCAAATCGCTGATCCAGGCAATCCAGATATTGGCGCCGATGGCTTGCAAACCCGCACTTACAAAGAGTAAAGCAAGGATGAACCAGATACCCTGGCTGGCACTGGAAAAGAGCAGCGCTGCACCCAGGAAAAAGGTAAGAAAGCGCCCCGCGGCGGTGATCCAAATGCAGGCATTTTTGCGGCTTTTCAGGCGATGCGTAAAGGCTAAGCCCAAGGGTTGGAATAATGCCGAAACCTGTCCCAGTGCGCTAAGCAGCGAAAATTGCAGGGGTGAAGCACCTAAAACCACCATAAATTTGGTGATGAAGCCGCTGCCAATCTGGCATAAGGCGCCGTATAATTGCGCAAAAAGCCCGTCTATCGTGGAGATGCGGATGCCACGACGGATTAGCTGTTGTGCTTGCTTTTTGGATTTAGTTCTGCTCATAAAGTTGCAGCTATTTTTGAGTGCAGTTTTTGTAAAGCAAATCTTGGTGGATTTTACACGTCCTCGTGTAAAGAGAGGAAGTGTGTTTCCCGCGGATTACGCAGATTGCACACGGATGCCACAGATTTTTGAATCACCGAGAACACCGAAGACGCAGAAAGAATTAACCACCGAAAAAGACGAAAAAAGACGAGAAGTAAAACCAATGAAGTCCAGTAGAGTAGAGGCAGGGGTTTAATCCTGCCCCCCTCTTCAAACCGTGCATGCGGTTTTCCCGCACACGGCTTTCCGACAAAGTTCATCGCAAGCTTTCACAGTTGTCATACATATTTGTATT
>JAQVIX010000065.1 GCA_028695495.1 Candidatus Cloacimonadota bacterium | reverse complement strand
GGGTTACCTGTAAATGAAAATTAAGCACCGCTAATTTGCGCGAATACGCCACAAATAAAAGTCTTAAACCTAACAAGTTACTCTCGAAACGAGCGCAACGCCTAATACCTAAAACCTATCACCTAACACCTGCTAAAGGATTTACGGCAGCCATGGACTTCACGAATTTGGTTTGAGCCTGTGTTTCCGCCACTTGAAGTCAATGTCGCTTGTGAAAGGCGCTGAGCGGGTAAAAGGCGGGTAAGCGCCATTAACTCCAAGGGCTTGCACTGAGAATATCATGTTTGGCTGCCGAGCGGAACCCCGTTAGGGGTGATATTTTAGATAGCAATCGCGTTATATAGCAATATGACAAATAAAACCCCCGCCCCCCTTGTAATTAACGGCACAAAACACCTCGTGTTTTGTGCCGTTAATTACAAGGGGGGCGGGGGGATAAAAAGGATTTCATCAAAACATGCCTGTCACCCAGGGTGATCGTGCCCCAATTTTCGCAAGCTCATATTGGGACACTAACACCCTGGGCTACCTGAACCACTGTCCCTGACGGGACAAGACCTTTACACAGCTTGAAAATGAAGCCATCTTAGGCTTCATTTTCTCCCTATTAGCTCATTGTTCTTTTTCTTTACCCACTATATTTGAAAGAGAGCCATAAATAATTATAAAACTCGTGAAAAACAGAGAGAACAAAATGCCAAAACTATCCGATATTTTCAACATGCCTGCCGAGCGGAGAGCTTGTCCAAGAATACGAAGTGAACCACACAAAAAGGAATGTTCACCCCTGAAATGTAGGGGTTCAATGCCTTGAACCCGCCGATATTTATACCCAACAGCTAATCATTACGGACTCAGTATCAATTTATTACGGTGTGCACTGCGCGCACGCTTTGTTAAAAGCGGGCGCAAAGCACTCAAGCCCCTACATTCTCGTTTCGTTGGATATCGTGCTTGGTTTTGGCATTTCGGGACAACCTCAAGCTCGTTTATTGATCACAAATAGCATGAGTCCAGTACATCATTTTGGCTATGCCTACAAAAACCCCAAAATGACCCTAAATCAATGCCGGTTTTATAGCAGAATAGGGTCAACTCATTTCATTATAGGACAATTGGCAGATACTAAGAGAATATCCCAGATTAGTGTGCAATGATTTTGGGAACCATTGACTTGGTGTCTGGTGATTTTGTAAACTCATCCCAAATACATACTTTCATCATTTTCAATCTCTTACCATTCCCATATATTAGTAAATCTTCTCTTTTATTTACGATCAGAATCTTATTGAGCTGACCAAAGTCTTTGGATGTAATCAAAAAAGCTTCATAGGGGTTGATCAATTTACAGTAAGTCCATAGTTGTCCAAGATCTTTGAGAGTTAAACTATCTTTTTTTGCTTCTATAAAAACCAGTTCTGTATCTCTTTTTCTTTTAACCACTCCCAAAACATCTATTTGAATATCAAGACCAATAGCAATTTCCAATTCTATATCATGTTCTCTTAAGGCACGATCCAGACTAACAGCATGGGCATCTATAGCAATTACCTCATCGCCAGGGAACTTGTCGGACAAATATTGAAAAAGCCACAGTCGAAGCGGTTCATACAATTCTTTTTCTTGTTTTATTTTATTCATGATATCCTAAGACCCTTGCAATATCCGTCCATGAGTTATAATTTTGCCCTCTGATAGATAGGGGGATTGAATTATGGTTCACAGCAGGATGCTTATCTTTTATTTTTTCTACCGTTTGAGATTCCCAATAATACTTATGCGTTTTATTATTGGGATCATGTCCTTTTCGCATAAGTTCATTTGTAAGTTCACCAGATAGCATGGTTAAGGCAGCTTGTTTGTGTTTTACTGCAAACCCTATTTTTTCAAATTCATTTGCCCATACTTTTATTTGATGTTCTTTCTTCCAAAACAAATGGTTTCCCTGATTATATTTTTTTAACTGGGGGTCTCGCATATTTGGGTGAGCCCAATCTATTGTTTGAACTGGGATATCAATGCTCTTGAGAAGATTGGCAATATCTATTACCATCTCCCAATTTGAAGGAATCTCAATATACACCCGATGCTTATATTTCTGGAAGCAATAATTGGTGCGTCTCATATATGCGGTTACATCGGCAAAACCTTGCAAAAAGCTTATTCGCTCATCGTATGGTGCCGTAAAAAAGTAATTGTGCACCCGCATAGTAGAAGCTACCAGGGCACTGCCGGTGTATTTATAAATCTCTCGGATCAGATAATCTTCGTTAATTTTATTGAAATACAAGGTCGTTACTTGTTTGTCCTGAGTAGTTCTCATGGCAGAACCCACCAAAGGATCAAGAATGCTGCGAATATCCATTATGCTTGCTGCTACATATATCGAGACATCTTGCCCCGATTCCGTTTTGAGTTTTTTGTGGGGAAATCTAATGGAGATAGTGGTATCGCGGTTTGTTCTGCTAAGCGTACCATTCCCGCAGATCATGCCCAATAAATATGCCATGTCGCAATTCATTGTTCTATATATTCCTTATTTCACAAAAATCAAAATATATTCATGAACTTTATTGATTCTAAACTTATAGGGATAGCCCAAAGGTCTCATATTATTATAATCGATTTGGCGATCCCAAATGATTAAATCATCAAATATATATCCCTTGTCTCTCAATAAATATGCTAAATCGCTATGTAATGGGTAAAAATGCTTCCCTTTTCTGATGTCCATTACGTTTATTAAAAGATATGCGCTGGGTTTCAATTTAGGCTGGATTATCTCAAATAGTTTTCCTAAAAGATTTAAGAAATTTGAATAATCATCAATGTTGCCCAAATCCTCTTTGAGCTTAGAATAGCCTTCATTATCTTTGATATCTGCGGTTCTTCTCATATTCAATATATCCCAATAAGGCGGAGATGTAACACATAAATCAAAATAGTTATCAGGGAAATTTGGAACAACTTGGAAACTATCACCTTGAATGATATCAATATTCGGGTCATTGATTCTCGTTTTTGCGAGGTCACAATACTTTTTTTGGAGGTCTATCCCGATTGCTTTTCTACCCAGATTTGAAGCTGCTACGCATGTGCTTCCAATCCCATTAAAAGGATCGAGCACAATGCTTTCTCTCTTTGAAAATGTTTCAATAAGCTTTTCTGCAAGAGATAAGGGATACGATGCCGGATGATAGAAACGTTTTTCTTCTGGTGTTTTCTTGTGATTACGCCAGATACTAAATGAATTCTGTAGCCATTCTTTTCCAGAAAGCTCATTGCAGCGTTTGTTGCTTTTCATAAAACCATTTCTCAGATTGGATTTTTTTAATCTCTGATTCGATATATTTTTTTTCGTTTTCAGTAATACCGTAAATCTCATATACTATGTTATTTAAAGATTCCAAAGTGTCAAACCATTCTTCACTAAGGTAATCCAATAGTTCAAGAGATTGAACATAATTCACAACTTTATGATAATAATCGCTGTTTTTTACAAGCGGTAATTTCTTTAGATATTTAGCATCGGTATGCATTGTTACACGAGAATTATTGAAACAATACTTAATTAAATAGAAGTTGATTAAGCGAGAATGCAGTATGCCCAACATATAATTACACATTGCAGCATCTCCATCAGTAAAAACTGTAACAGTTTCAGATGCTTCCATGTTTCCACCAAAAGCGGCGATTATTCCCGCTTCTGCACTGTAGATATTCTGGATAAACAATTGATTCCCGTCTTTCGGTTGTTCTTTGCCTTTTAATCCAAATTTCCGGATATCTTTGCCAGAAATAGCGTTTTCTGCTTTTGACCTACCTCTTCCAATATAGCCGGCATTAAAATCGGAGAATTTCAAAAACGACGATTCAAGCTTGAGGTACAATTCTTTATCCGTATCATTGTCAAATAGAATCATCTCATCTGAATAATCTGTTTGATTTATTTTGGTATTATACTCGATATTTCCTTTCTCATATGTGCCAAGCTGTATTGTGTGAGATTGAACAGGCTTTGTATTTCTAATCGTGATTATTACTTGTTCCCCTCTTACATCTTTGAAGTATATGCCCAAATTGATAATGGATTCAATAGTCTTTTCTTTTAGCATCATCTTTCTTAAGGCACTATAAGATGAAACATGCAAGAAATTCTTGGGGATTATGTAAGAAATCACTCCATCGTCTTTCACTAATTCAAATGCTCTATAAAGAGCTGCAACAAAGAGATTATTCCCTGCCCCTTTTATTGCTTTTCTAAATGATAAATCCTTATTGTCTCCAAAAAAGTCCCGACCTATTGGAACGTAGGGAGGATTGCCTACAACCGCATCAAATTTACGGCTTATTCCAAATCTTGCCATTACTTCTTCTGCCGAATTGCCGATGCTATCCATACATATTACGTTATTAAAACCCACTAAACTTTTACATTTTTGCACCGCGGAATGGTCTATATCAACGCCATACACATTTTTTAAACCCAATTGTTTGGCTGCAAATAAGAAATTACCAATCCCAACGCAGGGGTCAATTACTTTGCTATTATCACTTAAGCTGAGGTTATCAATGATGCTTCTGGCTAAATTGATATCTGTATAATAAATACCATTCTGTTTTTTGTAGGTAGCGTCCAGAGAGCTCTCAAAAGCTGCGCTCCGAAACACAAACTCGGATTCATTTTGATAACTGCTTTCCACACTAACCTCCCAATGTGTCAATCAATACATCCACTTAATCCACATAAACATTGTTTACACTCATTATGCTGTTTACAATATTGTGGTGCCAAAAAACACAAAAAACAGATTCATTTATATTAAGCATTATTTAATTCCAGCCTTTTTATGTCAAGATTTATTTAATGATTTTACAAATAATTAAACATGCACCCATGTTTGATATAAGCTTATCGCTTCCATTTGCGTAGCGCTAAACCTTCTAAACAAAAAAAGCCCGACCATTACAGCCGGGCTTTTCGAGGTGTATTGATTATTTCATCAACATCATTTTGCGGGATTCGCTGGTGCCATTGGCATTCAAGCGGTAGAAATATACACCACTGGGAACGTTATTACCATTGTTATCCGTGCCGTTCCATACCAGGGTGTTTTTACCATATAGGGCAGCACCGTCAAAGAGGGTCTTTACGAGCTGGCCTTTTACGTTGAAAACATCTACTCTGGCATTACCAGCTTTGGGCATATCAAAGCTGATAGTGGTTTCAGGATTGAAGGGGTTCGGATAGTTCGGGCTTAGCATTCTGCTTACAGCCGGAACGGTATGATCATCGTTTGCGCCAGGGTCGTCGCCGGGAATGGGGAAGGTGATCTGCAATTCCATGAACATCACTTCGCCACCGTCTGCGTTTTGGTGAGCAGGCGGGTCAATAGCATTGGAACCCCAGGTGAAATCGTTGTAGAACATTACGCCGATCTTGCCCACTTTCTGTCCGTTATCTTCGCCCACGTAGAGCACTTTGTCTGCGGGATATACCCACATCGGCTTGATACCGGCAAATTCAGTGGTTACAACGTTGTTCAGAATGATGGGATCGCTCCAATTATCGCCCTGGTTTGAGGATACGGAGATCCAGATTTCCGGGGTTTGGGCATAATCCAAAAAGTCGTCATCGTTGTATTCGTTGTAGTTCTTGGCATTGTAGCTATCTTGCCATACGGCTACCATCATGCCTTGCTCGTTTACTTCGGATACTTTGATATTGTTGTAATGGAAATACATAGCGTCGCTATGCAGGGAAGCATCCCAGTGGGGGAAGGGGTAATAGAGGTCGGGGTAATCCAGGTAGTAGGTACCACCGGAGAGGATGTATTCGGCTTCGCCAAAGGGAGCTTCGGTATCCCAGGGAGTCCAGGCGGTATTAAAATCATCTTCGTCGCTCTTGCGGGGGAAGATTTCCGATACTTTGAAGCTATTAGTGGAAGGGTTCCAGATCATGGATTTTACCACCTGGAAAGCAGGCCAATATACGCCGCTTTCGTGGCTATATGCCCAAATGCCGGGGAAGATTACTCTGCCGCGATTATCGGTAACGGCGTTTAAGTGGCTGGAATTGCTGAGGCGCCAAGCTTGACCGGTGGCATATTCATCGCCATCACCAAAGGTAAAGCCGCTGCCGCCGGGAACATCGGGAGGATTCCAGGAAGCCAGATCGCTCCAGCCGGATACGCGGCTCCAGGTGCCTTCGCCGTAGTTATCGCACATAAAGATATCCACATCTTCTTCGGGAATATCGGTAGAGCCATCGGATTCGGTAGCAAAGTGATAACCGGCATAGTAAACGTTGCCCATATTATCCACGGTAAGGCTGTGGAAAGGACGACGCCAGGTATCATCATGGTTCCATTGATCCATTTCGGGGATGTTGGTGAGGTTCCATTCAAGCGGCACTCCGCCTTCCAGCATATCGCCATCAAAATCTGCATAAGCGATGAGCGGATTTTCGCTGGGACCGTAGGTGTGGGTTTCGCTATTGCGCATAATTACATATACGCGACTCATGCCGGCAATAGGAGAAGGACCAATTTCGGCGGTGGGCCAGATAAACTTGTTATTATCCGAGCTCTGTCCATCAGGAGCTACCACGGTATAAGGATTATCCGCAATTACCTGAATCTCGTTGAAGAGACCGGAAATGCCAAACATAAAGGCATCAGAGGCAAATTCCACTTCCAGAGGTTCGTCATCGTCTGCATTGGCATGCCAGGCATACATGGGCTTGCCAGATACGGGGTCAACCGCCATTGTGGGATAACCTTCGTTGTTATCTACAGCGGTGATTTCGTTGTTGTTCAATACGTTGCCATTAGCATCCAGGTGTGCATAAAAAGCACGGCGGGTTCCGGTGGCGGTACGGCGACCGTGATAGGTAAGGAAATAGCCGGGGTATTCCGGATCCGGAATTACGCGAATCGGGATGCCGTTGTAGCTACCGATCATGTAGTCGTAATAACTGGTCATAAGAGCAGTAGGGGTTTTGGTAAAGGTATATGCCGGGGCGTTGCGCAGGGTTTCTCTTACCATGCTGGCGCGGGCATCGATATTGATGGGTTTCCGGTGTTCGGTTGGCTGCATTTCTTTGGCAAATGCAAGACCAAACACAAAGGAAAGGGTTAGGATGATTAGAATTAATTTTTTCATCGTTCCTCCATTTTTTATTAGAATTAGTATCTCATTTTGAGGGAAACGCGGTGCGCACCCTTAATGAAGTTTTCGGTAAGTTTATCCATATCCGTATAGGCATAATCAATATTGAAAATGCCCAAACGAGTGGGAACCTGCCAGCCTGCACCTGCACTATAGCCATTGGTATCGAAATTGAATTGATAACCGCCTCTGAGGAAAAGGTTACCCAGCTTGTATTCGGTTCCCAGGTTCCAGGTTTCGGTACGGTCTATTACGTTATCCAATTGCAGTGAGACTATCCAATAGCTGCTATCCGTGCGGTAAAGGTCTCCGGCTACGCCCAAGGAAAAGTGCATAGGGATCTTTACTTCCAATTCGGGACCATCTTCATCGATCAAGCCATCACCATCGTTATCAAAGAGATCGTAAGGGTCTTCATCGATTTTGCCATCACCGTCATCGTCCACACGATAGCGGAAGTCTGGTCCGAAGTTTTTGAGCGCCATGCCGATGGTTATATTTTTCCAGCCGGTATTGTATTTGGAGCCCAGATCGAAGGCGTAGTTATGGGCAGAAAACTCATAGAGGTTTTCGCGCAAGTATTTGATGCCTCCGCCAGCGGAGAATTTATCCGTAAATTGCTGGGCATAGTTTATACCGAAGGCTAAGCCGCTATTGGTAAAGTATCCACCGTTATGCTCGAAAGTTTCTTCGTCCGTTTCTTCCATATCATCCATGTGTAATACGCTGCCATAGATGGCAAAGGTACTTACACCAGTGGTATAGGTACCTGCTACAAATTCTTGCATGATACTGGCAGGCCAATTTGTATGCGAAAAGAATACCTGATTTTGGAAGGCAGGAGCCAAGCCGGCGGGATTCCAATATACCGAAGAAATATCGTCGGATACTGCGGTGTATGCTTCACCCATACCAATGGCACGGGCATCTACACCCAGCTTGAGAAATTGCATTCCCGCTGTGCCCACCTTGCCAAAGGGTTTGGCAGCAAGCCCCAGAGGGATAAGCACAAGCGCCAGCACGAGGATTGAGATTAGATTCTTTTTCACCTGTTCCTCCCTTATTTAATTATGACGAATTTGCCGACTTTGATTTTCTTATCGGCTTTGTTTTCCACGCTAAAGAGATACACGCCGGGGGCGATGATCTGGTGATGCTTGGAAAGTAGATCCCAAGAGTGCATACCATCGGCAGAGATGCCTTGCGTAGCAGCTTTGGATACGGTTACTATATCGGTACGTTGCGGACCATCGTGTTCCAGGGTTTGCACCAAATCTCCCGCCAGGGTATAGATGCGGATGGTGCAGGTGTAAGGCAGATTGATGAACCACAAGCGGCGGCTCTTATCGCCTTTTTCATCGTTATCGTAGCGACCATCGAAAGAGCTGCGACCGATATAGGGATTTGGAACTACTTTGATGTTGTCCATCTTTGTGCGTGCCAAGGGGCCAGGGAAGAATACCTTCATATTGGCATCGGCATCGCGTCCGGTTTCCAGATAGTTCAGGTTGTTTTCCGGAATACCGCGGTCGAAAGCGGTAACGGCAACGTAGTATTCCACGCCCTTTCTGGGATACATAATGCTGGAGCGGTACATTCTGCGGGCAAGCCTTTCGCGTCTTACTTTTTCGATCTGTTCATCCGCTGGCTCATCACCGCCGCCGGGGAAGGCGAAGGTCTTAAGCGGGATCAGCTTGGGATCGTAAAGCGCATCAAATTGCTCGTTGCTAAGGTCTTTATGCTTAAAGAGCCTGGCTTGCATGGCTTGCAAGCTCTTATGATCCAGCCTGTCAAAGTATTCGTTATATATGGCATCTGCTTCTGCCTGAACGCTGGAACTGTAATTCATATCCGGGTCGTAGATCGGCCAGCCGTAAAATACATCGCCATTGGGTACCAAATTGTAGTATTCATTTAAACAGTAGTATTGGGCATATTCTTCGGGAGTGGCTTGCCAACCGCGGATATTGAGATTGGGATCATCGCTACGGTTTGGCAGATCGGTATCATTACCCAGATAGCCACCATAGTTTTTGTATAATTCATGACCATAATTCACACTATAGTCTTCAATATCCTGGGCAGTTTCCACCTTATCCCAACGCTTGATCATTTCCCAGTTTTCCTGGTTTCCGCTGCCGGAGCGTCCCCAGATGGTATATCCTTGGAAGTCATGACGCAAGCGGTAAGCAGTCCAGGGGTTTACTCTGGCGCCGGGCATCCATTTATAATCTTTATAGCCAGGTTCGCCTTTCCGCGGGGGTTTATATTCATCCGGGAAGTTTGGCGGCCAACCATTATCGAAATAGTAATTTGGGTCACTATCAATACCGGCTACCAGGGATTCACTTTCGGGTCTCTGCCAGCCGATATCGGCGGTGGGCACAGTCTTTACGTCCCAAGAGAACTCACTGCGGTTATCCCAATAAAGGTCTATGCGATTGCCGTTATCTTGCAATTCAGCATAGAGTCCGGGGATTTCCGGGGGTTCGGGCGGGTTGTAATGCGGGAAGGTATCTGGTAGTACTACAGTAACCAGGTTTTGGGCGGTGCCGTAGATTTCCTTTGCCCAGAGGGCAGATTTTTTCAGGTCTTCTTTATCGTCACCGGGGAATACCGCAATCACAATCTTCATGGTCTTGTTTGGAGCCAGATTCCAACGGTTGAAGAAAACGCCGTTTTCGTCTTGTTCGTTATATTCTGCTTGACCGGGCTGGGCACCGTAGAAAGCAAAGAGGAAACGGGTGTCATTGGGAGATTCCTGTTCCCATTCCATTTCATCCGGATTTTCACTACGGAGTGCAGTGTATTTACGCACGTTTGGATTGCGTCCGGTAAGTAGCCAGTATTTTTCATTTGCGGTGCGGCCCGTGGGGCTAAGGCTGAGCGGAGTAAAGTCGTCCGGTCCATCTCCCACTTTCCAGTACCAGCAGTGGAATTCAAGCTGTTCGGGGTCTGGGGTACATACGCGGGCGCCTACATAGCCGGGGGTGAGTCCGCCATCAAAATCCGCATCGTAGGTATAGGCAAATTCATAGCCTTCACCTTTGATATAGCCGGATTTATCATCGGCAGCCTTTTCGCTGCCCCAGGTTTGGGGTCCCACGTCTGCATCCATGTAGATACCCATGGCGCAATCGTAGAGAGTATCTACCAAGCTCATATTGGTGATATTGAACTCCACATATACCAGGTTTTTGATGTATTCATAGCTCCATTGATAGCTCATCTGGCGTACGCGAACGTTCAAAGGATAGTGTTTGTTTGATCCTTTGGAAACTCCATAGTCTCTATCGCCATCTGTACCAAAGGGGCAGTAGTCGTAATAGTACGAGATAAAGTCTTGCTCGGAAACCGGTGCGCCATCCTCATCAAAGCGTCCGTCGCCATCATCGTCATATCGGTTTGAGAAGGCATAGCTGGTAAAGGTTCTATCCGAAAGGTCCATAAAGCCCAGGGGGAACCAGATTTCGGCTACAGTGGGGTCGTCCAGGATGGCAAATTCATGCGGTGGTACATCGGCTATATGGCGTCCGCCAAAAGCTCTGAACTCGCTGGGCAATTCGTCTGCCACGCGGAAGGGGAAGGTATAGCCTACGAAGTCTTCGTCTATTCTGCCATCACCATCGTCATCCACACCACGTCTTTGGGTGCGGGTAGAAGCCGTGGCAATGCCATCCAGGGCATTGTAAAAAGCGTAGTTATCGACCTGATTTGGGTTTGAAACCAATAGCGGATTGTATGCAGGTAAAAACTCGTAAAGGTCTTTATCGCCATCGAAGCCCACGGTTACCAGAGTGTCCAATACGGGTTTCATATTGGGACGCCAATCCGGATGCCCTTCGTAAAGGGTAGTATCATTTGCGGCTGAGGGCGGAAATACTTTCCAGTACAGTTTACGATTTAGCCCGTCGCGGCGTTGTTTTTTGGCGCCAAACCACAAGGCGCCCTGATATAGATAATCCACTCCGCTGCCTCCCGGATATTCCAGGGAAGGGTATTGCGGAACGATATCATCGCCAGAACCAAAGAAACCGTAATTACTTACCCTTAGCCAAATATTACCGATATTGTGATATTTGGTAAGGTCCAGCTTTTTGGTTCCGGTAGAGGGTACTGCCTTGGCTGCATATACAAAGCTGAGGCTAAATACAAGCAGCAGAAGGCAGAGTATTATCTTATTAATCTTCATTAAACACTCCCAGATTATTTAAGTTTGAACTCAATCGGAATTATCAATTTAACGTCAACCGGGCGTCCGCTACTCTTTCCAGGTTGGAATTTGGTCTTGCGCACTGCTTCGATAGCGGCATCATCCAAGCCGATCACCGATCTTCTTACCACGATATTTCTCACGCTGCCATCTTTGAGGATTTCCACTTCCAGCATCACGGTGCCTTGGGTATTGGTTCTTTTGGCTATTTCCGGATACTCTGGTGAGATACGGGTAAGGGGTATGGGTGGGTCTTCATAAGCTACAAAGTCCACCGGTGTTTCATCGATCTTGGTAAGGCTGGCGGCGGTGGTGGTATCAAACTTTCCGATCTTTTCCAGCGCGGCTATATAATCTTCCATATTCACCGCTTCGGTGGAGAGCTCTTCACCTATTACCAAGGGTATTTCGATATTGAGCTCAGTTTGCGGGGGTTCTATCTTTTCGCGCTCTTCCATGGGGATATCCACCAATTCCATTTGTTGAGATTTAAAAACTTGTTTTTTCACCTCAATTTTGGGGGTTACCATCACTCCAAAGAGCAAGAGCGTAAGCGAGAGCGCCAGAGCTTTGGGAAGCTGGCTATTGGCATAGTCTTTCCAATCTATGAAATTATCTTTCATCTCGCTCCTCCTAATCCCTGTGCTGTTGCGTTTCAAAAGCTACTACCAGGGCATTTGCATCCTGGAGCTGGCGCATCACGTCGGACATGGCGCCATACATCGTATCCTTATCCGTCCTAAAGCATACCACCAATTCCGGGTCTTCTTCCTTTTTGGAAATTAAGGTGGAATAAACAAAGGTATCCTCGGCTGTTTCGATACGGGTGGGTACGTCGTCGATCAAAATAGTCTCATCCCTCATCACATAGATGGTGGAGGTGTGATTTCGCGGTATGCGCTCGATGCTCTCGGCTATGGGCCAGCGGTCGCGTTCTACCCAGAATTGTTTTTCCTGAACGAACACGGTGCTTACCATAAAGAAGAGCAGCAAGAGAAAGGCGATATCAGACATCGAACCATTAGGGATAGCTACATCGCGATTTCTTTCTTTCTTAAAAGCCATGACTGTCTCCTAATTTGTCGATAGTGAGATCTTCTCGATGCGAGCCGCTTTGAGGCGGTCAACCACACGGATCATTTCGTTGTATTTGGCTTCACGATCCGTAATTACCTTGAAGATCATATCCTGATTTACCAGCAATTTCTCTTGAATCAAAGCATCCAGCTCGCCGCTTTCATATTGGCGGGGAGCTTCTTTATTGATCACAAGCATTCCATCTGAAGTAATCTGCATTCGGGTCATTTCCTTCTCGGTGAGAGAAATAGTTTGTACTTTTTCTGAACCTTGGGCAGAAGCTTGAGGCAGGACTATCCTGATCCCTTCTTTCACGTCAAACTTGGTAGTTGCCATGAAGAAGATGATGAGGAGAAAAGCAATATCGGACATCGACGAAGTGGGGATCTCCGCTTTGCCTTTCCTTTTACGTCCTATTTTCATTTCATACTCCCTGAAGGATTAAAGCATCGCTTCAATTACACGTTCCGTTGCTTTTTGCATGTCTATCACCATGGCATCTACCATGGTTACGAAGATGTTATTAAAGAATTGCACCGGGATAGCCACGATCAAGCCGGCTTCGGTGGTAATAAGCGCGATTTTGATACCGCTTGCCACGATGGTGGCATCCACCGCACGGGCTGCAGCAATGGCGTCGAATGCGCTAATCATACCGGCAACGGTACCTAGGAAGCCCAGCATGGGAGCCAGGGTAATACTGGTAGAAAGCTCCAGGAAGCCTTTTTCCAGGTAGCTCATTTCGATCATGGCAGCGTTTTCAATGGCTTTTTCCACTGTGGATACTCCGCCATCGGCTTTTAGCAGACCGGCATAGATAATGGAAGCTATGGGACCGCGGGTTGCCTTGGCGATCTCCGCTGCTTCTTTGTATTTCTTTTCTTCCAGCAGAGGAATAATCTTTGCCAAAAAGGCGTTCAAATTAATCTTGGCATAGATCAAGGAGATGAATTTCCATACCACGTAGGCTAATCCATAGATTGCCACGATCAGGATGGGCCACATCGCCCAACCACCATCTTTGAACCATTTTACCATACCGCTGCCAAATACCAATTCGGCAAAACTTTCTAATCCGCCAGCACTATGTGCAGCGGCTGCTTCAGTGGCTGCCTCTTGTGCGAAAGCCATGCCGGGTATCAGCAGGCCAAGCACTGCCAGCAGCAACATTATGTACGAGAACTTTCTCATTTATGATTCCTCCTTGGAATAATTTAGAAATTAAAGGATATACCAACGGTGATACCGCGGTAATTATTGATGTGGCTGGGATTTCTTGTGGCTACCGCGTGCATAAATGCTACTTCGGGGTACACGTAATTTACTATAGGATCCACCAGGTCTTCGCCGCTTTCCCAGGGCTTTCCGGTTTTGGGATACACGCTGTAGATTTGGGTGTTTTTAAAGAGGTTTTCCACGTCGAAGAATACACGGGCGCTGGTATTGCCGGGCAGGGTAATGCCTTTGGAAATACGCAGGTCTGTGCCCTGGCTGGCTTTCATACGCTTGCTATTGGTATCCAACATGGAGTTTCCTTCCTGGCTCTGCGGGGTATAAGGTGCACCGGAGGTAAGGCTCCAGGTAAGGCTGGCAGAGATGTCATCAACCGGCAGGATATAATAGGTAAAGGGAATAAAGAATTCCTCACCCTTGCCAATGCGGAAGGTGTAATTCATGCTTACATTGTGCCTTACATCCCAATCCAGCGGAAACTCCCGGTAAGAGGTGTTTTCATCCTGAATCACGGTAGAGGAGTTATTGCCATTTGCCCATGCCAGAGAATAGGCAAGAGTCCAGGTATTAAAGTTTGACAGTATCTTTTCCATCTGGATATCAATACCGCGGGCAGAACCGTAGTCCTCGTAGATAAAGCGATACCAGTGA